>JAIBJG010000012.1 GCA_020029475.1 Methanobacteriota archaeon | reverse complement strand
CCGATGTCCCCGAGGCCCAGGACCCGCGTCCCGTCCGTGACGATCGCGACGTTGTTCCACTTGTTCGTGAGCTGCCAGACCTTGGACGGGTCCGCCTTGATCTGAAGGCAGGGCTCCGCGACCCCGGGCGTGTACCAGATCGCGAAGTCTTCATGGCCCCGGATCGGGACCTTCGGGACGATCTCCACCTTGCCTTGGTAGAACGGGTGGTACTTTGCAGAGAGCTCCTTCGGCAGATTCGCACGACGAAGCTTCTCCTCGTCCGAGATCTCCGCGTGGCGGGGGGTTCGGGTGCGCTCAGGTTTCGAGCGGACGCGGCGGCGGGCAGCCATCGGAATCTCCTGGACTCGAGACAGGGCGCGCGAGGCTTTGCGGGCGGTTTAAACCTTTCCTCCTTTCCCTCTGTCTCCGCTCATTCGGCCTCCCCCCGGCCTCACGTTTTAATACGTCTGAGGTGTAAGACGCGATGGAAGGAGAGAGTTCTCGTTGCCCGAGGAACCAGAGCCATCCCCGGAGATCCCGCCGCACATCATGGCCGCGATGAAAGAGCGGATGCGGATGGCGGAGAAGATGCGGAACATCAAGCACAAACTCATCGTGATGTCAGGCAAGGGCGGCGTTGGAAAATGCGTCCGGCGTGGGACCGCCATCCTCACCGGGTACGGGGACTGGCAGTCCATCGAGTCGCTGGGAACTCCTGTCGTCGCGCTCGACGAGGAGGGCCAGAGCGTCGTCCGTGAGAAAAAAGGAATCCTCGGTCGGCGCGCGAGCATTCGACGTCTTCTCCTTCGGAGTGGCAGGAAGCTTGGGCTCACAGAGGATCATCTCCTCTACACCTACGGGGCGTGGAAGCCCACGCGAGAACTCAGGCCAGGCGACCGCGTTGCAACGATCAGGTGGCTTCCCGAACCGCCCGGACCGGACGAACTCACGGAGGACGAGGCAAGAGTCCTGGGCCTGCTTTTGGGAGACGGAGGGCTTACAGGCCAAACGCCGGGGTTTACGAACGCCGACTCAGCAATCCTCGACGTCCTTGGAGAGGCGGTTGGACGGATTGACTCGGAGCTACGAGTTCGCCCGGTGGGGGCAATTCGCTACCGTTACTCGATTTCCAGTGGCAAGAGGGGGGGGCGACAAAGGAATGCGATCATGACTCTCGTCAGGCGTTTACGAGTCGACGTCCTCTCGCCCGAGAAAAACCTTCCTCCCCCTGTATTTCGAAGTTCAAATCGAATCCTCGCTTTCGTATTGCGCGGCCTGTTTAGCACTGATGGTTCAGTCTACGACGACAAGGTCGAATATTCTTCATCCTCGCCGAAGCTCGCCAACGATGTTCAACGTGCCCTCCTGCGGTTCGGGATTCACTCCGTCGTACACGAACGATCTTCCCACTATGTCCGGGACGGGATTAGACACCCGGCGCTGAATTCGTTTCGGCTGCTTGTCCTTGGAGAAGACATCCTGACATTCGCCGCGCAGATCGGCTTCTGGGGGAGGAAATCGGAGCGGCTTCGTTTGGTGGCCTCGAAGGTCGCGGGCCGACGCCGGAATCCCAATTTGGACACGCTGCCTCTCGAGGTGTGGAAGGATGTGGAGGCCGAGTGCCGAAGGGCGGGCCTCACGTGGGCAGAGCTCTCTAGGAAGTACGGATACGCGCAAGTCCCGAGCACCTACGGTGGGCACACGTATGTGAAGCAGGGCTATCTAGACCGGAGGACCTGTCCGTCGAGGGACGCGCTCCGGAAGATCGCGTGGTTGCTCGGGTCCTCCAGGCTAAACGCCATCGCTCAGTCAAACATCTATTGGGACCGGGTGGTGGCCATCGAAGATGGAGGAACGGACGATGTCTTCGACATCGAGGTGGACGGGAGTCACAACTTCATCGCCGAAGGCGTCCTCGTCCATAACTCAACCGTCGCCGTGAACCTCGCGGTCGCCCTCGCGGCGGACTCGAAGGTGGGTCTCCTGGACGCGGACGTCACCGGTCCCGATATCCCCAAGTTGGCCGGGGTCGAAGGCGCCCACATCATCTCCGGCGACCACGGGATCGAGCCCGCAATCGGGCCGAACGGCGTCAAGGTGATCTCGATGGCCCAGCTCCTCGTCGGTAGGGACACACCGGTGATCTGGCGGGGCCCGCTGAAGATCAAAGCGATCAAGCAGATGATGATCGACGTGAACTGGGGGGACCTCGACTTCATGGTCATCGATCTACCTCCAGGGACGAGCGACGAGCCCCTCAGCATCGCCCAGGAGATCCCCGATGCGGATGGGGCGATTATCGTCACGACGCCGCAGGAGGTCTCCCTCCTTGACGTCAGGAAGAGCATCGGGTTCGCGCAGGCGGTCCGCCTCCCGATCGTCGGGATCGTAGAGAACATGAGCGGGCTCGTGTGCCCCCATTGCGGGAAGACCGTGGACGTGTTCAAGCGCGGAGGCGGGGAGGCCGCCGCGAAGGAGCTCGGCCTGCCGTTCCTAGGGCGAATCCCGCTCGACCCGCGAATCGTGGTTGGCGGGGACGCCGGGAAGCCCTTCGTCCTCGAGCACCCGGACAGCCCCGCCGCGAAGGCCTTCTACGGCATCGTGCGGGAGATCCGGAAGAGCCTGAAGCCCGTCGCACCCCGGCCCAGCGGGCCCCTCGCCCGCTAGGTCCACCGCTGCAGGGCGCGCTCGATCTCCTGGCGGGGGACGACCCCGATGATCCCGTCCACGAGCGTGCCATCCTTGAAGATCATGAGGGTGGGAATCGACTGCACCCCGAACCTCCCTGGGATCACGGGGTTCTCGTCGATGTTCAACTTGTACACTCGGACCCGCCCTGCGTAATCCGCAGCGAGCTGCTCGATCACGGGGGCGATCCGCAGGCAGGGCCCGCACCATGCGGCCCAGAGGTCGACGAGGGCAACCCCGCGAAGGGCGGTCTCCGAATCGAAGGTCGCGTCCGTGAGGTGGACCGGCTTCGCGGACTTCTTCAGGGCTTGGGCCTCTCCGTACGATTGAAGCTCCGCGAGCTTCTTCGCCCGAATCTCGTCCAGTTCATCCATCGACGGAATCCATCCCATTCCCCCGCCAAATACGTTTGGGGATCGTCGACTACGAGCCGCGGCCCTTCCGGGTGACCTTCGGATATTCGAGCTCGACTCGGGGGCCCATGCGGGGGCCGTCCGGTGCCTCGATCACCTGGACTTCGCGCTTGATCAGGGCGAACTCCCGTTCGTTCAGGGCCTTCGGGTCCAGGGGAACGAGGAGGATCGAATCCCGGATCGAGACGTTCTCGTTCAAGTCGTGGAGGAGGGCGAGGATGCTCTGGAAGTCGTTGTGGGAGACGAGGTATTCGAACCCGTCGAGCAGGACGACGGGGTTCTCGCCGACGCTGATGAAGTGCTCCACGGCCATCGCTACGTTCTCCGGCGGGGAGGGGCGGACGCAGTTCTTCTGGTTCGCGACCCGGCTCAGCCAGAGGATCGGGGTGCGCTCAAGGCCGTAGTCCTGGGCGACCATCTTCGGGGGCTTCCGCGTGATGCACAACCCCTCCGCCCCGTGGGTGACGAGGTCCCGGAAGATCTCGAAGGCGTGGGCCGGATTCTCCTCGAGGACGAGGTACGTGAACCCCCGGCGGAGCTGGAACGAGGGCGCCGTCGACAGGGCTGCCTCCGCCTGGGGGACGAGGAGATCCTCGAGGAACCCCTTCTCCCGCACGGCGAACGCGACGAGGCCGACGAGCCCCATCTCCACGATGAACCCGCCCGCCCGGACGTCGATCGCGTAGTACGGGAGGACGACCTCGACGACGAACTCGAGAATCGTGTACCCGAGGACGCCCGCGATGATCAGGTACACGTCCCGCTTCACGGAGGGACGCGGCTGGACCTTCCGGATGTACGTGAGGAGCATGAACGGGACGTAGGTCATCACGGTGACGAACGCGAGCCCGCCCGTGAACAGGAAGATCGAGGGGAACTCGATTCGGGTCGCCGTCCCCACGGTGATCGGCCGCGGCTCGGACATCCAGAGCACGGCGATCGCCAGGACCTGGACGAACCCGTAGAACAGGAAGGGGTTCGGGAACTGCTTCTTGAGGTGGTCCAGGAACGCTTTCCACGAGTCGATCTCCGGCTTCGCGGTCGCGAGGACGAAGATCCCGATCGAGATCGCGAACAGGAGGTCGAACGTCCCCTGGACCCGCTTCGTGGTGATCAGCGCCTGGCTCGGATCCGAGCCCGGGCCTTTGATGTACAGGGTCAGGAGGATGTTCGAGACGATCGCCGTGATCAGGAGGATGAGGGAGAACAGGAACGTCCGCTTCTGGAACGACTTTCGGGTGGCCTGGCGGCCCACCGCCGAGAGGATGAGGATCGAGATGAACAAGGCGGTGACGGCCCCCAGCGATTCAAGGAGTGGAGGTTCTGCCATTGCCGGAGACAGTCGTCCGAGCCGGACCCGCGGTATAGAGGGTATCGCCGTGATTATCCGGCCTGATATTTTTCTCGGATATGGAATTGTCCTAGCGCGTTTGTTTCCGTAAGAATGGCCGGGGATAACCACCGACGAAGCCCTTTATGGCCTCCCGCCCCACGGGAACGTGCCGAGGAGCGGAATGGTTTCGATCGAGATCGCGCCGGATGATTTGGAACTCCTCACGAAGTTCGTGCTGCGGCTCGGGGGCTACGCGGAAGGCCTCTTCGACTACCACGACTTCGGGTTCCCCAAGACGGCCCTGAAGAACCAGATCACCCGCGTCACGGAGGAGCTCCGCCGGATGCAGCAGTCGATCCGCGGGTCCCCGCTGAGCCTGCGCCCGCCGGGTCTCCCGGAGGACGCGATGTGGGAGGAGGCGGACGAGCTCTGGAACTACGGCCAGACCCTCCGTTTCGCCGCGGGGGCGACGATGATCACCCAGCGGTACGAGAGCCGGATGACGACGGAGAACCTGCGGCGGTCGATGATCGCGAAGGTCCTCCACCACTGCCAGGCGGGCCTCCTCGACGACCTCATCGACACGGGCCGGTACACGTTCATCGAGGCGAAGGACCTGTACCACCACTGTCTCGCGTCGATGATTGACCCGGGCTTCGACATCAACACGTTCCGGAAGGAGCTCGCCCTCAGCCTGAACCAGGAGCAGCTCGGGATGTTCGACCTGATGACGAACATCACCGCCGCGTTCAACCGCCTCTTCCTCGAGTCCCCGAACGGGCAGGACCTGTTCTACGAGCTCCAGCGGGTGGACGACCGGCTGATCCTCGGGCAGGCCCTGACGATGTTCCAGAAGCACCCGACGATGGACCTCTCGAAGCTGAAGCGGATCGCGGCGGGCCTCAGCGCGCCGGACGCCGACCTGAAGTGGCACGAGCGGATCTCGCAGGCCCTCTCCGGCGCGACGTACTACAACCTCATCGACATGTGCTTCCTGTCCGAGCCCGTGAGCCCCCGGGAGCTCCAGGGGACCGTGAACGCGTGGTTCTACTACGACCTCGTGATCACCCGCCTGAACCACTTCGTCGGGGTCCACAAGGACCTCCGATCGGGGATCGCGAACCTCGCCCTCGTCGCGATGCGGGAAAACGAGCTCGTGAATATGCCGAGCCTGCAGGGGTACAACCCGAACCTCACGATGCGGGATTACGAGGAGCACTCCGAGCGGACCGCGGAGTTCTCCCGCCGCGCCCTGAGCCACGCGACGAAGGAGCTCGGGGACACCTCCCTGTTCTACCCGTTCATCACGATCATGGTCCCCGTCGTGATGATGGCAGAGTGGATCGGGAACCGCGACAACATGATCCACTCGTACCTCCGGGCGATCTCCCCCTCGATCCGGGACGCCGTCCGGGACCACACGGTCGATGTCGCGACCGTCGCGGCGAGGGTCGCGGCGCGCACGGCGTGAGGCCTCCGCGCCCTCCTTGGACGGCCCCGACGGACGGTCCGTTCAGGAGCCGTCTCGTGTCGGTACCAAACCGTTATATAACGACGGACCCTAAGTCGCAATCAGGGCCCTCGGGATGACGACGACCTGGGACTTCGGCGTCTCTCAAGAGCTCGATCTCGTCGAGCACCGGATCCGGGAATCCCTCGTGTCCGAGGAGCCGCTCCTCACGGAGATCGCCCAGTACGTGATCGGCGCCGGCGGGAAGCGAATCCGGCCCACGGTGACCCTCCTCGCGTTCCGGGCCGTCGGCGGCAAGGCGGTCGAGAAGACCGTCGACATCGCGGCCGCCCTCGAGCTCATCCACAGCGCGACCCTCATCCACGACGACATCAACGATGGCGGCACCCAGCGCCGCGGGCGCCCCGCCGCGTACCTGAAGTACGGCCTGCAGGAGGCCCTCGTCACGGGCGACTTCCTCTTCTCGAAGGCGTTCCGGATCGGCGGGAAGCTCGACGATGACATCGTGGACCTCACGGCCCGCGTGTGCGCGGCCCTCGCAGAGGGCGAGATCCTCCAGAAGCGGCACGTCGGGAACGTCGACCTCGGCTGGCAGGAGTACCTGAACATCATCACGAGGAAGACCGCGATGCCGATCGCGACGGGGGCCCGGGTCGGCGCCCTCCTCGGGACGGGCGAGCTCGACCAGATCGAGGCGGCGGGGGACTACGGGATGAACCTCGGGATCGCGTTCCAGATCGTGGACGACATCCTCGACGTCGTCGGGGACGGCCACACCCTGGGGAAGCGGCCCGGGATGGACATCAAGGAAGGGAACGTGACGATCCTCGCGATCCACGCCCTCGAGGACGGCGGGGTCTCAGACCGGTCCGAGCTGATCCGGATCCTCCGGAAGCGGAAGAAGGACTGGGGCGAGGTCCAGACCGCGCTCCGGATGATTCGGGAGTCCGGCGCGGTGGAGAAGGCCCGCGCGCAGGCCCGGCGGTTCGGCGACAACGCGAAGGACGCCCTGGAGGGGCTTCCGGACGTCGAGGCCACGGGGAGAATGCGGGACCTCGTGGAGTTCGTGCTCTCCCGCCAGACGTGAGGGGGCGCCCGTGTACGACGTCGTGGTCGTCGGGGCGGGGCCGGCGGGGTCGTCCGCCGCGCGGTACGCGGCCCGCCGGGGGCTGAAGGTCCTCCTCCTGGACCGCCGAAAGGAGATCGGCGTCCCCGTCCAGTGCGGCGAGTACGTCGCGAGGAACGAGGAGGTGCGGACGATCTTCCCCACGGTCGACGGCCTGGACGACCTGATGGAGGCCCCGCAGCGGGTCCGCCAGATCGACACGGACGTGATCCGGATCTGGAGCCCCGGAGGCCGGCACTGGGACATCCCCTTCCGCGGGTTCACGGTCGCCCGCGACAGGATGGACCAGGGGATCGCGGACCAGGCCGTCGAGGAGGGCGCGGAGCTCCGGACGGAGACCACGGTCCACCGCGTCCGCGGAAAGGACGTGTCGACGAACCACGGGACCGTGTCCGGGAAGGTCGTGATCGGGAGCGACGGCCCCCGTTCCACGGTCGCCCGCAGCGTGGGCCTCGAGTGGCCCGTCGCGGGCCCCGCGATGAGCTGCACGATCGACGGGGACTTCGACTCCGGGACGGACCTGTTCTTCGGGAACCTCGCGCCCGGCGGGTACGCGTGGATCATCCCGAAGGGGGCGTGCGCGAACGTGGGCCTCGGGACGTGGCAGCACTTCAAGGGCCGGCTCGACACCCTGTTCCACAAGTTCCTGGACCAGCAGGGGCTCCCGCACGCGCGCGGGACTGGCGGGTACGTGCCCGTGGAAGGCCCTGTCCCCCGGACCGTGAAGGAAAACGTCCTCCTCGTGGGGGACGCGGCAGGTCACGTGATGGCGACGAACGGCGGGGGGATCAACGTCGCGATGATCTGCGGGCGGATTGCAGGGGAGACCGCCGCGGACCACGTGCTCCAAGGGACGCCCCTCGAGGCGTACGAGACCCGATGGCGGGCCGCCGTGGGGAGGCCGCTCGATCGGGGCCGGCGGATCAAGCACCTCGCGGACCGGTTCTTCGGGAACGACCGCCTCCTCGCGGCCGCGATGACCCTCCTCGGGGTCCGCCGGATGGGGCGGGCGATCCGATGCCAGCCGCTCTTCCTCGGGACCTGAACCCCACGTAATCCTTAATTGGGTTGGGCCCCTCGCGACCGTCGACAGAATGGAAATCCAGTTCCTCGGCGGGGCCACGGAGGTCGGCCGCCTCGGGATGCTCCTCCGGGAGAGCTCCGAGACCCTGCTCTTCGACTACGGGATGCTCCCTCGGGACCCGCCTCAGTACCCGATGAAGGCGCCGCCCGTGGACCGCGTGTTCGTCAGCCACTCGCACCTGGACCACTCCGGGATGGTGCCATGGCTGTGCGGCCGCCACGACACGGAGGTGATCCTCACGCCGCCCACCGCCAATGTCGCGGACCTCCTCCAGGAGGACAGCCTGAAGGTCGCGAACGCGGAAGGATACGACGCCCCGTTCGACGAGAGCGACATCGACGCGACCCGGCGGAACACGCGGACCGTGGACTTCGGGGACAACATCGACGCGGGCCCCCTCCAGGTCACCCTGCACTCCGCGGGCCACATCCCCGGCGCCGCGATGTTCGAGGTGAACGGGAGCCAGACGACGGTGTTCACGGGGGACCTCCACACCCTCACGACGGACCTCGTGAAGGGAGCCCGCCCCGTGCCCTGCGACACCCTCGTGATCGAGTCCACGTACGCGGGCCGCAACCATCCGGACCGGCTGAAGACCCAGCACGAGTTCCTCGAGAAGATCCGGTCCGTGAACAACCGCGGCGGAATCGCCCTCATCCCCGCCTTCGCTGTGGGGCGGACCCAGGACATGCTCCTCACCCTCGCAGCGGGGAAGTTCGACGTGTGGCTGGACGGGATGGGGAAGAAGGTGAACAATATCTACATGGACCATCCCGAGTACCTGCGGTCCGCGAAGAAGCTGCGGGAAGCGATGAACCGGGTGCAGGTCGTCCGCTCGGAGCGGGGGTCCCGCCAGGCCCTGGAGGCGGATGCGATCGTGACGACGAGCGGGATGCTCGATGGCGGGCCGATCATCCGGTACCTCCAGGCGGTCCGGGACGACCCGCGGTCCGCGATCCTCCTCACGGGCTATCAGGTCGAGGGGTCGAACGGCCGGAGACTGATGGACGAGGGCTTCGTCGAGCTCGACGGCGCCGACGTGAAGATCCGCTGCGAGTGGCAGAAGTTCGACTTCTCCGCGCACGCGGGCCACGACGACCTCGTGCGATTCATTGACGGGTGCGACCCGCAGCGGGTCGTCCTGATGCACGGGGACCACCGGGAGGCTCTCGCCGAGGTTCTCGAGGGACGCGAGGTGCTGCTACCCGTGGAAGGGCAGCGGTACACGCTGTAGGTGTTGATCGACCCCGCCCGAACGGGTCCATGAAGGACTGGGAACCTGCCCACGCCCTTCATCTCCTCGTCCGCGGTGGTTTTCGCAACGTTCAAGGGGTTATTTCTCCTTCCTGAACTGGGGGATGACGGCTAAGGCGGTCGCCAGAGTTGAGTGGGTTCGAATCACAACACGACGGCGCGTCGCATTCGGGATCGCCGCCGTCGTATTCCTCCTCGTCTTCGCCGCACTCGCTTGGTTTGTCCTCCAAGGGAGACGGGCCGGCATGATCGACATGGGACTCTTGGGGGCCACACTCGGAGGCGGTGTGTTTTCCACGTTCACCGCAATCACCGGCAAGGAGAAGCGCAAAGTCGTGCATCGGTGAATCGAGGGGGTTTTTCAACCCGGACTCCGCGCGCGGACGGACGCTGCCTAGAATCCGACGGTCTTCGCCACCATCGCCCGGAGTGCTTTCCCGAGGTACTTCAGGAGTCGAGGCTCCTCCCGCAGGAGCGCCCATCCCACCTTGGAAGGGAAGTCGATGTCCCCCATCTCTTGGATGATCCGGAGGACCTGGGGGTTGTCGAGGATGTCGAAGATCTCTTCGATCTGCGGGTCCGTCAGGCGGGAGAACGAATCGTGGATCGCGAGGTCCTTCCGGAGTTCCTTCCCCATGCTGCCAGTCCAAGCTTTGTGGTAGCGATGGAGCATTTTCGCGCCATAGTCCGCTCGCTCTAAGGCCTCGATCGCGGTCTGCGCGCAGAACGTCGAGCAGAGGAGGGCCGTGAAGATCCCGCCCCCGCTCGTCCCCTTCGCCTGGCACGCGGCATCGCCGACGATCATCACGTTGTCCGCGTGGCTCCTCTTCGGGAACCCGAGCGGAATCCCGCCCGCGATGTAGAGGATTGGCTGGGCGCGCTTCACGAACGGCCGTACCGTGGGGTGCGCGAGCATCTTCTCTAGCTGGGCGTACGTGTTCCCGGCGTCCATGCACAGGCCGACCCGGGCCGTGTCCCCGCTCGGAATGATCCACCCGAAGAAGCCGGGGGCATAGTCGTGTCCAACGAACAACTGGACGAGGCCCGGATCGCTCTCGACGCCCACCATCTCGACCTCGAAGCCCGGGAGGATCTTCTTCGGGCGGAGGATGTTGAACCACTTCGCGACGCTCGAGCGGACTCCGTCCGCGCCGATCAGGATCTTGCACCGGAGGCGACGGCTCTGGCCATCCTGGTCCACCAGGACTTCCACCCCGCCATTCTCCCGCCGCGCGGCTGCCGCTTGGGCCCCTAGGAAGGAGTGCGCCCCGTTCCGCAGGGCCTGCGTGACGATCGCCCGGTCGAACATCGCGCGGTCCACGACGACCGCCTCCCGATCCCCGCCATCGATCACGATCCGTCGCCCGGAGGGCGAGAAGATCTCCGCGCCGTGGACCTCCCCGATGATCGTCTCCTTGCACGAAACGATGTCGAAGACCCGCGGGGTGACGAGGCCCCCGCACTGGATCGGTTCCCCGATCTCCCGGTGCTCCTCGAGGAGGGCGACCTCGTACCCCGCCTTCGCGATCCGCCCCGCCGTGTACCCGCCCGCAGGCCCCGCGCCCACGACGACGACGTCGAACTCCTCCGCCCGCGTCGCCAGGCGGACCCCCTCACTCCTTCTCCGTCATCAGGATCTGAAGGAACGCGTCGAGATGCGCCGCGAGGGCGGCGTTGTCCGTGAACCCGCACGCGGTCAGGTCCGGGGCCGCGATCATCGCCCGCTCGCTGTCCGCGATGATGTCCGTCGCGATCAGGCCCTTTCGGTAGTACACCTTCGCGCCCTCCGGGACCTTCTGCCCAGGCTCGGTGATCAACTTGATCAGGACCCCTCGCTCCAACGCGTTCTCGATCTTCTTTGCGAGCTTCTCGCGGATCTCGAAGAACGCGGGGGTCGCGATCGTGACCCCGCCCGTCGCGGTGTCCAGCATCTCCCCGATCTTCTCCATCACGCGCGCCTTCCCCGCGACCGTGTACACGAGCTGCGGCTCGCCCTTGTCCCGGAGGATCTCGTGCATCATGTCGAGCTTGTCGAAGCTCTCCCCGAGCCGCTCGATCACCTTCTCCTTGATCTTCGCGGGGGGCTCCGGCTTGAAGATCGTGGGGCGGCCCCTCGTGGAGATCGCGAAGCCCTTCGTCACGAGGGACTGGAGGACCTTGTACGCGGACGTGCGGGGGATGTGCGCGGTTTCCGCGATCATCTCCGCGCTGCCGTGGCCGTGCGCGACGAGCGCGATGTACCCCTTCGCCTCGTAGCTTGAGAGCCCGATCGACTCGAGGGTACGGGAGACGGCCTCGTACTCCTTCTCGAGGTAGACCCCGCCCTCCATGAGCTTCGAGATCGCCGGCGGAATCATCGGGTTGGGATGAGCGTGCGCGGCTTAACGCTTTGCGGCGGGCGCGCGTCATTGCGCCGTCCGAGAACATCCCGAGAAAGCTTTTAAGGAAGCCATCTTGATGCCGCGGCGTCATGCTCACCCGCCGCCAGCGCGTCGCCCTCCTCGCGCTCCTGACGGCACTGTCGATGATCAACGTGATCGACCGCGTCGACGCGCAGACGGGGAGCGTGCGGATCTCGACGGACCTCGAGCTCATCGGCCTCGGCGATCTGAGCGGCGGGGGACACATCACGTGGACTCTCACGGGGGACCAGGCCCGCATTCTCCGGGACAAGATCGTCCACATGTTCGACGAGTACGGCGCGATCCCCCGGGGGTTCGCATACCCCCGGTCCCCCGTCCCCGCGGTCGAGGACGGAACCCTCGGGAGCACCGAGGCGCTCGCCTACACCGCATTGCTCGAGAACGAGGTGGAGGGGATCCGGTACGCCGCCCCGGGGTTCGGGAGCGAGGTCCGGTACGTGATGATCAACGCCGCGGACATCCTCGAGAGCCGGTTCCCCGTGGAGCGGAGCTCGGAGGGCCTCGTGGGCACGGGGGCGAACTCCACGGCGCGGCTCGAGATCCGGTTCATCAACAACGCGTACACGGTCTCCCAGAACTGGCGGTTCCGGTTCTCGGACGTCGCCCTCGCGAACGCGCTCCACCGGGTGTTCGATTTCTCGCAGGCGATGGGGGAGTTCGCCCCGGAACCCTGGGCGCCGGTGAGGGTTGAGAACGGCTGGCACTCCGTCCTGATGGCGGACGGGATGACCGCCCTCTGGCACGGGAACGATGCCACATGGTCCGGCAACCCGTTGCTGGGCAGGTACGATAACTCCACCGCGATGGCGGCCCACACGTACTTGGAGCCCGGGCTCAACGAGACGGACCTGCGGTTCGCGACGTGGGCGAACGTGTCCTTCCGGTACATCGGGAGGGCGGACGGTCCTGCGGACCGCCTGCGCCTGGAAGTCGGACCCGGGACCTCGAACGTGACGTGGACGGACCTGACGAACGAGGACGGCGACACGGTCCTCCCGGACACCGCCGCCTGGCGTACCGTGCGGTACAACGTCACTGGCTACGCGGGACAAATGGTCCGGTTCCGGCTGAACTTTACCTCGGACGCGACGGGGAACAACGCTCCGGGATTCTTCATCCGGGGCTTCGGGATCAACGCGCCGTCCCGGTTCGAGGGGACAATCGAATCCGCGGAGACGGACTACCTGGTGGGCACTCTGAGCTTCCAGGACTTCGACATCGTCACCGGGCGCGCCAACCTGATCCGTACCCCGGCGGGGGAGATCCTGACGTACGGGGCCTCGTACAACGCGAACGCGATCTCCGGGGACTCGGCCCGGTTCCGCGGGTTCGACTTCTTCGAGAACCCCCAGACCCTGTTCATCGTGCTGATCGTGACCGCGTACCTCACGTCGTGGTTCCAGGACAAGATCTTCGCGGGGTACCGCGCCCGCCATCCGCTGAAGTACCGCCCGGGCGCGGGCCGGATCCCGTGGCTCTTGTGGATCGCGCGGGTGTTCATCATCCTCTTCGTCCTGTTCTATTTCGTCCCCTCGTTCTTCGCCCTCTTCGGGGCCACGAACGCATTCATCACGGGACCGATCTTCTGGGCGTTCTCGATCGCCTCCACCGCGGGCCTCGCCATCGGGACCTGGCTGCTGTACGAGCACCGCTCGAAGTTCATCCCGCCGGAGGAGGAGACGTTCGCGCCCGCGGCCCCGCTCGGGGAAGGGGTGCCCCCGCCGCCCCCGGAGCTCGAGGACCTCGCCCGGCAGCGGATGCTCACGTGCGCGCATTGCCGGAACGAGATCGTGGACCTCAAGGCCGCGCTGAAGTGCCGGTGCGGGCAGGTGTACCACGAGAGCTGCGCCCTGGAGATCGGCCGGTGCCCGAACTGCCAGAGGGAGTTCGACGTCAGCCGCCCCGCCGAGAAACGGATGGTCACCGCGAAGTGCCCGTCGTGCGGGGAGATCCAGATCGTCGCGGAGACCGCAGACCTCATGCAGACGCGGTGCGAGGCGTGCGGCGCTCTCCTGCAGGAGATCCAGAGGGGCTACAACTACCTCGTCCTCGCGCCGGAGAACGACCTCGCCCTCGAGTGGTTCCACTCCATCGTGAAGAAGGACGTGCCCGGGCTCGCGATGAGCACGACGTTCCAGGAGAAGCTCCGGAAGGAGTTCGGGTTCGAGGGCGTCGACCTGTACTGGCTCACGGACACGGACACCGGCCCGAAGTCCATCGACCCGAAGCGGATCGATTTCGAGATGATGCGGGCCCTGAGCAACTTCATCAAGCGGACGAAGGGCGGGGCGGTCCTGCTGGACGGCCTCGAGTACCTCGTCGTCGAGAATTCCTTCGACCGCGTCCTGAAGTTTATCAAGAAGGTGAACGACCTCGCGAGCGTCCACGAGGTGACACTGATCATCCCCGTGACGGCAGGCTCCCTGGGGTCTGACGAACTCACCCTTCTCCGGAAGGAGTTCGACCGGGTGATCGAGACGAGCGGCCGGGCAGGTCCTGTCCCGCCGAAACCCTAGCGCTTCTCCGGGGGCATCCCCTTCCACGGCTCCACGAGGTCCTGCTTCTGGCCGAGGTGGTCGAGGATCCTCGCGACGACAAAGTCCACGAGCTGCTGGACCGTCTTCGGACGGTGGTAGAAGCCGGGCATCGCGGGGAGCACGGTGGCCCCGGCGTTCGCGAGTTTCAGCAGGTTCTCGAGCATGATCGGGCTCAGGGGCGTGTCCCGGGGCACGAGGATCAGGGTCCGCCTCTCCTTCAGGGCGACGGCGGCAGCGCGGGTGATCAGGTTGTCCGCGATCCCCGCCGCGATCTTCGCAAGGGTCGTCCCGCTGCAGGGCACGATCACCATCGCGTCGAACGGATAGGCCCCAGAGGCGGGCGGGGCCGCCATGTCCTCGTTCCGGAACGAGCGGGTCGCGAGCTTCGCGATGTCCGTGGGCTCCCGACCCGTCTCGAGGCGGACGACCTCCTCCGCGTCCCGGCTGAGGATGAGGTCGATCTCCCCCTCGAGGGTCTCCAGCAGCCGGTATGCGTACGGGGCCCCGGAGGCCCCCGTGACCCCGACGACGGTCCGCATCGCAGAGAGGGACGCGTTCCTCCATAGATAACGGCACCGTAAAACCAGGGGGCGCCGGGCAAGCTTCTTATATCCGCTCCCTTTATGAACCGAAGCCTCGACGAGAGGAATCCATGACGACGGCGTTCGATGTCCCCGCACTGCCTCTACTCCAGCGGATTGCGACCCATCTCCAGTCCGAGGGGAAGGTGGCGGCACCCGACTGGGCGCCATTCGCCCGGACCGGCGTGCACACGGAGAAGTCGCCCGTCCAGAGGGACTGGTGGTTCCTCCGCGCGGCCGCGATCCTCCGGAAGGTGTACATCCTCGGGCCGATCGGCACGTCCCGCCTCTCCGCTGAGTTCGGCGGGGCCCGGGACGACGGGTCCGCCCCGTACCACCCCCGGAAGGGGAGCCGGAACATCGTCCGGACCGCCCTCCAGCAGCTCGAGGAGGCCGGCTACGTCGGGATCCGGGAGAAGCGCGGGCGGATCCTGACGCCCTCCGGCCGCAAGCTCGTGGACCGGTTCGCGTACGACATCCTGATCGAGATGGCGAAGACGAACCCCCAGATGATGAAGTACGGGCGAGTGAAGTGATGTCCATGGACGACGACGAGCTGGACGCGATTCGCCGGCGAAAGCTCGCAGAGTACGCGCAGGCCCAGGACCAGGCGGCGGCGAACGCCCAGGCCCGGGAGAACGCCCTCGCGCAACGGCAGCTCATCCTCCGCCAGATCCTGACCCCGGAGGCCCGGGAGCGGCTCGGACGGATCGAGCTCGCGTACCCGGAGCTCACGGAGTCGATCGAGAGCCAGTTGATCGCGCTCGCGCAGAGCGGGCGGGTGCAGCGGGTGATCGACGACGAGACCCTCCGGCAGATCCTGATGCGTCTGATCCCGAAGAAGCGGGAGATCAAGATCGAGAGGCGGTGACGGGATGTCGACGACGAAGCCCCTGGGCCGGAAGCTGCGCCTGCTCGCGGCGGTGAAGAGCAACCGGCGCGTGCCCGCGTGGGTGATGCAACGGACGGCGCGGAGGGTCACCCGCCAGCCGAAGCGACGGAGCTGGCGGCGGGGCCACATGGACAAGTGAGGCGATGGCGGAGGAGGAGCAGGAGGAGCGCGTGCTGAACGTCCCGCTGCGGGACGCCCTGAAGGCCGTGCGGACGAAGCGAGCCCCCCGGGCCGTCGAGGCGATCCGCGAGTTCGTCATGCGCCACACGAAGGCGAAGCGGGAGGACGTCTGGATCGACCCCGAGGTGAACAAGGCCCTGTGGACCCGGGGGATCGAGAAACCGCCGAAGCGGATCCAGCTCCGCACGATCAAGTTCGAGGACGGCCGCGTGGAGGTATCCCTCCCCGAGGAATGAGGGGGTTTCCTGCTCAAGCGATTGGACTTCAACGGTAACCCCTACGTCGGCGTGTACGCGGCGGCGAACGACGAGGTCCTCGTCGCGGGCCCGGAGGTCCCGCGGCGGACCGGGAGGGCGATGGCGGAGGCCCTCGAGGTCCGGCTCGTCGAGACCACCCTCGGAGGGAGCGGCGTCGTGGGCTCCCTCATCGCGATGAACTCGACGGGGGCCGTCGTGAGCGGGCTCGCGGAGGCGCCGGAGCTCACGCGGCTCGGGATCCCCCGCATGAAGCGAATCGGCCACCGCCTGAACGCGGCGGGGAACAACATCCTGTGCAACGATCACGGCGCCGTCGTGCACCCCGGGTTCGACGAGGCGACGTTGCGGGAGGTCTCCACGGCCCTCGGCGTCCCCGCGCAGCGGGGGACCGTGGCGGGGGTCCGGACCGTCGGCTCCGCGGCGGTCGCGACGAACAAGGGCGTCCTGTGCCACCCCCACGCGACGGAGGAGGAGATGGGCCTCCTGAAGGAGGTCCTCGGGGCCTCGGTCCGGACGACGACCGCGAACTACGGGACCGCGCAAATCGGCGCGTGCCTCGTCGCGAACACCCGCGGGGCGATCATCGGGAGCCGCACGACCCCGATCGAGATGGGGCGGATCGAGGAGGGGCTCGGCTACCTCTAGGCGCTCTCACTCCTCGAAGACGGCACCGCACGTCGGACACTGGCTCGCGCGGGCCGGGATCTCCGTCCCGCACAGCGGGCAGACGTACTCCATCATCCGAGCAGGCCCGCCGACCCTTCCCCCTTCCGAGGGACCGGGGCGAGCGCGGATCCCCGCGAAGACGAGGAACGTCCCGACGATCATGAACGACGCGACGACGAACCGGCCGAGGAGGGCTATGAGGAAGAGGGCGAGGACGTAGATCACGAGGCCCGCGGCGACGGGCGCGACCCAGCGGCTCGACCGGGACGCTGTCGCGGTCGTGTGGACGGCGCGGACCGTCGACTTTCGGACCGCGGGCCCCGCCTTGGGGGCGTTCCGCGGTTCGCGTTCTCCCGGCCCGACCTCGGCCTCGATGTCCTCGATGAAGCCCTCGAGCTCCTGTTCCTGCCCGACCTCCACCTCCGGGGAAGGCTCCGGCACGACCTCCACGATCGCCTGCACGACGGGCGCGGGAACGGGCCCCCGATCGGGCGCGGGCTCCGGGGCTTCGACCGCGGCGACGACGTCCGCTGCGGACACTAGACCCAGCTTCGCAGGGGGTTCGTGGATCGGGCCCTCGGGGGCGGGCGCGTCCCCCGTGTCCGCGAGATGCTTCTCGAGGTCCATGAGGGACTCCTCCGCCTTTTCGTGGAGTTCCTCCCCCTCCCTCGCCGGAGTGCCGCAGTGCGGGCACGTCGCCGCGTCCGCCTTCATCGCCTTCCCGCATGCGGCGCACGTCTGGGACTCCTCGACGACGGCCGCGAGTTCCGTGATCTCCGCCTTGAGGGACTTCGAGGGTTTCCTCTTCGCCATTCTTCCCGACGATTCGGCCGGCTGTTTATTAAACTTTTGAGGAAAAGTTCCACCAGGAAAGGGGGCCCGTACTGTGCCGAAAGACCTGGGGCGTGGGACTCCGCGTCCCGCTCGAGGTGTCCACCGCCAGGGGTCCCGGCGGTGAGTGTAGTGTCGTGGCAACAGAGTCGGAGACAAACTTTGATATAGGCACCGGCCGGTGGTGAATGAGAGCGATGAAGACCCTAGTCCTGTGCGTCGACCGGGACGACGATGTGGGGTCGAAGACCTCTGTCAAAGGCCCGTTGATCGGCCGCGACGAGAACCTCGTTGGCGCGACGAAACTGGGCCTCGCGGACCCCGAGGACTCCGATGTGAACACGCTCCTCACCGCGATCGCGGTGTACGACGAGCGGGTGAAGCTCGGGGAGGACACGGAGATCGCGACGATCACCGGAGACGTCCGCGTGGGCCCGATCTCGGACCGCATCCTCACGCAGCAGCTCGAGCGGGTCCTGGAGGAGGTGAAACCGGACCGCGCGTTCCTCGTGAGCGACGGGGCGGAGGACGAATACATCTTCCCGATCATCAGCTCGAGGATCCGGGTGGACCACGTCCGGCGGGTGTTCGTCCGCCAGAGCCCCGCGATCGAGTCGACGTACTACATGATCGTGAAGGCGATGCGGAACCCGAAGATCCGCAGGAAGCTCGTCTTCCCCGTCGGCCTCGCCTTGGTCGTCTTCAGCGCCCTGTTCCTGTTCAATCCCGCGGCGGCCCCGGCGCTCGTCGGTCTCGCGATCGGGCTGTACCTCCTCGTGATCTCCCTCCCGTTCTCCTCCGTGAGCGAGGTCGTCGAGAAGTCCGCGGAGTACTACCGGAGCTTGCGGCGCCGGTTCGCCGCGCGGGACTTCTCCCCGATCTTCAACATCTTCGCGTTCATCGTCGTCCTCGCGGGAATCAGTCGGGGCATCGACGCGGCGGGAGGGGCCGCGAAGACCGGCGCGTCGTACACGCAGGTCCTCGTGAGCTTCATCGGGGACGCCGTGTGGTGGTTCCTCGTCGCCGTCCTCGTGTACGAGTCGGGGAAGGCGTTCACCGCGTACCTGCAGAGGGGGAAGGCCCCCCGCCACACGTTCATCGTCGCGGGCTCGTTCATCGCCATCGGGCTGCTCGTGCTCGGCCTGACTCAGATCCTCCAGGGACTCATCGACCCATCCCGCCTCCCGACGGTCCTCCCGCTGATCTTCCTCACGATCGGGCTCGCGATCCTCCTGGTGATCGGGTCCGCGTTCACGTACAGGGAGCGCGAGGAGCGGCCCGTCGAGGACGGCTGGCGGCACTGAGCGACCCGGTGGCGGGATGGACTTCGAATTCTGGGAGCCGTACTACGAGCGGATCCTGAAGGACTTCGGGTTCTCGCGGACGGAAGACGAGCGGGCCGCGAAGGTCCTCGACGAGCACCTGGGCGGGACGCGAGTCGACCTGGAGGACGTCGCGCGCGTCCTCTCCGGAAAGCCGGTCTCCGTGGCGGGGAACGCCCCGACCCTCGTCCGCGAGCTCGTTCGGCTCACGAAGGTCGTCATCGCCGCGGACGAGGCGACCTCGACCCTCCTTGGGCACGACCGCGTCCCCGACGTGATCGTCACGGACCTCGATGGGAAGGTGGAGGACCAAGTCGAGGCGAACCGTCAGGGCTCGATCGCGGTCGTGCACGCACACGGGGACAACATCCCCGCGATCGAGAAATGGGCGGGTCGGTTCGAGGGACGGACCTTGGCGACGACCCAGTCCCGGCCGTTCTCCGGCGTCCACAATTTTGGCGGGTTCACGGATGGCGACCGCGGCGTCTTCCTCGCAGACGCGTCACCTTCTACGTGCCGTTCCATCAGGCCTTGTGGGGCTCCGTGCCCTTCGCCCTCTGGAGCATCCTCCAGCTCAGGATCGGCTCCCGCGCCGCCCGGACCTCGTCCACCCGGGAGACGGCGGCGTTGTGCGGGGCGGACTTGAGGAGCTCGGGGTCCTCCCCCGTGATCCGGATCAGGGCGTCCGAGAACGCGTCCAGGGTCTCCTTCGACTCCGTCTCCGTGGGCTCGATCATCAGCGCCTCTTCCACGAGGTGCGGGAAGTACACGGTCGGCGGGTGGAAGCCGTAGTCCATCAGCCGCTTCGCGATGTCCACGGTGCGGACGCCCTTCGCCTTTAGGGGCTTCCCGCTCGCGACGAACTCGTGTTTCCGGAGTCCGCTGAAGGGCACCGGGAGATGCTTCTCGATCCGGTGGCGGATGTAGTTCGCGTTGAGGACCGCCCGCTCGCTCACGTGCTCGAGCCCGTCGGACCCCTGGCTCAGGATGTACGCGTACGCCCGCAGCAGGAGGGCGGAGTTCCCGAGCCACGCGCGGACCTTCCCGATCGACTTCGGGCGGTCCCAGTCCAGGCCGTACGCGCGCTCGTCGAAGGTGATGATCGGGACCGGGAGGA
Organism: Methanobacteriota archaeon; assembly: GCA_020029475.1. Taxonomy (GTDB): domain Archaea; phylum Thermoplasmatota; class Thermoplasmata; order RBG-16-68-12; family RBG-16-68-12; genus EA-19. Next base: position 32,503 of record JAIBJG010000012.1, on the reverse strand, counting down.
ACGGCTCCAGGAACGCCTTCACTCCCACGGGCCCTGCGCCCGGGCCTCCCCCGCCATGGGGAGTCGTGAACGTCTTGTGCGTGTTGAAGTGCGTGATGTCGAACCCCATCTTCCCCGGGGAGGTTTTTCCGAGGATCGCGTTGAAGTTCGCGCCATCGTAGTACAAGAGGGCCCCCGCGTCATGGACGATCCTCGCGATCTCCACGGCCTCCTCCTCGAAGATCCCCAGGGTGTTCGGGTTCGTCAGCATCAGCGCGAGGGTCTTTCCGGAGACCGCGGCCTCCAGGGCCTTCAGGTTCACGCGGCCGTCCTCGGAGGGGATCTCTCGGATTTTGTGCCCGAGCATCCCGGCGGACGCGAAGTTCGTCCCGTGGGCGGTGTCCGGAAGGATCACCTCGTCCCGCCCCGCGTCCCCGCGGTCCAGATGGTAGGCGCGCGCGAGGAGCAGGCCCGTGAACTCCCCCTGGGCCCCCGCCGCAGGCTGCAGGGTGACGGCGTCCATGCCGCTGATCTTCGCGAGGATCCCCTGGAGCTCGAAGAGGATCTGGAGGATCCCTTGGACCGTCGAGGGGTCCTGGTCCGGATGGACGCGGGCCATCTCCGGCAGGCGGGCGAGCTCCTCGTTGAACTTCGGGTTGAACTTCATCGTGCAGGAGCCGAGCGGGTAGAACCCGGTGTCGATCCCGAAGTTCATCTGGCTCAGGCGGGTGTAATGACGGACGACCTCGTGCTCGGAGACCTGCGGGAGGTCGAGACGCTTCCGACGGAGGGAAACGGGCACGTCGAAGAAGTCCGTGTCGGAGTCCGATGCAGGACGCGTCTTCTCGCACAGGAGCGGCTCGTCGTAGCGGGCCTGCCGGAACGTCACCGGACCCTCTCCATCGCCTCGAGCAGGCGCTCGTAGTCCGCCTCCGTGTGGACCTCCGTCGTCGCGAAGAGGGCGGCCTCCCCGAGCTCCGGGAAGCGGGACGTCAGGGGGAGCCCGCCATGGACTCCGGCTGCCAGCAACGCCTTGTGGACCCTCGCGTACGGGACCTCGCACCGGACGACGAATTCGTTGAAGTGGCCGCCGGGGAACAGGGGCGCCTCGAAGTTCTCGAGCGGGTCGATCCGTTCCGCGAGCTGCTTCGCCCGGCGAATGTTCTCGAGGGCGAGCCTCCGGAGGCCGTTCGCGCCGAGGACCCCGACGTACGCGGCGGAGGAGACCGCCATCAGGGTCTCGTTCGTGCAGATGTTGCTCATCGCGCGCTCCCGCCGGATGTGCTGCTCCCGGGTCTGCAGGGTCATGCAGAACGCGCGGCGGTCCTCGGCGTCCCTCGTCAACCCGATCACCCGCCCAGGCATCTTCCGCACGTGCTCCTCCCGGCAGGAGAAGATCCCGACGAGGGGCCCGCCGTAGTTCACGGCGTTCCCGAGGGGCTGTCCCTCGCCGATCACGATGTCCGCGCCGAGGTCCCCCGGCGCCGTCGTCACCGCGAGGGCGAGGGGGTTCGCCCCGACGATCAGGACGGAGGGCGCGATCGAACGGATGTCCGCGAGGTCCTCCTGGAACCGGCCGAAGAAGTTCGGGTTCTCCACGTACACGGCCGCGGTGTCGTCGCCGACCGCCTTCTTCAGCGCCGCGAGGTCCATGGTCCCGGCCTCGGGGTCGAAGGGGACCTCGACGACGTCCAGGCCCGGACCGACAGTGTACGACTCCAGGACCTTCCGTTTCTCCCAGTGGAGGGCCCGGGGGATCACGATCTCCTTCTTCCCCGTGATCCGGTGGGCCATCAGGGCCGCCTCCCCGAGGGCCGTGGACCCGTCGTACATCGAGGTGTTCGCGGCGTCCATCCCGGTGAGCTCGCAGACGAAGCTCTGGTACTCCCAGAGGGTCTGGAGGATCCCCTGGCTCAGCTCCGCCTGGTACGGCGTGTACGCGGTGTAGAACTCCGCCCGGGACGCGATCGCCCGCACGCTCGCGGGGACGAAGTGGTCGTAGAGGCCCGCCCCGAGGAACGTGGGCATCGTCTCCGCGGAGCGGTTCTTCCGGAGGAGCGAGGTGACGTGGCGGACGACCTCCTGCTCGGAGAGCCCGCCCGGGATGTCGATCCCGTCCGTCCGCACGGAGGCGGGGATGTCCGCGAAGAGGTCGTCGATGGAGCGAAGGCCGATGGCCCGGAGCATCGCTTCCTCTTCAGAATCCATGGGACCGCCGCGGGAGAAAGCCTCCCCGGTTAAAGGTTTTCGGACCCTTCTACGGGGGCGCGGTGAAATCGGAGACGAGCCGCCACGCGTCCCCGTGCGCGACGATCGCGACCCCCGCGAACGGAATCGTGTTCTTGTACGCCTCCGTGGGAGGCTGCCCCTTCAGGCGGGAGGTGAACTGGGAGAACAGGGTACCGTGGCCCACGACCGCGACCGTGTCGCCGTGGTGGCGGGCCGCGATCCCGTCAAGGCATCGGAGGACTCGATCCCCCGCCATCGCGAGGGACTCCCCGCCCGGCGGCACCCACTCCAGCTCCCGCCACGCCTTGCGCTCGAGCTCCATGTAGATGTCTTGACGAAGGTCCGCGGGGTCCGCGGTCCACTCCCGCAGGCACTCCCGCTTCTCCAAGGGCACGTGGAACGCGGTCTGCAGGATCGTCGCGGTCTGCACGGCCCGGAGCAGGTCGCTCGAGTACACCGTGGAGGGTTTCGCGGTCGGCCACTCCGTCGCGAGGCGGTTCACCTGCCGCCAACCCTCGGAGGACAGGGGGGCCCGGTCGAAGTTCGACGTGGTGCTCGGCCGGACGATCTCCCCGTGTCGGATGAGGACGACAATGGCGTCGGGCTCCTGGAGCACCGTCTCACCCGCCAGAGACGACGGAGATCACTCGGATCTGCTCTCCATCCCGGAGCTTCTCGTCGATCGGAATCGGCACGTCCTCCCGGACGAGGAGGTGGACGTCCGGGGCGAGCCCGAGCTGCTTGACCAGGTCGTACCCGCTCGCACCGTTCGGGAGCTCGACCGACTTCGTCTCCCGGGCGGGAAAGAGCTCCGCCGTGACTCGCATGACGGAACCGTTAAAACGGGTCTGGACTTAAGCGTTCAGCGGGCCCAGGTCGCGAAGCCCGGTATCGCGGCGGTCTCGAAAACCGCTTCCCTTACGGGAGCGCAGGTTCAAATCCTGCCCTGGGCGTCCAACCCATAGCCCCGGCGCAGATTTCGTAGCGCTTGAGGTCGCGCTCCGCGGGAACTCTCTCCCTCTCGTAGCGTGCGTCGCTCGTCATTTCACGAAGAGGACGTTCGGAAGCCGCGAAACGCGTCGTCCCCGGTCAAGAACCGAAGCGAAAGGCGCCGTGCAAGAACGTAGCCGAGCGCGTCCACGTACGAGAGGTGCCGCCGGCGCCGCCGTTGCGACTCCCGAAACACGGCCGCCTGAAACAGGTCCTCATCCGCGGGATCTTGGCATCTTCCGAGGAACCGTGCGAAGTGACGCCGGCCGACCGTCCCGTCGTGCTCGCGCAGGTCGAACACGAGGAGCTCTGCAAGGTTCCAACGCGAGGTAACGAGCCCTTTCGCCGAATACCGGACGAAGTCTTTCCGCCGGAGGAGTTCGACAAGGGCGTACATGTCGAAGTAGTAGCGCGCCACTCACCCGCCCCACAGTCGGCGGAGCTCATCCTTGTATTCCTGGGCGGTCCGCTTCCACTTCACGGTTCCAGCCAGGTCGGAGAAGTCGTCCGGTCCCGCCAGCGGCTCGACGATGACCTGCACCCGCTGCCCGGCGCGCAGGCGCTTCCGAACCACTTCCTCGCGAGGAATGACGACGCCGAAGAGCGCCCCCACCGCCGGATTGTTGACGTCGCCACGCCCGGGTTATTCCCACGGTTATACCTAATCCTTCGGCAACGACCGCCCACGTGGTCGGCGAGGTGGAGAGGAAGATTAGGCTACCCGGAGCGCTGTCTGGCTTCTCACGACTGGAAAGGAATCCTCATGAACCCCCCAACCGATGTGCCCGACCCATGAAACGGAGGTAGAGCGATGGAGTGTAGGACCCATAAACTCGTGGCCGATGTCGCCGTGATCGCCGAGGGTGCGGTGCTCATGGTCCGGTATAAGAATCCGGAGCGGTATGATGGCCAGACGGGCTGGTTCCTCCCGGATGATTTCCTCGCGCACAAGGAACATCCCGATCTCGCTGCCGCCCGGATCGCGAAGGAGCAACTCGGCACAGTCGTCCGAGATCCCCGCCTCGGGTTCGTCGAATCATTCGGGAACGGAGGGTGGCACCTCATCTTCCACTACCGCGTCGACCCCGACCGGAAGCCCCGCGTGAAGGCGGGGAAAAACGTTGCCGCCGTGGAATGGTTCGACCTCCGGGAGCTGCCCGCGACGAAGGAGATAGCGCATCATGGGTGGGCGCGTTCCACCCTCGCCCGCCTCGCGAAGACGCCACATTAGGAGCGACTCGAGAGGTCGCGACGTTTATCTCCCGTTCTCCGCATCCCGCGACATCATGCTCCCGGACATCGAGATCGCGCAGGCCGCGAAGATGCGGCCGATCGTCGAGGTCGCGAAGGACATCGGACTCTCACGCGACGACCTTGTCCTGAGAGGGGACCACATCGCGAAGGTCCGGTTGGACGCGGTCGACCGCGCCCGCAAGGCGAAACAGGGGAAGCTCGTCCTCGTCACCGGGATCACGCCCACCCGCCACGGGGAGGGGAAGACCCTCACCACGGTCGGACTCGGCCAGGCCCTGAACCGCCTCGGGACGAAGGGGATCGTCGCGATCCGCGAGCCTTCCCTCGGGCCCGTGTTCGGCACGAAGGGAGGCGCAGCGGGGGGCGGGTACTCCCAGGTCCTCCCGATGGAGGACATCAATCTCCACTTCACGGGAGACATCCACGCGGTCACCGCCGCGAACAACCTGATCACCGCGATCCTCGACGCCCACGTCTTCCACGGGAACGAGCTCGCGATCGATCCTACCCGGGTCCTGTTCCCGCGGTGCGAGGACATGAACGACCGGGAGCTCCGGAACATCGTCGTGGGCCTCGGCGGGCCGAAGCACGGCGTGCCCAGGGAGGACAATTTCATCATCACCGCCGCGAGCGAGATGATGGCGATCCTCTGCCTCACGGACGGGATCCCCGACCTCAAGGAGAGGCTCGCCCGGGTGGTCGTCGCGTTCGACCGGGAGGAGAAGCCCATCACGGCGGGCGATCTCTATGTCCAGGGGGCGGCTGCGATCCTCCTGAAGGACGCCCTGATGCCGAACCTCGTGCAGACGACCGAGGGCACGCCCGCCCTCGTCCATGGGGGGCCGTTCGCGAACATCGCGCACGGCCACAACACTCTCCTCGCAGACCGTCTGGGCCTGGGAGGCGGGGACATCGTCGTCACGGAGGCCGGCTTCGGGTCCGACCTTGGAGCGGAGAAGTTCGTTGACATCGTGTGCCGGATGAGCGGGCTCGCGCCGAGCGCCGCGGTCCTCGTCGCCTCCGTGCGCGCGCTGAAGCACCATGGCGGGGCGAAGCGGAGGGACCTCGCGGTGGAGGACCTGAAGTCCCTCGAAGCGGGCTTCGCGAACCTGGACGCCCACCTCGGGATCCTGAAGAAGCTCGGCCTCCGGCCGATCGTGGCGGTGAACCGGTTCGCGACGGACACGGATCGGGAGGTCAACAAGATTCTGGAGCACTGCGCGTCCGCCGGGGTCCGGGCCGCCGCCCACACGTGCCATGCGAACGGCGGGAAGGGCGGGGAGGAGCTCGCCCGGATCGTGATCGATACGACGAAGGGCGCCCCTCCTTCAATCCGGACAGTGTATCGGGACGAAGATGCCTTCGAGGAGAAGGTCGCGAAGGTCGCCACGGAAATCTACGGGGCGGGCGAGGTGAAGTATGACGCGGCGGCCCTCGAGGACTTGGAGCGACTCCGGAACGCGGGCCTGGACGGCCTCCCAATCTGCATAGCCAAGACGCAGCTCTCCCTCTCGGACGATGAGACCCTACGCGGTGCGCCGACGGGGTGGGTCCTCGAAGTGCGGGGGGTCCGGCCCAGCACGGGCGCGGGGTTTCTCGTCGTCTTGGCGGGAGACATCATGCGGATGCCGGGGCTCGGGGCGGAGCCTGCCGCCCTCCAGATGGACATCGACGAGGACGGCAAGATCAAGGGGCTGTTCTGACCGCGACGATGGGCGGGGAGATTAGACGGGCCACTGCCACTGCGCGATGAACAGGATGGCGGTGATGATCACCGCAAGGGCGACGACGGCCCACGGCGGCACCTTGAGGGCCTTCTCGTCCTCCTGGTCGAAGTAGCGGATCAGCCCCGCTGCCGAGTGAAAGCCCTCGTTCTTCTTCTGGGCCATTGAGGCGGATAGGCCAGGGCGGGATATTTATACATTGCTTCGAGGCGTGTCCTCATCGGAGAGGAAACCTCCTCCACCAATCACCTTATACGGCGCCGCCACGATGCGAAGACTCGCTACTCGCCGAGGACCCAGGGATGGAGCGGATCGAGAACAACACGGTGTACATCGGGAGGAAGCCGATGATGAACTACGTCCTCGCCGTCGTGAGCCAGTTCAATGTGGGCTGCGAGAACGTCGTGATCAAGGCACGGGGGAAGTCGATCAGCCGCGCGGTGGACGTCGCGGAGATCGTCCGGAGCCGCTACGTGACGGACGCGAAGGTCCGGGAGGTCCGCATCGCGACGGAGCACCTCCCCGACGAGAACGGGGATACGACGAACGTCTCGAGCATCGAGATCTTCCTCGTGAGGTGACCGGCCCCCGCGAACTCGGAGTTCTCTGAGCGCCGGTTTATAGGGAGGGGCTGGTTCCCCGCGACGATGTCCTCGGCACTCGAAGAAGTCCTTCTAGCTGGGAGCACGATCCCTTGGGGGAGGCTCGGAGCTCGGGCCCTCTGCGACGCGTGCCTCGGCCGCCTCCTCGGGAAGGCGGGCCATGGCGCCTCGAACCCCGAGCGGGGCCGTGCGCTCCGGGCGCGGTTCGGAATCCCAGCGGGTCGGGCGTGCTGGTTGTGCGGGGGCCTCCTCGACGAGATCGAGAAGTTCGCGGACCTCGCGGCGGGGAAACTCGAGCCGTGGGAGTTTGCGACCTTCCTCGTCGGTTCCAAGGTGGATCCCGAGGTCGTAGCGCGGGAGGAGTCCTTGTGGGCGGAGCTCGGGACCGGGCATGCAGAGGCGATCAAGTCGGAGCTGAACCGGGAGATCGGGAAGCGACTCGAGAAGCGGTTCCAGAAGCCCGCGGAGTTCACCCGACCGGACGTCGTCGCGATCGTCGACACCGCGTTCGACTCCGTCTCCGTCACCGTGAACCCGCTGTTCGTGTACGGCCGGTACCGGAAGCTCGTCCGCGGGATCCCGCAGACCCGATGGCCGTGCCGGCGGTGCCAGGGGAAGGGGTGCGAGCACTGCGGGGGGAGGGGGAAGATGTACGAGACGAGCGTCGAGGAGATCGTCGCGGCCCCCGTGATGGCCCAGGTGGGCGGGTCCGGACACGCCCTCCACGGGATGGGGCGGGAGGACGTCGACGCCCTGATGCTCGGCCCGGGGAGGCCGTTCATCGTGGAGATCAAGGAGCCCGCCCGCCGGACCGTCGACCTCACGTCCGTCGAGGCCGCGGTGAACCGCACCCGCCAGGTCGAAGTCGCGGGTCTGCGCCCGACCACGGGGGAGGAGGTCGTCGCCCTCAAGGAGGACCGCGCCCGCAAGGTGTACCGGGTCCTCGTCCGCTTCCCGGCGCCCGTGGAGGATGGAAAACTTAAAGCCGCCGTCTCGACTCTCGTGGGCCGACCGATCGCCCAGCGCACACCAGTCAGGGTATCCCATCGGCGCGCCGATCGGACGCGGGAGAGGCTCGTGACGGCAATCGAGGTGTCCCGGTCCGAGGGCTCGACGGTGGAGCTGCGGGTCACGGCGGAGGCGGGGACGTACGTGAAGGAGCTCGTCCACGGGGACGGGGGCCGCACGACGCCGAGCCTCGCGGAGGCCCTCGGGGTGGCGTGCGAGGTGGTCGAGTTGGACGTCCTGGAGATCCAGGACAGCGGGTGAGAGCCGATGGTGAAGGCGTCGAAGGGGATCATGGAGAAGACGCGGCAGAAGTTCCGCCGCAGCCCGCGGAAGCGCGGGCTCTCGCCGATCACCCGGGCGTTCCGGAAGTTCGCGATCGGGGACAAGGCCACGATTCTGATCGACTCCTCGATTCAGAAGGGCTGGCCCCACAACCGGTTCCACGGCCTCACCGGCACCGTCGTCGCGACGCAGGGACGCGCGTACGTCATCGACGTCCGGTTCGGTGGGAAAATCAAGAAGGCGATCGTGTTCCCCGAGCACCTGGAGCGCGCGTGAGGGAGGGAGCCGATGGTGGAAGAGAAGTACCTGTCCCTCGCGGAGATCAAGGACCTTCTGGAGAAGGAGAAGGCGTCCCGGCCGTCCCTGTCCATGGAGCAGGGATACGCGTACCAGCACGCGGCGACGTTCGCGCGGATCACCCCGGAGCAGGCCCTGAAGCTCGTGAAGGAGCTGATGTCGATTCCGATGATGTCCCCGGCGAACGCGGTGAAGGTCGCGGACCTCCTCCCGACTCACGGTGACGACGTGCGCGCGATCTTTGCGAAAGAACGGTTCGCCCTCTCGAAGGAGGACATGGACCGCGTCCTCGAACTCGTGAGGCAGTACCTGTAAGGGTGGGGGAGTGCCTTGGAGGACTACGCGCGCATTCTCGACTACCTACCGCAAGGTCATCCGGACCGCTCGAAGTACCAGCGGGAGCCCGTCGCGTACGCGATCGGGGAGGACGAGTTCAAGCTCTTCGAGCTGACCCCGAAGGAGAACGCAGCGATCTCGGTGGGGGACCGCGTGTACATCGGGAAGGACATCGACAAGCGGGACGTAATCATGCACGTGAAGCGCCGGGTCGGCTACGACGAGCTCACGACCGCTGCACAGAACGAGCTCCCGTTCGTGATCGGGCAGATCGTGAAGGACAAGGAGGAGAAGTTCATCCGCCTGTTCAACGAGGCCCAGGCGATCACGACCCGGTTCCACATGCTGGAACTCTTGCCAGGCCTCGGGAAGAAGACGATGTGGGCGATCCTCGAGGAGCGGAAGAAGGGGCCGTTCAAGAGCTTCGAGGACCTTGCGAAGCGGCTGCCCACGCTACGCCACCCGGACAAGCTAATCGCGAAGCGGATCGAGATGGAGATCTCGAACCCGGGGGAGAAGTACCACCTGTTCGTTGCGCGTTGAAGTCCGTTGACAATCGGTTGTCCAACTGTCAACGATCTCTAGTCGTCCATTCCCGCCTTGACGGTCTCCTCGAGGCGGGTCGCATCCACCTTCGGAATCTGGAGCGCCTTCCGTAGCGCTTCCATGAGCTCCCGCTCGCGGGGGGTCACCGCGCCGTGCTCCCACGCCTCCGAGGCGACGACCTTGTACAGTTCCAGGCGGTCCTCCACCGCGTCTTCCGAGCGGGCGATCGCCTCCGCCTCCATCCGCTCGTGCTCCTCGTAGGACACGCCGAGGTGCTCCCGGAACTGGTCGAGGAGAAGGGCCTCCGTGGCGGTGACCCGGCCGTCCTTCCACGCGGTCATCAGGGCCCGCGTGTACGCCTCGAGCTTCTTCACCCGCTCGTCCATGTCCTCGCGCCGCCGCTCGTCGATCTTCTCGAGCTCCGCGAGGTCGAGCTCGTCCGTCCGCAGGGCCTCCCGCACGATGTCCGAGAACGTGAGCCGGACGCTCGTCGCCGCGTCGATCTCTTCGAGCGTCATCTGCCTGAGGTCCGTGCCGACCCGGATCGGGACGTGGAGCGCCGCGAGTTCCTGCTTGATCTCCATCGCCCGCCCCCAGCCCCGCGGGGTCAGGTAGTACGCGAGCATCCGCTGCCGCATCCCCTCGACGTGGGCCTTCTTCTGTTCGAGCATCCCGTCCGCGACGAGGGCGTCGAGGTACCGGGAGAGGTGCTTCCGCTGGGTCCCCGCCGCGAAGGCGATCGACCGCTGGGTGAGGGCCTCCGGGAGCTCGAACCGCTCCTCCATCCCGCGGAAGTCGGAGAGATAGAGGAGGATGCGCTCCTCTGTCGTCAGCGCGAGCGGGCCCACCTCCTTCATGGAATCCCCGCATCTGCGTCGGGGTATTTATGGAGGGGCCAATTGGTGTCGGTCCGGCCCGTTTCGGGCATCTCATGGTCACCGTCTTAAGGCCGCACGGGATGGACACCCGCCATGCTCTCCGTCGCGGAGGTCGGGCGGCTCTTCGACGACGACACCCGCAAGGCGATCGCGAGCGGGCTCTGCGTCACGTGCCGCGCCGCGAAACTCCTGTGCGGGAAGCCCCGCTGCCCGATCCTCGTGAAGTACGACTCGATGATGAGGACCCAGCCGCTGATCGACGATACCTCGCTCGACGGATCGAGCCCGCCGGGCGTCTTCGTGGGCCGTTTCGGATACCCGAAGGTCTTCGTCGGTCCACTGATCCCGCCCGTCCACGGGGACACGGAGGTCCTCGACACGCCGGAGACCTGGATCGGGCGGAGCCTTGACGAGATCGTGGGCTTCCGCTCCCAGCTCGTTCGGGGAATGCACCGCACCCACGTGCTCGATGTGGATGGGGGCGGGAAGATCGTCGACCTCACCCGCGAGCTCGCGCTGTCCACGGCGGCCACGGACGTCGAAGCCCAGTTCGCTCGGAAACCGCGCGGGCGGCTTGTGCTCGACGAGGACGTCCAGCCCTTCGGGCCCTCCGCCCCCATCAAACGGTTCGACCTTGGCGGGTACCGGGTGGACCCGAAGCTCGACCGCGCGTACAGCGACACGGACCTCCGGGCAAAGCCCGCGGTCGTCGGGTTGTACCGGGACGGAGTCGCGGTCTCGAAGATCCAGCGGGCGTTCAGCGTCGGAGCGTTCGGCCTCGGGAAGAACCGCCGGTTCGTGCCCACGCGGTGGTCGATCACCGCCGTGGACGACACCATCGGCAAGGAGTTAAGGGAGAGGGTGAAAGCGAGCCCGCTCATCAACGATGTGCGGGTGTTCGAGGCGATCGGGTTCGACGACCGGTTCCTCGTCGTCTTCCTCCCCCGGCCGTGGCGGTACGAGCTCATCGAGGCGTGGTACCCGAATACGCTGTGGAATCCGCTCGGGCGGGAGACCGTGATGTTCGGGGACCACGAGGGGTACGAGGGCCGCTCGGATTATGCGTCGATCGGCGGCTGCTACTACGCGGCCCGCCTCGCGGTCGCGGAGGCCTTGGAGCGGGAGCATCGCCAGGCCGCGGCGGTGATCCTGCGGGAGACCCACCCCGGGTACCTCATGCCCGTGGGCGTCTGGAACGTGCGGGAGCATGTGAGGGAGGCCCTGCGACGTCCGCCCCGGAGATTCTCGACACTTCGCCAGGCCCTCGAGTACCTGACGACCCGCCTCGACATCCCGATGGACCGCTGGATCAAGACCTCCGAGGTCCTGAAGCACGTCCTCTTCCAACGGGCCCTCGACGACTTCGGGTGGGACGGGTGACTGCGGAGTACCCGGAGAGGCCGGTCCCCGCCGCGGCGGGCGTCGTGTTCCTCGATGACTCGGTCCTCATGATCAAACGGGGCGGGCCCCCGCACCAGGGGCGATGGAGCGTCCCCGGCGGGTCCGTCGAGGTCGGCGAGACCGTGGAGGCCGCGGTCGCTCGCGAGGTCCTCGAGGAGACGGGGGTGCGGGTGCGCCCCGTGAAGGCCGTCCTCGTCCACGACCTCATCGAGCGGGACCTGAAGGGGCGGGTACGGTTTCACTATGCGATCGCGGATATCCTGTGCGAGTACGTGGAGGGTGACCCGATGCCCGACTCAGATGCAGTGAATGCTCGTTGGATCCCCGTGCGGGAACTCCACGAGTACGACGTCTCCGAGGGCGCGCTGAAGGCGGTCGCGGCGGGCCTCCGGGAGCGGCGGCCGTGAAGGTGCGGGAGGTCGCGTCCCTCAGCGCGATCGTCCCGAGCAAGCTCCCCGGGCTCGACTACGCCCTGAACCCGTACCGGGGCTGCCAGACCGCGTGTCGGTACTGCTACGCCCCCGCGGTCCTCCGGGATACGCGCCCCTGGGGCGCGTACGTCGAGGTGAAGCGGAACCTCCCGTTCGTCCTCGCGAGAGAGTTGAAGCGGGCGGCCCCCGGCGTCGTCGGCGTAGGGACGGTCACGGACGGATACCAGGCGATCGAGGGCCGGTACAAGGTCACGCGGTACTGCCTCGAGATCCTCCTCCGGAGCGACTGGCCCGTGTCGATCCAGACGAAGTCGAGCCTCGTCCTCCGGGATGTCGACCTGCTCGCGAAGTTCACGCGGAAGGACGTCGGCCTGACGATCACGACGATGGACGAGACGATGGGGCGGGCCCTCGAGCCGTACGCGAGCCCCGCGAAGAAGCGATTGGAAACCCTGAAGAAGCTGAACGAGGCGGGGATCGAGACGTGGGCGTTCATCGGCCCGATCCTCCCCCTCGCGACGGAGGTCCGGCTCGAGGCGCTCCTCGCCGGGATCGCGGAGGCGGGGACGAAGAAGGTCTTCGTGGATCGGCTCCGCCTGAAGGAGGGGACGTGGGCGATGCTGGAGCCGAGCCTCCGGGGCATCGCGGAAGACCTCCCGCGGGTGTACGAGAAGGCCCTCGAGGGGCCGTACTTCCGGGACATGGAGCGGACGATCATCGACCTCGCCGCCCGCCACGGACTCACCGCGGAGCCCGCGTTCTAGGCGGTTCTCACCCACGATAACCGACCGGACAACCCTTTTAACGGGCCCCCGGATGCGGGGCGGATGGCGGGGAAGCCGAAACTCGGGAGCGCGTTCCGCCGGGCCGTCGGTGAGCCCGTCCTCCCGGACGTCGCGCCCCGGCCCCCGGGCGTCTCCGTCCTCCTGAACGAGCGCCGCAGGAAGGTGTTCCTCGCGGTCCTGGACCGGCCCGGGATTCACCTGCGGGAGCTTGCGCGTTCCCTCGGCATCCCCCTGCAGAGCCTGAGCTGGCACGTGGAGATCCTGAAGACGTCGGGCCTCCTCGCGTCCACCCGCATCGGGAAATTCGCCGCCCTCAGCGTCACCGGCCAGGTCCATGCGGAGGCCCTGCGGGACCTCGCCCTCCTCGACGTCGTGAAGAACGCGGCGATCATCCGCGTCCTCCAGCGGAAGTCCCGCTCGCGCTCCCAGGTGTCTGGGGACCTGAAGGTGTACCCGCAGGCCCTCGACCCCTCCCTCCGCTCCCTGTTCACAAGGGGCCTGATCGCGAGGGACCCGGGGCGGGTGGAGTTCGAGATCGGCCCGCGGATGCGGGAGATCCTGGAAGAGTTCCGGGACACCGAGAATGCGCGGGAGGGGCGGCTCCTCGAGCTCCTCGCACACGACGGCCTCCAGCCGAGCGTGCTCGGGCGGGAGGGGACGAAGCTCGAGATCGAGGTGAACGGGGCGCGGAAGCGGATCCGGATCGCCGCCCAGATCGTGCCCCATGTCGTGCGGGTCCTGGGCAAGTAAACCCGAACGGAGACGACACGTTTATCCCGTCCCCGCCGGTTGCTCGCGGACGATGGCGGCTCCCGCTCCGATGGGCTACCTGTACGGCCCGCCCGTGCCGATGCCGTACATGCCCGCGGTGATCGTGAAGCCGGAGACGGTGAGCGGGATCCGGACGTACATGATCTGCCTCGTCCTGGACATCGTCTTCGCGGTGTTCGCCCTCACGATCGGGCTCAGCGCGGTCCTCGTCACCGCCACGGACACGGGCTCCGCGATCAGCCTCGCGGCGATCCTCGGGGCGTCCGTGTGCGGGCTCGTGATCGTGTTCGTCCTGAACTTCATCGTGAGCCTGATGTCCGTAATGAAGATGCACCACGGCGCGGACGAGTACGGCCCCGAGCATGCGAAGAACGCGACCCGAGGGGTGATCTTCAAGTGGATGGGGACCGCGCTTTCCACGATGGCCACGGTCCTCGTCGTGTACCTGGTGATCGTCGGATCCTTCGCCCTCTTCAGCGGGGGCGGGGTGCCGGCCGCCGCGTTCATCCCCCTCCTCGTCACCGCGTTCTGGACGGCAGGCGTCACGTGCAAGGGGCAGATGTACCGCCACATGGTCCGCGCCCTCCAACCGCCGGAGCTCCGGTCTCGCTCGGACCTCGCGAGCCTCCTGATCCCCGCGCTCGGGGTCGTGGGGATCGGGGTGATCGGGTTCGTGACGTACCGGTTGCTCTCCCTGCTCCAGACCTCGGGTCCCCCCTCCGGCGGGGAGATCACCCAGCTCACCCAGGCCCTGATCGGGGGCACGTTCCTGCCGCCGGGCCTCGCCCTCATCGGCTACATCCTGTTCCTCACGGTCTACCTGAGGACCTCGGACCGGCTCTCCCAGGGCCTCCATCAGGTCCACGCAACGATGCCCGCGTGGCCCGCGTACCCGATGTCGATGGCGGGGTCTGCATTCGTCCCGCCTCTCGCCCCGCTCACGCCGGTCCCCATGGCCCCTCCACCGCCCACCACGACTCCCCCGGGGTCCGAGGTCGCGCCCGTCGCGACCTGCCCCCAGTGTCGACAGCCCGTCGCCCCCGAAGCCGTGTTTTGTATGAACTGCGGGGCCCGACTCCGGGCCTAACCACTTTGGAGGCCCCGCCCCGAAGGGGCGATGGACGGGACGTGGCGGTGCGCATCCCATGTCCCGGTGGGACTCGGAGAAACCGAGATAACCCACGTCCGCTTCGACCCCGCGGGTCGGTGCACATGCCGAAGGCAGGGACAGGCGGGAGCCTCCGCGGGGCGAAGATCACGATGCCGAAACTTGCGTTCGCGAAATCCTCCACAGAGGTGGACCGCGCCGCGAAGGCGGGGCTCACCCGAGGGAAGTCCGTCCTGAACGGGATCCTTCGTGTGAAAGGCAAGCGCACCCTCGCGAACACCCTCGTCCCGTACAACGAGGTCGTCCGGGCCGTCGCGGAGGTCGCGCAGCAGGGGGAGCTCGTGTTCAACGCCCACCCCGAGGCCGCGGTCCGGGACGCGGGGAACAAGGCGTACCAGGCCGCGATGAGCTTCCTCACGGACCTCACCCTGAACCGTCCCCTGTACGAGGCGTTCGAGGCGTTGAACGCGAAGGGGGCGGACGCGGAGACCCGCCACGCCGTGTTCAAGATCCTCCGGGACTTCCGGCGGGCGGGCGTCAATCAGGACGAGCGGACGCGGGGCCGGATTAAGACCCTGAACGAGGAGATCACCGCGATCGGGACGGAGTTCGACCGGAACATCAACGAGGACGTCCGGTCCATCGAGCTCCCGTCCGCGGACCTCCTGGAGGGACTTCCGAAGGACTACATCGCGTCCCATCCGCCGAAGGACGAGAAGATCACGATCACGACGAACTACCCGGACGCGCTCCCCGTCTTCCAGTACGCGAAGAACCCGGAGGTCCGGCGGCGCCTCCAGTGGGAGTTCCTGAACCGCGGGTACCCGAAGAACATGGAGGTCCTCGACCGGCTCCTCGTGAAGCGGCACGAGCTCGCGCGGACCCTCGGGTACGCGAACTACGCGGCGTACGTCACGGAGGACAAGATGATCGGGTCCGAGAAGGCCGCCGCGGCGTTCATCGAGAAGATTTCGAAGGCCTCCGGGCGACGGACGGACAAGGACTACAAGGTCCTCCTCGAACGGAAGCGGAAGGAATCCCCGTTCGCGGAGCGGCTCGAGCCGTGGGACCCATCGTACTACATCGAGCGGGTGCGGACGGAGCAGTACAGCTTCAGCGCCCAGGAAGTGCGTCCGTACTTCCGGTTCGAGAAGGTGCGGGACGGGATCTTCTCAATCTCCTCGGACCTCTTCGGCGTCCGGTTCACGCGCGTGGCGGGCGTCCCCGCATGGCACGAGTCCGTGGAGACGTACGACGTGTATGACGGCGGGCGGCGGCTGGGCCGGTTCTACCTGGACCTCCACCCCCGCCCGGGGAAGTTCAACCACGCGGCGGCGTTCCCCCTCGTCGTCGGGCTCCGCGGGGTCCAGCTCCCGCAGGCCGCCCTCGTGTGCAACTTCCCGGACCCGAGGACGACGAAGGGCCCCGCCCTCATGGAGCACAACGACGTCGTGACGTTCTTCCACGAGTTCGGCCACCTCCTGCACGACATCTTCTCGG
This sequence comes from Methanobacteriota archaeon, assembly GCA_020029475.1. Taxonomy (GTDB): domain Archaea; phylum Thermoplasmatota; class Thermoplasmata; order RBG-16-68-12; family RBG-16-68-12; genus EA-19. The sequence continues at coordinate 16,382 of JAIBJG010000012.1, read as the reverse complement.
GCGGGGCGAAGTGGATGAACACCTCGATGGGGAGCATCGAATGGGACTTCGTGGAGGCGCCGTCCCAGATGCTCGAGGAGTGGGCCCGCAGGCCCGAGGCCCTTGAGGGGTTCGCAATCCACCACGAGACGGGGAAGCCGATCCCGAAGGAGCTCGTGGAGCGGATGGAGCGGGCGCAGGCGTTCGCCCGGGGGCTCCTCGTCCGCCGGCAGATCTTTTTCGCCGTCCTCTCCCTTACGTACTACAACCGGGACCCGAAGGAGATCGACACGACGGCCCTCGCGAAGGACCTGAACGCGAACTATTACCCGGTACCCTGGTACGACGGCACGCACTTCCAGTGCAACTTCGGGCACCTGAACGGCTATTCCGCGGTGTACTACACGTACATGTGGTCCCTCGTGATCGCGAAGGACCTCTTCACCCCGTTCCTGAGGAAGGGGTCGATCATGAATGCGCCCCAGGCCCGGAAGTACCGTCGGACGATCCTGGAGCCGGGGAGCGCGAAGCCCGCCGCGAAGATGGTCCGAGAGTACCTCGGGCGGGCGCCGACGTTCGACGCCTTCCGGAAGTGGCTGGACGAAGGCGCCGCCGCGTAAGGGACGGAGCGATTACAGCCGCCCCGCCGCGGTCAACACGTACAGAGCGTCCGCGGTGACCCATTCGTTCCCCCGCTTCTTCGAGGTCCCGCCCCAGTCCACGGAGTCCGTGCGAGTCCCGAGCGTCCGCGACATTCGGTAGAATCGGCTTTCGGCGGGCCACCCGCCTCCTGGGAGATGCTTCTCCTCGAGGAGATCGAGCGCCCGCCGACATCGGGGATCTGTAACCAGCCCCATCTCCGCCATCGCCTTGAGCCCCCCGAGGACGTCGTACTCGTAGTACAGCGGGTAATGGAGGCGGACGAACTCCTTGTTCATCACGCGCCCCGTGTGCCGTTCAAGGTAGAGCCGTCGGGTCAGGAAGACCTCCGCTGCCTTCCGGGCGGCGTCGCGGGCTTGCGCGTCCCCCGTCCGGGCCGCGTGGGCGGCGAGCCCGAGCATCGCGTGGCGGGTCTCCCAGAACGACGACGTGTCCGCCTCTGGACGCCGATCGCAGTTCCACCCGCCGTCCGGCCACCGCCAGTGAAGGAGGCGGTCCACAAGATCCTGCGTCCGGCGGTTCGCGATCGCGAGTTTCGTAATCGAATACAGCGCATTCCCCTGCTGGGAGGCGCACCGCCGGTATCGTCCCCGCATCCGGGGGACCCCTCCCTTCCGATACGCCTCCGCCGCCGTCGACGCGTCGTACTCCTCGTAGTACATGTCCGAGAGCCAGCGGTCCAGGACCTGGTCCCGCATCGGGGCCAGGGACCGATCCCCGCTCGGGTACCCGATGTCCGCGAGCGTCGAGAGGACCCAGTGGGGTCCCTGCCATTTCGTGTACGGGTCTGTTCCGCGGCGGAGGAAACCCCGAGGACCCCGGTGGGCGAGGAGGGTCCGCACCCGGGGCGACCGACGGATCTCGCGCTGGAGATTCCTGATCGGGGTCGAAGATGGATCCTCCTCCAGGACCCGGGTCCGGACTTTCCACCGGATCGAGGGCTCCTTGGACCGCAGCAGGGACTCGCACTCGGCCTCGAACGTCAGGTCGCCGGACCTCCGTAAGGCGGTAACCGCGCGGCGCCCAAGAAGATGAAGGGCGCTCCCCGGAGGAAAGATTAAGCCGGGTCGTTGCGTTGTCCGCCCCTTCCCAAGGGGGAGGTGTCCGATGTGGGCGCGGAGTCGTTGAAGGATCTTCAGAGCCAGGTGCGGGGCGACGTCATCCTGCCGGCGGACGGCCGGTACGGCGAGGCCCGCAAGGTGTACAACGCGATGATCGACAAGAAGCCCGCGGCGATCGTGCGGTGCACGGGCGTCGCGGACGTGATCGCCGCCGTGAAGGCGGCCCGCGCGGCGGGCCTCAGCGTGGCCGTGAGGGGCGGAGGGCACAGCGTGCCGGGCTTCGGGACCGCGGACGGCGCCCTCGTCGTGGACCTCAGCCGGATGCGGGGGATCCGCGTGGACCCCGCCACGAAGACGGTCCGGGCGGAGGGCGGGGCCACGTGGGGCGACTTCAACCATGCGACCCACGCGTTTGGGCTCGCGACCACGGGCGGGATCATCTCCACGACGGGAATCGCGGGCCTCACCCTGGGGGGCGGGATCGGGTACCTCACGCGGGGCTTCGGCCTGTCCCTGGACAACCTGATTTCCGCGGATGTCGTGCTCGCGGACGGCTCGTTCGTCACCGCGAGCGAGAAGGACAACGCAGACCTGTTCTGGGCCCTCCGCGGGGGCGGGGGGAACTTCGGGGTCGTGACGAACTTCGAATTCCGCCTCCATCCCGTCGACATGATCGTCGGCGGGCCGATGTTCTTCGAGGTCGAGGACGCGCCGGACGTGATCCGGGCGTTCGACAAGTACATCACGAACGCGCCCCGCCAGCTCGGCGCGTTCTTCGCGTGGCAGATCGCCCCGCCGCTGCCGTTCATCCCGGAGGACCGCCACGGGGACACGTTCTGCGCCCTCGTCGCCTGTTGGGCCGGGCCCGCGAAGGACGCGAAGAAGGCGATCGCGCCCCTGCGGGACGCGGCGCCTCTCGTCGCGGATGCCGTCGGCCCCGCCCCGTACCCCGCCCTGAACGCCGCGTTCGACGGCCTCGTCCCTCCCGGGTTGCAGCATTACTGGAAGGCCGTGTTCGCGAAGGACCTGAACGACAAGGCGATCGAGGCCCACCTGAAACACGGTCCGAAGATCCCCGTCGTGAACTCCACCGTGCACATCTACCCGATCAACGGTGCGGTCCACGACGTCCCGGCGGACTCCACCGCGTTCGGGAACCGTGGCGCGAAGTACGCCGCGGTGATCGCGGGGATGTGGCCGGACCCCGCCCAGAACCAGGCGAACACGAAGTGGGTGAAGGACTACTACGCGGCCCTCGCCCCGCACGCGGAGAAGGGCGGGTACGTGAACTTCGCGGCGGGGGACGACCAGAGCCGAGTAGGAGCGAGCTATGGGAAGAGCTACGATCGGCTCCGGACGATCAAGGCGCAGTACGACCCGAAAAACGCCTTCCGGCACAACCAGAACATCGCCCCTGCATCATAGTCGGGCGCCCCATCGGGAGAGAGCGAGATGTGCCGGAACATCCGGACCCTGTTCAACTTCGAGCCGCCCGCGACCGAGGAGGAGATCCGGGACGCCTCGCTCCAGTTCGTGAGGAAGCTGTCGGGCTTCACCAAGCCGTCGAGGGCGAACGAGGTCGCGTTCAATCGAGCGATCGAGGATGTCACCGCGGCCTCGCGGAATCTACTGGACGCCCTCGTGACGGCCGCGGAGCCGCGGGATCGCGAGGTCGAGGCCGCGCGCGCTCGCGCGAGGGGAGCGGAGAGATTCGGGACCCCATGAACCGGCTCGGATAGACTTATCAACCGCCCCCTTTTTGCCCGGCATGTGAACGCGGAGACCACGGTCGTCGTCGCGGGCGCGGCTCGCACTCCGATCGGGAGGTTCAAGGGTGCCTTCTCGGAGGTTCCCGCCCCCCGCTTGGGCGCGGTCGCGGTCAAGGAGGCCGTCCGGCGGGCGAGCATCGAGCCGAAGGACGTCACCGAGCTGTTCTTCGGCTCCGTGATCCAGGCCGGGCTCTACCAGAACTGCGCGCGCCAGGTCGTCATCTTCTCGGGAATCCCGGAGAGCGTGAGCGGGACGACCCTGAACATGGTCTGCGGCAGCGGGATGAAGGCGATCGCGGAAGGGGTGAGGGCGATCGAAGACGACCCCCAGGCGATCATCGTCGCGGGAGGGACGGAGAACATGACGCGCGCCCCGTATCTGCTGCCGCGGGGACGCCAGGGGTTCAACCTCGGCCACGCGGAGGTCCTGGACTCGATGATCACGGACGGACTCTGGGACATCTACAACGATTTCCACATGGCGATCGGCGGGGAGATCATCGCGGAGCGACTCGGACTCACCCGAGAGATGTGCGATGAGTACGCCCTGCGCTCCCAGACGTTCGCGAACAAGGCGACGGAGTCGGGGCGGTTCGCCAAGGAGATCGTGCCCGTCGGCGTGCAGGTGAAGGGGAAGGAGCTCTTTGTCGGCCGGGACGAGGGCATTCGGCCGGACACGTCGCTCGAGGCGCTCTCCCGGCTCGCGCCCGCGTTCAAGGAGGGCGGCGTCCTCACCGCGGGCAACTCATCTCAGATCTCCGACGGCGCGAGCGCCACGGTGTTGATGAGCGAGCGGAAGGCGCGCGAGATCGGCGTCGACCCCCTCGGCACGATCGGGGACTTCTGCTCGCAGGCCGTGAAGCCGGAGGACGTGATGTTCGCACCGATTCCTTGCGTCCGGAAGCTGATGAAGCGGACCGGCCTCACGATCGACGACTTCGACCTCGTCGAGCACAACGAGGCGTTCTCCTCTGCGAGCGTCGGCGTGAGGCGGGAGCTCGGCATCCCGTGGGACGTCTTCAACCTCTGCGGGGGGGCGGTGGCCCTCGGCCATCCGATCGGTTGCTCGGGGAACCGGATCGTCGTGACGCTCCTCCACTCGATGAAGGAGATGGACGTGCATCGGGGCCTCGCGACCCTCTGCATCGGGGGCGGGGACGCGATGGCGATGGTGATCGAGCGATAAGAGTTGTGCCGGGGAATTCAGGGATGCCTTTGGTGGAACTTGAGGGACACCGAGTTGATGCAGTACCTCAGCCCCGTCGGCTGGGGACCGTCGTCGAACACGTGCCCCAAGTGGGCCCCGCAGTTGGCGCACTCGACCTCCGTCCGCCGCATGAACAGGGCGCGATCCTCCTTCTCTCGCACGCTCTGTGTCTGGACCGGCGCCCAGAAGCTCGGCCAGCCCGTTCCAGACTCGAACTTTGTGTCCGAGGCAAAAAGCTCCTGCCCGCAGACGACGCAAGAGTAGACACCGAGCTCGTGGTTGTCCCAGTACTCTCCCGTGAAGGGGCGCTCGGTCCCCTTGTTGACGCAAACGTCGTACTGCAGCGGCGTGAGCTGGTGCTTGAGTTTTGTCTTGTCGAACTGCGCCACGAGGACAAACAGGCGCTCCGTCGGCTTAAGTCTTGGTAGGCGGTCGTGGATCGCTCCGATACGGCACCTTGATTCAAGCAACGGCCAACGCGATCCATCCCTGAACCCTGGGGTTCCCTGCACTCAGAGGTTATATACTTCTGAGGTAGGTGTCGGGCATCGGGAGGGGCGGAATGAGCACCATCACGGTCGGTCAGGAAAATTCGACGCCCATTGACATCTACTACGAGGACCACGGCTCGGGTAAACCGATCGTGCTGGTTCACGGATGGCCCCTCAGCGGCGCTTCGTGGGAGAAGCTGGTCACGGACCTGCTCCGTGCGGGTCACCGAGTCATAACATACGACCGCCGAGGGTTCGGCCAGTCCAGCAAGCCGTCGATCGGCTACAACTACGACACGTTCACGGACGACCTTCACACGCTCGTGACAAAGCTCCGCCTCCGCGATTTCGCCCTCGTTGGGTTCTCGATGGGCGGCGGGGAGGTCGCCCGCTACTTCGGCAAATACGGATCGAATCGCGTAAGCAAGGCGGTGTTCATGGCTGCCGTTCCGCCCTTCCTGTTGAAGACAGCAGACAATCCGGAAGGTGTCGATGGGAGTGCGTTCGAAGGAATCAAGGCGGCGGTCCTCGCAGACCGCCCTGCGTTTCTCTCCCAGTTTCTGTCGAATTTCTTCAACGTCGACGAGCTGGGCGGCAAGCTCGTCAGCGACCAGGTCGTGCAACTCTGCTGGAACATCGCGGCGGGCGCTTCGCCCAAAGGAACTCTGGATTGCGTCACCGCGTTCTCATCGACGGACTTCCGGAACGATCTCAAACAGATCGACGTACCGACGTTGATCATTCACGGCGATAGGGACCGGATCGTGCCCTTCCCGGTGTCCGCACAGCGAATGCCGGAATTTGTGAAGAGGAGCAAGGTGATCGCGATTGCGGGCGCGCCCCACGGATTGAATTGGACGCACGCGAGCAAGGTGAACCCTGAGCTCGTTCGCTTCCTCGGGCAGTGATACGACAGCACTCGTCGCCACCGGAGGGGTAGCGGCCGCGGCGGCGATTAGGTCTAGGAAACGGGCCTGCCGGGATTCGAACCCATCTTCGCGAATAGATGAGGGGAACGCCCTCGTGGGGATTTGAACCCCAGTCACCAGGTCCGGAGCCTGGAAGTCTATCCAAACTAGCCTACGAGGGCGCGGGCTCCGCATCGCGGCGGGCGATTAAGGCTTTCCCTCTACTTGCTCGCGAACTCCGTGTAACCGCACCGTCCGCAGCTCACTCGGTTCACGTGCTTCGCGAGGAAGACACCTGGTCCGCACTTCGGGCAGAACGGTTTCTCCCGATGAATCTTGTTCCCGTCGACCTTGTAGAAGTGGCGCTTCAGGCCCTGGGTCCCCTTGGCGGGCTTCTCCTTCTTCTTCGCCTCCGCCATCACTTGCCCTCCTTACCGCCCTTCTTCGCCTCGGGCTTCTTCTCCTCTTTCTTCTCCGCGGCGGGCTTCGCGTCCTTCTTCTCCCCGGACGGCTTCCCCTCGGACTTCTCGCCCTTCTTCTCCTCCTTCCCGGCGGGCTTCTCCTCCTTCGCCGGAGCAGCGGGCTTCTCGGCGGCGGGCTTCGGTGCCGCATCCCTGCGCGGCGGCGGGGCGGGCTTGGGCGCCTTCACCTTCTCCACCTTCTTCTCCGCCTCCCGCAACCCGTTCCGCACGAGGATGTGCTTCCGCTCCACCTTCTCCGCGTCTTCCTTCGACTTGTACACCTTCGCGTACCCGCGGGACGCGGACCGTCCGAACTCGGACTGGGAGAAGTCGACGACGACGATGTCGCGGGTCGCGTGGAGGACTTTCGCCAGTGCCTCCCGCAGCACGGCCCGCCCCGGGGTCATCTCGTTCGGGTGGGTCACGCGGAAACGGACCTCCGTCCGCTTGAGGAGGGGGTTCTCCCGCTTCGCGACGATCTCGAGTTCCATCTCACGCCACCATGCGCCGCAGGATGTCGTGCACCCGCCCCTTCGTCCCGCGGTCCACCCGGACGATCACGGCGCCCTCGCCCGGCTGCCCATACGCGACGACCGCACCCTCGGGTGCGAGGGCGATGCACACCAGGGCAAGGAGGTCCTCCTCGCCCCGCACTTCGAGTCGCACGCGCTCCCGGGATTTAAGGGCTTCGGAGATCACGGGCCACACATCCCTCCGGATCACCCCGGGAGGGTTGTCGAGGACGATCACCCAGTCCCCGACCCCCTTCAGCTTCGTGTGCCAGCGCGGCTCCTCGATCCGGTTCGTCTTGAAGTCGACGACCGCGATCTGCGGGAGCACGCCCCGCTCGACGAGGTCCGCGGTCGTGTAGTCCCCGACGGTCACGAGGGGCTTCGCCCCCCTCACCGCGGCGACGACCTCCGCGCCCTTGACGACCTTCCCGAGGGGGCGGGCGAGCTCTGCGCGCATCGCCTCCGGAAGGACGAGGTCCCGGGAGAAGAACTCAGCGAACTCGGAGGGCGTACTTCCCGTTGGCATTCAGCCCCATCTTCCTTGCGATCTCCGAGCGCGTGTGGTCGACGACGATCAGGTACCCCTGCCAGTCCTTCGAGGTCTGGCCCCCGCACCGGGGGCAGACGTCGTCGTCCGAGATATAGGAGCATTTCTTGCACGCCTTCGGGACCTTCACCGCCATGCGGTCACTTCCTCCGCTTCGTGCGGCCCTCCGCGCGGGCGCGGTCCTCCTCGATCCATTCGTGCTTCCCGAGGGCGGGCTGGCGCATCGTGAGGCCGATCTTCGACTCCCGCGGCGCCCGCTCGTTCAGGCTCACCGCGACGATCCGGACGCGGACCTTGTCGCCGATCCGCAGGTCCCGCTTCGTGTCCTTCCCGATCAGCCGCTGGTTCTCCTCGTCCACGTCCACCCGGTCGTCCATCACCTGGGAGATGTGGAGGAGCCCGTCGAGGGGCCCAAACCGGACGAAGGCTCCGAACTTCAGGATCTCCACGACGGTGCCGTCCACAATCTCCTGGAGCTGCGGGGTGAAGACGACGGCGTCATACTTCACGGTCTGATATACGGCGCCGTCCCCGTGGACGATGCGGCCCTCCCCGGTCCGCTCGATGCTGCTCGCGATCAGGGTGAGGGTCTTGTCCTCTCCGACTTTCCCCTCGAGGGTGGAGCGGGTGAGCTCGCGGGCGAGGGCGTCGATGTCCTCCCCGAGCCGCTCCGGAGGGATCCGGACGACGTCCTCCCGTTGGACCTTCATGTACATCAGAAACAGCCCTCGACGCAATTGGCGAGTCTATTTCAACTTTTCCGGCGAGCGGCGGGGCCGAAAGACGCGAGCAACCGTTCCTGGGTTCGACCCCGCCACGTCAGAAATCGCTCTCCGTCCTATTTATACCAGGGGGTCATACGCCGCCGTGCCGCGGCGATGAAGTCCACGCGGAGCGTGGGAAGTCCGAGGCAGATCAGCAGAGGAGGCGACGTATGGGACGGAATTGGTTGATTGGAGTTGTGTTCTTGGCAGCGTTCGTGATCGTGATTGCGCCCGTGACCGGATCAAACGTCCACCTCAAGGGTGGATCCCACGCGGAGCCCGCCTTCACGGACAACGGCTTGCCGCTGACCGGCGCAGGGGATCTTGCCGGGCTCGGCAACGGCGACGTGCTCGTCACGCTCGTCGCGATGGCGAACCCGACGGCGACTTGCGGGAACCCCGGGGCGAACACCTGGGAGGCCCCGGGCCAGAACCCAGCGCCCGTGGAAGTTACGGGGAGCGTAGCGATACCGGACGAGGAGATCAAGAACGGCAACACACCGTTCTCGGTCACGACGAACGCGCCCGTGACCCCGATCCCTGGGGCGCCCGACTGCCCGAACTCACAGTGGACGGAAGTAATTACGGACATGGCGTTCACGAGCGCAACGATCACGGTCGAGCAGCCCGTTGGGACGACGGTGCTGACGGTCTCGTGCACGTTCAGCTCGCCCACGACGGACGGTAGCGTCCCGAAGACACTCGTGAGCTGCACGAGCAGCTAGTCGACAACACGAACGCGGACCGCGAACCTACGGTCCGCGTCTCTTTCCCTTCCGTCACACGAGGAGCGGCGCGAGAACGAGTGTAATCGTGGAGAGGAGCTTCACTAGGATGTGGAGGGAGGGCCCCGCGGTGTCCTTGAACGGGTCTCCGACGGTGTCCCCGACGACCGCAGCCTTGTGCTGCTCCGTGCCCTTCCCCGCGGGGAGGGACTCGATGTACTTCTTCGCGTTGTCCCAGGCCCCGCCGCCCGTGTTCAGGACGAGGGCGAGCATCACGCCCGCGATCGTGCCGACCATCAGGGTCGCCCCGAGGGGCTCCCCTGCACCGAGGCCCGGGGTGATCCTGATGAACTTGAACGCGAAGCCCACGGCGATCGGGGTGAGGACCGCGAGGAGCCCGGGGACGACCATCTCCCGCAGCGCAGCCCGGGTGACGATGTCCACGGACCGGCCGTAGTCTGGCTTCTTCCCCCCGGTCATGATCTCCGGGCTCTCCTGGAACTGCGCGCGGACGTCCTTGATGATCGCCCACGCGGCCCGCCCCACGGCGCGGATCGCGAACGCGGAGAAGAGGAAGACGAGGGTCACGCCCGCGATCCCGCCGATGAACACCTCCGGCTTCGCGAGGTCCACGCTCGTGATCTTCGCAGCCTCGAGGTATGCGGAGAAGAGGAGGAACGCTGCCAGGGCCGCGCTGCCGACCGCGTACCCCTTCGTAAGGGCCTTCGTCGTGTTCCCCGCCGCGTCGAGCTTGTCCATCTGCTTCCGCACGGAGCTGGAGACCCCCGCCATCTGCACGATCCCCGCCGCGTTGTCCGCGATCGGGCCGAACGTGTCCATCGCGAGGATGTACGCGGCCGTGGACAGCATCCCCATCGTCGCGATCGCGGTGCCGAACAATCCGCCGCCGATCGAGAACGTGGGCGTCACGAAGACGCGGATCCCCGTCAGCTCGCCGAGGTAGAACGAACCGAGGATCGCGCCCATGATCGTGACCGCGGGGAGGGCCGTTGCCTCGAGGCCGACCGCGAACCCGCTGATCACGTCCGTGGCGGGCCCCGTCTCCGCGGCCTTCACGATCTCCTTGACGGGCCGGAAGCGGGCCTCCGTGTAGTACTGGGTGATGTAGATGAACAGGAACGCGGAGGCGATGCCGATGAGGCCGCACACGAAGTAATACAGCCAGGTCGTCGGGGACGCGAACGGGAAGGGGTTTCCCGGGAGGGGGCCGGGCCCGTCGGGGTCCGTCAGGGGGTCAATCCCTAAGATCGTCCCAGGCTGGAGCATGACGTAGGCGGAGAAGCCGAAGAACACCGCGGCGATGACCGTGGTCACGGCGTATCCGCGGTTCAGCGCTCGCATCGGAGGCTCCTCCTCGTTCGTCCGCACAACGAACACGCCCACGATCGAGGCGAGCAGGCCGAAGGCCCGGGCGACGAGCGGGAACAGGATCCCCGCCAGGCCGAAGTACGGGAACAGGATCGCCCCGATCACCATCGCGCCGATGTTCTCCGCGGCCGTGGACTCGAAGAGGTCCGCGCCGCGGCCCGCGCAGTCCCCGACGTTGTCGCCGACGAGGTCCGCGATCACCGCGGGGTTCCGGGGGTCGTCCTCCGGGATCCCCTTCTCGATCTTCCCGACGAGGTCCGCGCCGACGTCCGCGGCCTTCGTGTAGATCCCGCCGCCGAGCTGGGCGAAGAGCGCAACGAGGCTGGCCCCGAACCCGAACCCGACCATCGAGAGGATCACGGAGGTCTGGTCCGCCTTCGTGGCGGGCACCCCCCAGCCATACAGGTAGTACAGGAGGGAGACGCCGAGGAGGCTCATCGCGACGATCGAGAGGCCGGAGACCGCCCCGCCACGGAGGGCCGTCTTCAGGGCGGCGTTGTAGCTCGACTGGGCCGCGGCGGCACACCTCTGGTTCGCGCGGATCGAGATGTGCATCCCGACGTACCCGGAGATCGCGGAGAACGCGGATCCGAGGGCGAACGCGAACGCGGTCTTCGCGCCGAGGACGATGTTGCCTACCCCGAGGGCGACCGCGAAGACGACGGCGAGCGCGGCCGCGATTACTGCGATCGTCGTGTACTGCCGCTTCATGAACGCGCGGGCGCCCTCCCGGATCGCCTCCGCGACCTCGCGGATCTTCTCGGAGCCCGCGTCCTGCCTCATCACGTACCGGGTCAGGTAGCCCGCGGTCGCGAACGCAGCGATGCCGGCGATCGGAATGACGAGGGTGAGGTCGACCATGGCACGCCTCCAGAGAACCCGAGGGCCGCCGAGATAGAGGGGCGTATTAAGGCTTTCGTGCGGCGCACGTCCTCCGGGAGGGAGGTCCGGCACAATGTGCCACTCTGAGAACGGCGGGGGTATGTTTAAGGGAAAACGGCGACCATCGTTTCCGGGATGGAAGCCCCCCGGACCCGCATCGTCGAGGACCCGTACCAGCGGGTCCTCCGGCTCCAGGAAGAGGCCCACGGCTTCGAGGTGAAGGCCCATCGCGCGATCTTCGAGGCCCGGAGGTTCGAGGCGAAGGCGGCGCGCCTCGCCCTCAAGGAGAAGCGGTTGCGGTCGAAGGCGACCGCCCGCGTGGACCGGTCCCACGCCATCGGAGACCGCGCGACCGCCCTGTTGCACGAAGAGCAGGCCGTGGACAAGGAGCTGAAGATCGAGAAGACTCACCAGCTCACCTTCGAGGCGGAGGCCCTCCGACAGAGGGCGAAGGCGGTGGACTCCGAGGCGGAGCAACTCCGGATCGCGGCCCGGGGGAAGATGCGGCAGTCCTCGGACTTCCTCGTGGAGGCGAAGCGGCTGTTCCTCGAGGCGGAGGCCGCGAAGGCCTCCCTCTAGGCCCCGAACTTCTCCGCCCGGTTCGAGACGTTCAGGAGAATCGGCATCAGGTCTCGCCCGAGGATCCGGCCGAGCCCGCCCCGCGCGGCGCTGAGCTCGTCGAAACGCGTGACGTCGTCCACCCGGACACCCTCCCCGAACACGACGACGGGCACGGGGTCGCCCGAGTGGTCCTTCAGGCTGACGGGCGTGGAGTGGTCCGCGGTCGCCGCGAGGACCGTGTCGGGTCCGAGGTCCGCCTTCAGCACCGCCATCATCGCGTCGATGCGCTCCACGGTACGGACCTTCTCGTTCGCGAGCCCGTCGTGCCCGCACACGTCCGGGGCCTTCACGTTCACGATGACGAGGTCGTACTTCTTCAGTGCGTCCACGGCCGCGCGCGCCTTCGCGACCATGTCCGTGTCGAGCCCGCCGGTCGCGCCCTCGACCTCGAGGACCTCCATCCCCGCGGCGCGGAACATCCCCTTGATCAGCGCGACCCCCGCGATCCCGGCGGCCTTCATCCCGATCCGGGTCCCCAGGGGCTCCAGGTGGGGAACGATCCCCGCCCCACGGAGGAGGACTGCGTTCGCGGGATGCTTTCCCGCCTTCTCGCGGGCGATGTTCACGGGATGGGACTTGAGGATCTTGTGGGACTTCTCCATGAACGCGTTCAACGCCTTCGCGGTCGCCGCCCCGTCCGGGGCCGTCGCCTTAGCAGAGAGGACCTTCGCCCCCTCGTCGTGGGGGTCCGGGTCCGACACGTGCGGAGTGAGGCCCGGTCCCCGGAGGACGAGCGCCGCCCGGTGCTCCGTCCCCGCCCGGAAGAGGACGCGGACTCCCCCTCCGAGGTCGAGCCCGTCGAGGGCCTTCGCGAGGTCCCCCGTGCCCTCCCGGATCCGGCCCGCGCGCCGGTCTGTCACCCGCATCCCGGCGTCCATCGTCGCGAAGTTCGCGCGGAACGCGATGTCCCCCTCCTTGACGGGAATGCCGACCCCCGCGGCCTCGAAGGGGCCCCGTCCCGTGTAGACCTGGATGGGGTCGTATCCAAAGAGCGCGAGGTGGCTCGTGTCGCTCCCGGGCCGCACGCCGGGCGCGATCGGGTCCACGAGGCCGTTGATCCCGTTCGCCGCGAACCAGTCGAGGTGCTCCTTCCGCGCGGCCTGGAGAGGGGTCTGGCGGCCGAGCTCCGCAATCGGGCGGTCCCCGAGCCCGTCGAAGATCAGCAGGAGGATCTTCCGCCGGTCCATTGGCCGCGCCATCCGACGGGCCGTAGATATGGGTTTGCAATCCCCCGCCGAACCCGCGACGGTCCTATGCCACCGGGCGCACCGTCACGGGCATCCGTGGCCTCGCGTTCACGAGGGCGGCGGCGTTCCCGTTCCTCTTCGCGATCTCGAGGAAGTTGCTCGAGGACATCGTCGCGAGGAGGGCGTCCTCGGAGGCCTCGCCGTACGTGCGGAGCAACCGCAGGCGGATGTCGTACCCGCCGATCGAAACCTCGAGGTCCTGGTTGAACCGCCACCGCTCCGAGACGATCCCCCGCGGGATGTTCGTGACGATGTTCCCGAACCGGTCGATCGTGAGGACCTCCCCCTGGATCCCCGCCTCGTTGACGACCGGAGTCCCGAAGTCGAGTTTCACGTAGTCCGTGACCTCGGGGCCGATCTCCCGCAGCTTCACGCCCTTGGACAGGTGCGCCGCGATGGGGGCGAAGATGTCCCGCCCGTGGAACACGTACGACGCCCGCCGCATGGTGTACTCCTTGTTCGTGATGTGGTGGACCTCCTTGATCCCGAACGACTCCGCGGCGGGGATCAGGAGGCCGTTGTCCGGGCCGACGAACATCGCGCCCTCGCAGGCGATCACGATCCCCCGCCGCTCCGTGCCGACCCCGGGGTCGACGACCCCGATGTGGATCGCGAAGGGGAACCACGGGGTCGCGGAGTAGAGGGCGTACGCCCCTTGGCGGACGTCCTGGGGGGCGACGGAATGGTCGACGTCGACGACCTTCGCCTCCGGGTCGATCTCGAGGATCACCCCTTTCATCGACGCGACGTACGCCCCGAGCCCGAAGTCCGTCGTGAGGGTGATGATCACGAGACCGCGAGATGGGCTACAGCTTCTTGAGCCCTTCGCGGACCCGTTCGAGGTCCTCGCGCTTCCGTTCGAGCTCCGCCTCCAGTTTCCGCAGGGACTTCTCCCGCTCTTTCATCGAGGCGGTGAGCGCGTTCGCCTCGTCCCGGAGGACACGCGCCTTCTCCGCCTCCGCCTCGATTGCCTCCGCGCGTTCCTTCAGTCCCGACTCCGCAGACTCGACCTCGTCCCGCCGCTTCGCGAGGGCCGCTTCCCCATCCTTCCGATCTTGGAGGATGCGGGCCTCCATCGCAGCCAGCTTCTCCTTGCGGGTCTTGATCTCGTCGAGCGCCTTCGCGGCCCGGGCGGCGGACGCCTCTGCTTCGGCCTGGCGGGCCTCTGCCCCCTGATCGAGCTCTCGAATCCGCGACGCTTTGGAAACGGATTCCTTCGCCGCGCGGGCGCGGGCCTTTTCGAAGGCGGCCCGGGTCCGCTCGAACTTCGTGCGCTCCTCGGCCATCCTCGATCCCGCGAGCGCGATCTCGGCCCGGACCTTCTCCAGTGCGGCTTTCCCGCGCAGGAGATCCTCTTCGAGGGCGTCGAGCTCACGGCATTTCGTTTCGTTGGCGCGCTCGGTCTCCCGAAGCGTGGCCTCGCGCGCCGTCATCGCCGTCTCCCGCTCCCGCAGGTTCTCTTCGAGTACGGCGACGCGCTCGGAGGCGCCCGCGGACGCCGCGGCGTGACCCTCCTCCTTCGCGTCGATGTCCGCTCGACGCTCGGCAAGCTCGCGGTCCCGCTCCTCGAGTGCGGAATGGCGGCCTTCCATGGCCTTCTCGGCTCGGGCCACGGCGGCCTCACGGCGTTCCACGTCCGCCTCCCGGGAATCGAGGTCCCGGGTGCGCAGGGCGGCGCCCCTCTGGGCTCGCACGAGCGTCGTCGCTTGATCCTTCAGCCGATGCCGGCTCTCGTTCACCACAGACTCGGCCGCCTCCGCCTTCGAGGCCCGGCTCGCGGCCTCCTTCCGGGCCCGCTGCACGGCCTGGCGCTCCTTTGCGAAGGTATCGGCCCGGGCCCTCAGTCGTTCCGCCTCGCGCCCAAGCGTTTTCTTGTCCCGCTCGAGCTTTGATTGCATGTGGCTGAGTTCTCTTCTCGCTTGGGCGTGAACGTCCGAGGCTGCGGCGACAGCGTCCTCCCTCTTCGCGAGCTCCCGTTCGCGCTTCTGTGCGCCCCTCTGCGCCCGCTCGATGCCCCGCATGGACTCCCGCAGGGCCACGGCCCGCTCCCGCACCTCCGTTTCACGGAGACCGATGTCATGAAGCCGGGCGGCGACGGCGGCATCTCGCTCCTTCAGCCCTGCCTCCAGCGAAGCGGCGTTCGCTTCCCGCTCGATCGTCTGCTTCTCGCGGCGGGCAAGGGCCTCCTCCGCCGCATCGTGATCCCGTCGGGCCTCCGTGACGTTCGTAAGTTCCATCTGCACGGACTCGAGAATTTCCTGGATCTGGTTCTTCTCCGAGCCAAGCGCGGACTGCGCTTCGGCGATCTCTTTCGCCCGGGCGAGGAGAGCCGCGTGCTGGCCCTCGAGGTCCCGCGCGTCCCGCGCCAGGCGGGATCTCCTCGCTTCCACGTCCGCGGTGAGCGCGCGGAGTTCCGCCCGTCCTCTCTCGACTTCGAGGTCCGCTTGTCGAGCGGCCCCGTTCGGGACGCCATCCCGGGCCCGCGATTCCTGGAACTGGCGGCGGAGGGATGCGAAGCCGTCCGCCACGGACCGGATCTCGGCCCGGACCACCGACAGGTCGGGGGTCGCCACCGACTCAAGGAGCCGGCGGCGTTCCTCCCGTTCGTCGGACTCAATCTGCTCGAGTAGCTCGACGACATCTGGGATCCCGTCGATCCGGGCGTCCGGATGCGAACTCAGTAGCTGGTCGATCCCGACCGTGGACCCTTTGTGGTCGTACGACCGGAGCTCAATCGACGCGTCTCCGCTTATGCCGTCCCGGAGGACGGCGGCGATCGCGGGGGGGCCGTCCAAGGTCTCCCGCCAGGAATGGCTCGCGAGTCGCCCGTTCCCGCCATGGAAGACGAGGACCCCTTCCGCCGGCGTCTCCTCCCGCAGCCGGCGCACCGCGAGGAGGCCGTTCAGCTTCCGCGTGCCGGCCTCGGAAAGAAGAGAGATCAGCGACTCCCTCCCGCCGCTCGCGATAGCCTCGAGGCGGCCCGGGGGGACCTCCATGCAGGCGTTTCGACCCTGTTATCACGCTAAATAACTTGCCACCCCGTTATGCCGCCCGAGAATCGAGGGGCCCCGCAAACGCTTTCGCGAGCCCGCCCGTACCCTCTCCCGCGTCGATGATGAGAAGAGGGTCAGCGGACGGTCCGTGACGAGCCCTATGAGT
>JAIBJG010000060.1 GCA_020029475.1 Methanobacteriota archaeon | reverse complement strand
CGACGTCCACACCGCGTATGCGATCGAGAGCCTCGAGGACCACGCCACCATCGGGCTCGACGTGAAGCCGCCCCTCGTGTGGCGGTACTTCGTCCGCGTGAAGCCGGATGTCCTCCACGTTTTCGTGAAAGAGAAGGGGCTCGAACGCCTCGACGCGCGCCAGGCGGAGGACGAATTCGTGTTCCAGAACACGTACCGCCTGAACACGAAGCACTACGCCTCCCTCGGGGAGAAGCTCGCCTTCGTGTTGAGCCACGGCCGAAACATGTTCGTGTTCAAGATCGTGGGGTTCGCGGAGCAGAGCGCGCGGTACTACAAGCTCGAGGACGTCCGCGCCCACGTCTGGATCGGGCACCAGCGGTACCCGACGAAGGGGCGCGTGTGGCACCCGGGCGGGGCCCACCCGTTCATCGGCCTCGACGAGGCCCTCGTCCACAACGGGGACTTCGCGAACTACCACTCCGTCGTGGAGTACCTGAAGCAGCGGAACATCCACCCGCTGTTCCTCACGGACACGGAGGTGAGCGTCCTCCTGTTCGACCTCCTGAAGCGCGTGTACGGGTACCCGCTCGAGTACGTGATCGAGGCGATGGCCCCGACGACGGAGCGGGACTTCACGATGCTCCCGCCGGAGAAGCAGCGGATCTACCGGATGATCCAGGCCGTCCACATCCACGGCTCCCC
The DNA here is from genome assembly GCA_020029475.1 of Methanobacteriota archaeon. Taxonomy (GTDB): domain Archaea; phylum Thermoplasmatota; class Thermoplasmata; order RBG-16-68-12; family RBG-16-68-12; genus EA-19. Next base: position 9,019 of record JAIBJG010000060.1, on the reverse strand, counting down.
GGACGGCCCTTGGTTCTTCATCATCGGGAGGAACGACCGCGAGGACGGTGCGTACCAGCTCATCGGGATCACGGACACGTCGATGCTCCGCCCGCAGGTGTTCGCCCTCCAGGAGGGGGAGGTGTCCATCGGCCTCATCGCCTCCGAGAAGCAGGCGATCGACGCGACCCTCGCGAGCCTCGCGGAGGAGGACCCGCGGTTCCTCCCCGTCGCAGACCGGTACTGGAACGCGCGGGGCGGGAGCCACACGGATGGCGGGGCGTTCGTGTTCAGCGTGCAGGAGTACGGCGACAAGGCGTTCCTCCGGTGCACAAACAAATTCGGCGAGCCCGTGACCTCGGGCGTCGCCCAGGGCGAGGGCGGGGTCCCGGAGCCGCGGGAGGTGGACCTCGACGGCCTCACGGAAGCCCTTGGCGCGCGGATCGCGGCCGGAGACGTCGCGGGCGGATTCGAGGTCCTCACTGCGGAGATCCCCGCCATGGGGTTCGATGACCTGCGCGAGCTGATTGAGGACCTCCGCACGCGAGCCCTGGGGGCGGGCCCGAAGGGGATCCGCGCCCTCACCGAGATCACCGCGCTCCTCCTGGACCGGGACTACCCGCTCGGCGGCAAGCGTCGCGCCCAGCTCCGAGCCATCCTCCAGGAGGAGCTTTTCGAGTTCTTGCGGGCCCTCCGGGGGTTCGGGACGGGCCTCTCGTTCATGGGATGGGAGGACCGCCCCCGCCTCCAGGGACCGAGGACCGCCGACGAGGTCCTTATCGTGGACGCGCGCGGGTTCCCGCCCGAGGGCGATCAGGGCCTCCATCAGTTCGTCGTGGACGCGTACCACAAGGGATGGAAGCGGGTGATCGCGTTCGACCTCACGGGCCAGCGGTTCCTCGGGTGCGGGCTCGGCGCGAACAGCCAGGGGTTCCGGCTCGACCTGTACGGGAGCCCGGGGGACTACCTCGCGTCCGGCCTCGACGGCGCGGAGGTCCACGTCCATGCGAACGGGCAGGACCAGATGGCGCAGATCATGAAGGCGGGGAAGCTCGTCGTCCACGGGGACCTCGGGCAGACGTTTATGTACGCCGCGAAGGGCGGGGAGGTGTACGTGAGGGGGAACGTGGCGGGCCGCCCGCTGATCAACGCGGTCGGGAGGCCGAGGGTCGTGATCAACGGGACCGCCCTGGACTACCTCGCGGAGTCCTTCATGGCGGGGGACCCGAACAAGGGCGGGGGCTTCGTCGTGCTGAACGGGATTCGCGTGCGGGACGACGGGACTTTGGAGGACCTCGAGACCCCGTACCCCGGCGGGAACCTGTTCTCGCTGGCGTCGGGCGGGGCGATCTTCATGCGGGACCCGCGGCGGCTCGTCGGGGCGGACCAGCTGAACGGCGGGCAGTTCGACTCCCTGAGCGATGAGGACTGGGAGCTGATCCGTCCGTACCTCGAGGAGAACGAGCGGCTCTTCGGGATCAAGGTGAAGGACCTCCTCACCGTCGACGGGGCACGGCGGCCGCCCCACACGGTGTACCGGAAGGTGAAGGCGGTGGCGCTGAAGGTCCTCGCGCACACCGGGCTTTGAGAGCGACCGAGGTCAGAAGTCTTCGGGGGGCCCGGGGGTTTCCAGATCGGAATCGGTCTTGGGCGGCGCGACCGATGCCCGAACGAGCCGGCTCTTCGTGTCCGCGATCTCGTTCTCGAGCTCCACGATTCGGACCTGCTGCTCGTTGACGGAACGCTGCAGGCCCTCGATCTGCGCCTCCAGGCGCATCACCCAGCTCTCCGTCCCGACGATGGGGGCCGGGGCCGGCGGGTTTGCGAAGGTCGCATCCCCGGGGGGAGGCGGCGGCAACGGATTCGCGGGCGCGGCGAACGGGACGGACATGGGGACGGCGACCGGGCGTCCTGCGCCCGCCGCGGCGGGGGGTGGGACCATCTGCGAGACGGCCTGAGGTGCGGGTGCGGGGTACTGCCCGGGGACCGGCGCGGGAGGCGGATAGAACCCTGCGGCCGGCTGAGAGCCCGCCACCCATTTGCGCAATCGCAGCCCGTACGCGATCATGAGACCGAACACGACCATCCCCAGGATGGGCACGACGAGGAGCCCGATCACCGCGCCAATCATGATGGGGATCACGAGACCGATCTGCGCGGACAGGGGGTTCATGAAGATCGTCAGGAGGGACCCCGCGAACAGCAAGACCCCGATGGCACTGAGGATCGCGTACGCGAGGAAACCAATCCCCCCGATCGACTGGTGGCTGGCGGTCTCGACCCGCAAGGAGTTCAGGAAGGAGGCGACGAGTGCGGAACCGACGATCAGCATGATCGAGGCGACGACCCAGAGAAGGAGGATCAGTTGGATTCCGTTCAGGATCGCCTGGAAGTCAAGGTTCTGGGCGGACGTCGTCATCCATACGTAGGTCGCGATTACGATGATCCCGAGGATTCCGTATAGGATCACGAAGGCTGCCCCCACTTTCGCCTTCGTCCGGGTGGACGGGGAGACCTGCCGCGTCGCGCCCGACCACCATTCGTGCATCGCCAGGCCGGGGGTCCCTCCCTGGTACACTAGGAGCCCCGCCCCGAGGAGGAACGTCGCCAAGAGGACGGCGACCGTCGCTGCGATGAACGTCGCGAGCCCCGCGAAGATCGTTTGCGTGGCGGCCTCGAAGTCCGTCAGGCTGATGCTGAAGATCAGGACGAGCCCGACCATCATCAGGATGCTGTGAATCAACCACGCGGCGGCGCCCGCCGTAACGAGCGAACCGCCGGTTTCTCGCTTCCCTCGCCACTTCGCCGCAATCGCCTGCGGACTCAACGCTCCGGAGCTCACTCCCCCCATCTCGCCTCCCCCGCGAGAGGATTCGTCCCGGGGGGCATAAGGGTTGCCCCGCGTCCGAGCGCACGACCCGACGGGAGACCCAGGAATCTTCATTATGCCCACAAGGTTAGGCCGCCGCGCTGCCGCAGTGGCTTAGGGGTAGAGCGGCGCCTTGGTAAGGCGCAGGTCGGGGGTTCAATTCCCCCCTGCGGCTTCAGCCGCCTATCGGCGGACAGGTTGTCTCTGGATTAGACCTCGTACACGTTCGATCGGTGGCCGAACCGGGTGAATCGGACCTTGTCAGCCTCGACCTCGTAGATTCCACGATAGTCCCCGACGCGCAGTCTCCACGCGGCCCTCACGCCGCGGAGCGGCTTGATGTCCAAGCCTGGTCGCGCACGAGTCGGCTCCTCGGCAAGCGTTTCGAAGGCCTTCGCAAACCGACGTTGGATTTCCCGCGGGAGGCGGCGGAACTCTTTTTCTGCGCTTGCCTTAAGGAAGATCTCCGCGGGCACTGCCGCTCACAACCGTAGCCGCTTGCGGACTTCGCCCCAAGGGATGTCTGGCTCCTCCCGGAGCCGCCGGAGATGTTCGCGTACGAACGGCCCCGGTGGGTTGTCATCCATGAGGTCGTTCAGCACCTCATCGTAGGTCGTCCCGCCAATCTTGTAGGAACGGAGGCGTCGCAGTGTCTGCGGCTTGACGGGGACTGTGGTAGTCGCCATCATCATCATTATCACCACCATCATACTAATAGTCAGCGCGGCACGCATCGGCGATCCTCGCGCCTTGGTAAGGCACAGGTCTGGGGTTCAATGTCCCCTGCGGCTCTCTTCCCCGGGCGCCGGTCCCGCCTCAGCAACGCTTATGGGCAGGGGCATCGTCCCTCTGCCCCAGGCGACGAACGTGAAGGCAGCCGTGTACATAAGATACGGACCACCGGACGTCCTGCAGATCAAGGAGGTGGAGAAACCCACCCCCAAGGACAATCAAGTCCTGATACGAATATTCGCGACGACCGTGACGTCGGGGGACGTTCGCATACGAAAGGCGGATCCCTGGATCGTGAGGTTGTTCGCTGGGCTCACACGACCCAAGAAACCGATCATCGGGTCTGAGCTCGCCGGAGTTGTCGAAGCGATGGGCAAGGATGCGAAACAGTTCAAGTTAGGGGACCAAGTCTTCGGAGGGGGCGTGAGCACCTATGCCGAGTATACATGTGTGAAGGATGGGGGGTTGCGCGCGTTGAAGCCCGCCAACATGACCTTCGAGGAAGCAGCCACCATTCCCTTTGGGTCATTGTCTGCTCTGCATTTTCTTCGAAAGGGAAACGTCCGGAAGGGACAAAGCGTTCTCATCTACGGCGCCTCCGGGGGGGTCGGCACGGCCGCGGTGCAGATTGCGAAATCCTTCGGGGCAGAAGTTACGGGCGTGTGCAGCACCGCGAATCTCGACTTGGTACGGTCGCTGGGGGCCGACAAAGTCATTGACTACACGAAGGAGGACTATGCCAAACCCGCGACGTATGACATCGTCTTTGACACGGTAGGCAAGGGTGGGTTCTTCCGTGGCATGAAATCACTGAAGAAAAGAGGAGCCTATCTCAGCGCTCTAGCCCTTGCACCGATTCTGCGAAAACTGTGGGGTTCATTCACCGGCAGGAGAGTAGTCGGCGGGATTGCGAATCCGAAGACGGAAGATCTCGTCTTCCTCAAAGAGCTCATTGAGGCGGGAAAGCTGAGGACGGTCATCGATCGGCGCTATCCACTGGAGCAGATTGCCGAGGCTCATAGGTATGTCGAACGAGGACACAAGAAGGGAAATGTCGTCATAATTGTGGGGCATGAATGACATCTCTCACGAGCGGCCCGCCAACGAGCTTGGGGGATCCCGCTCGAAAACCATCGGTGGATTGTGAGTCGCGACTGGGTGCGTCGACTCCCCAAACGTCTTGGTAAGGCGCCCTTTTGGCGAGCCCGAATCAACGAAACAGCCTTAGTCGCCGCGGCTCATGCCCCTGGGCATGGGCGAGGCGGGGAAGGTCCTTAACGGAATCGATTTGGACGAGCAGGTGGAATATGTGGAGCAGGTCCGCAAGGACCCGACGGTCGCGGAGCGGAACCCTTCAATCGTCGCGAAGTGGGTTGGAGGAACCCGGTCTCGCATGGAGCGCGAAGGGGTCGTCGTCCACTTGGGCGGAGACGGGGACCCAAGCGCGATGTGGATGTTCCTCGCGTCCCTCGCCGCATGCGATGTGGAGGTCGTCGCGACACACGCTTCCCTGCTCGGAATCGAGATCGAAGACTTGGAGGTCGAGGCGAAGGGTCACTTCAACATTCAGCGGCTTCTGGGCTTGGAAGGGCCGGCGCCTGGGTACGACCGGATTTCGTACACGGTCCGCATGCGAGGGAGGGGCGCGACACAAGAGAAGGTGGCCCGGCTGAAGGAAATGTGCGAGCACGGATCTCCGGTCGGGGATTCCCTCTCACGGAAAATCCCTATTGAGCTGAAGTTCGAGGTTGCCTGAGTCACGTCCTCCAATCGAGGGACCCGAGCGGCTGGGCGAAGCCTAGGAGATCCTGGGACCCAGAGCTCCGGAAGAATGCTCGAGGACGTTTAGCGGAGTCCGCGGAATGAACGTATCGTCCCTCCGAGATGTGTCTGGGCGTTGAGGCGGACGGAGCGGGTTAGCCGGATCGATGAATCCGACGTCTCGCGCAACGCGCCGATCCGGTGCCCCCGGCGGAACCCTTTTGATACCGTCGGATTACCTCCCGTGCCATGGGGCGGTCCGCGGCGAAATCTGGGGGAGCACGTGAGAAGGGCGGGGCGAAGGGGTCGGCGTTCACGTTCAAGGAACTCGACCCCGGCCTGTGGCCCGATTTCGAGAGGCTCTTCGCGAGACACGGAGTGCCGTCGTACTGCTGGTGCATGTACTATCAGCGGGGGCAGAGCCGGGGACGGGAGATGAAGGAGCTCGGGCTCAGGGAGGCGGACATGCGGGACCACAATCGGCGGACGAAGAGGGATCTCGTCGCCCGGGGACGATCCCACGGGATCCTCGTGTACTCCGATGGAGCGCCCGTGGGATGGTGCGCATACGGACCCAGGGAGGAGTTTCCGCGGGTCGACCGGGGACGCTACTACAAGAAGCTGGGGCTCCCGGAGGAGCGCCGGAAGCTCTGGCGGATCGTGTGCATGGTCGTCGACAAGGACCACCGCGGGAAGGGGGTCGCGACGGTCGCGCTGCAGGCCGCCCTCGCCTCGATCCGGAGGCAGGGCGGCGGGGTCGTGGAGGCGTACCCCGTGGTCTCGAAGAAAGGGGGCTCCCAGTCCCTCTGGTTCGGGACGGTCGGGATGTTCGAGCGGGAGGGGTTCACGGCGGTGGCGCCGATGGGCGCGTCCCGCCTGATGCGGAAGGTCGTCCGGTAGGGCGGGCACCCGCGGAGCAGTTTCACCCACCCCCGACGGTCAGTCTTAAGCCCCGCCAACGGTTCGTCGGCCGGGGAGTATCATGGCGCGCAAAACGCGACGGGCGAAGGCGTCCGCACGGAAGACGAAGAAGGCTCTGACCCCGGTCACCCCGGGGATCCGTACGGTGACCCCGTACCTGTTCATGAACGGGGCCGCGAGGGCGATCGAGTTCTACAAGAAGGCTTTCGGTGCGAAGGAGATCGACCGGTCCCCGATGTCGGACGGGACCCTGATGCATGCGACAATCAAGATCGGTGACTCGATCGTGATGATGTCCGACGCGTTCCCGGGCGGGGACTCCAGCTCCCCCTCGATGGCGGGGACGACGACCGTGAACCTCCACATCTACTCGAAGGACGTGAACAAGCTCTGGGCGCGGGCGGTCGCCGCCGGAGCGGAGCCGACGATGCCCCTCGAGGACCAGTTCTGGGGGGAGCGGTACGGGAAGCTCCGGGACCCCTTCGGCCACGTCTGGTCCGTCGCGATGCCCGTCCGGATGACGAAGCAGGAGATGGAGCAGAAGCGGCAGGCCGCGATGGCGATGTTCGAGAAGGGCGCCGGGTAGCGACGTTCACCGGAACACGTTGGGCCGGACGTTCTCGAAGATCGCGAACCGATTCTTGCTCGGGTCCTCGAAGGCGTAGCAGGGGCCGTTCGGGATCTCGATCCGGCCGCCCTGGGGCTTCCAGCCCCGCTTCTTCAGGACCTTCACGGTCGCGTCGAGGTCCTCCACGGCGTACACGGGCATGCAGCTCGGGGCGGGGCGGTGGTCCGCGATCAGGACCATCGGGCCCCTGCCGACCTTGAACGCCGCGACGTGGGCCCCGAACCCCGTCAGGTTCCACACGAGATCCGCCTTGAGGACGTCGCGGTAGTACGCGAGGTCGCGCTCGAAGTCCGACGTCCCCACGTACAGGTACTCGAGGCTCGTGAACGGGGCGGCCATGGCGGGGACAACCCGCCCCGCCGGATGCGGGTTTCGATAATGTTTCCGCGGAGTTTATCCCCCTCCTGGGGAACAGCGCAGACGCCATGCTCCCGCCCCCGGCACGGCCCCTCCCGTCGAACCGCCGGCTCGTCCTGTACCTCGTCCTGCTCGCCGCGGTCCTCCCGGAGGCGATCACGGGCTCGACGCCCCCGCTCGGCTGGACGAACCCGTTCCTCGTCGCGCTCCTCCTTTGGCTGTACGGGGCGGGCGTCCTCGTCTGCCGGGAGCTCGCGGTCCGGTGGCGGGCGGGATGGCCCGGGATCCTCCTCCTTGGCGCGGCGTACGGGATCATCGAGGAGGGGTTCACCGTCAAGACGATGTTCGACCCGAACTCCCCGGTCGTCGGCGTCCTCGGATCGTACGGCCACTGGATGGGGGTGAACTGGGTGTGGACCGTGTGGCTGATGATCTTCCACGCGGCGTTCAGCATCGCGTTCCCGATTCTCCTCCTGGAGTGGAAGTGGCCCCATGTTCGCGGCCGGGCCCTGCTCCCGGATTGGGGACTCCATGTGACGATGTTCCTCCTGGCGGGCGTCGCGGTGTTCGGGTACACAGCCCTGACGGCGTACCGCGCGGAGACGGGGGCGCTCGCGTGGGCGCTCCTTACGGTGATCGTCCTCGCGTACGCGGCGTACCGCGGATGGGGGACGAAGATCTGGCGGGCGCTCCCCTCGGGGCCAGCCCCCAAGAGGTGGGTCTACGCCGCTGCGGGGTTCGCTTTCTTCGGACTGTCCTTCCTCGTCTACGCAGCGGGGCCGAGCCTCGGCGGGACCCCAGCGGTCACGTTCCTCGAGGGCGGGGTCCTCCTCCTGGCGGCCCTGCTCCTCCTCCGGAGGGTCTACGGACACCCGGACGGGGAGCGGCACGTGTTCGCGTTCGTCGCGGGCTCCATCGGGATGTTCGCGCTCTTCGACATCATCCTGGAGATCGCGGGGCGGACGGGGATGGCCGTCGTCGGGATCGGCTTCGCGCTCCTCGTCGTGTGGCTGTACAAGAGGAGCCGTCCCCAGGCCGTAGCGGTCGCGACCGCTCCGATCGCGCCGGACCAACTCCCGCCCTCGCCGTCAATCGAGGCGGGCGCACGCCCGTAGTCGCGTCCGAGCCCGCCGGCGGCCCTACTTGTACTTCTTCAGGTTCGCGTTGTCTTCCTCAAACGCCTGGGCGAAGTACGCGAGGACGCCCTTCTTGATGTCGTTCTCACTCGCGCCGGTCGAGACGAAATCGCCGTCGACCTCGACGCGGGTCTTGTTCCCCTTTGCCGTATACGTGTGCGTGTGCTTCGAGCCCTTCATCGCGCCGGACAGATACTCCAGAGAGAAGCCCTTGGGCTGATTCACCGTCATCAGGAACTTCTCCGTGTCGAGGCCGCCCGAAGGGTTCCTCGTCTTCGCCATGATCGTCATCGCGTTCCCTTTCTGCTCCAGCACCTTCGTGATCTGGAAGGACGTGTGGTTGTGGGCGGCGTTGTCGTTGAAGTACTTCCAAAGCTTGTCGATCGGCGCGTCGAAGACTCCGTCATCTCGAATTCGGACCATTGAGGTACCCCCGGCCGCCCATGGGCGGTGCCGCTAGATAACGCTGCCGCACGGTCCGCGCCCGAGAACGCCCGGATGTGGACGTTCCACCGGAAGCGGCCCCGTCGTGAGAGCTACCGGTGCCCGGCGACCCGGGCACCGCGGAGGATCCTCGCGATCGACCCGGCGTCGTGGTAGGACCGGGCGAGGCGGTCCGCAAGCTCAGGGTGCACC
>JAIBJG010000120.1 GCA_020029475.1 Methanobacteriota archaeon | reverse complement strand
CGTCGAATGGCGACCCACGGGCCTCCCGCTCCTCCGGCGCGAGGCGGGAGATCTCCGGGACGATCCGCTTCGCGAGGGCCTGGACCTCCCCGCCCCGGGACCGGAGCTCGGGGTCCTCCATCAGGGCCTTCATCGCGGTCCCCATGTCGAGGGCCTTCCCCCCGCCGAGGTCCGCGAGCTTCTCGACCGCCCGCCGCATCCACGCGGGGGCCGTGTACAGTACCATCTTCGTCGGCTTTAGGGACGTCACCTTCAGGATCTCCCGCACGTCGTCGATCGTGGACCGGAGGTACCGCTCCGCGGCCTCCGCCGGCGCGTCGATCTCGGACGCCTTTGCCTCCGGGTACGGAGCCGCGGCGACGAACCCGCGTCCCTTCATCCGGGACCATACCTCCTCCGCGAGGTGGGGGGCGAAGGGGGCGAGGACCTTCGTGACGACCTCCCGGTACCGCCGCAGGAGGCGCGCGTGGGGGACGCCCCCCGACCGCCGGAGGTACCAGGACCACGAGGACTGCAGGTCGAAGTACCCGTGGCGGAGGGCCGCGCGGTACTCCATCGCCTCCATCGCGGCCCGGCTCGCCGCGATCGCGCGGCTCATCGTGGAGCGGAACCACCGGTCGATCGGCAGCGCTTTCGTCCGGCTCCGCACGCGGGCCGTCGCGAACCCGTGCCAGTCCTCGAGGCGGGGGCCCATGGACTCCACGAAGTCCGCGTCGAAGCTCGGGTCGTCGAGCCCGTCCCCCGCGTTCGCGAGGCCGAGCCGGACGAGGTCCGCGCCGTACGCACTCATCGCGTCCCGGAGGTACCAGACGTTCCCCTTCGACTTCGACATCTTCCGCCCGCCGAGGGCGAGGTGACCGATGATCCCGAACCCTCGAGGCCACTGCTCTTGCGGGAACAGGGCCTCGTGGACGAAGATGGTGAACGTCATGTGGTTCTGGATGAGGTCCTTCCCCGTGTGCCGAAGGTCGACGGGGTACCAGTACGTGAACTCCCGGCGAAGGTCCTGCAGGACCTTCGGGGCGACCTTCAGCCGCTTCGCGATCGCCGCCGGGTCCCCGAGGCCCCGGAACACGTAGTCGAAGAAGGCGTCGTCCAGGCGGCCCGCCCACGGCACCGTCGACTTCATCGCCCCGCCCTGGAGGACGTGCGCGATCGTGTAGTACGCCATGTACACCGTGGAGTCGGAGAGGGACTCGATCACCCAGGCCTCGTCCCACGGGAGCTTCGTGCCGAGCCCCCGGTGGTGGGCGCACGGCCAGTCGTTCAGCCACTCGATCGTGTGGTGGAACTGCTTCCGGACCGCCTCCGGGTGCAGGGTCATCCGGTCCAGGGCGACGTGGGCCCGTTTCTTCCACTCCGTGTTCCCGTACGCCATGAACCACTGGTCCTCGACGACCTTCACAATCGCGCGGGTCGCGCACCGGCAGATCACCTCCCCGGAGGGCTCCCAGAGGGCGTCCGCCTGCCCGTTCGCGCGGAGCTGCTTCTTCACCTCGTCCTTCGCGATCTCCACCCGCATCCCCGCGAAGGGCCCGCAGTTCTCGTTCATCACCCCGGCGTAGTACCCCGCCCTGTACACCTCCTCCTTCGCCCGCTGAAGGGCCTCCTTCTCGGCGGTGAAGCGGATCCCGAGACGCTCGACGACCTCCTTCCCGGGGAGCGGACCCCACCCCTCCGTCCGGAGGATCGGGATGGGCTCGATCGCGCGCACGCGCGCGGGGTCGAGGCGGTACCGGGCGAGGCGGGTGTCGTCCCCCTGGAGCTCCCGCAGGGCGACGTAGTCGTCGGGCGCGTCCGACGGGACGCTCGTCACAATCCCCGTGCCCCGGGTCTGGTCGATGAACGAGGCGGGGAGGACGGGGATCGCCTTGTTGATCCCGGGGGCGATCACCTCGGACCCGACGAGGTCGGAGCCCCGGAGGCGGCGGACGACCTCGACCTCCCGCCCCTGCTCCCGCAGCTTCTCCGCGGCGGCGGGGTTCACGACCCACGTCTCCGCGGCGCCGCCGCCCGCCGGGCGCACGCGGACCTCCACGTACTCCATGGCGGGGTCCACCCAGAGGTTCGTCTGGCCGAACACGGTCTCCGGGCGGATCGTTGCGGCGACGAGGGCCCGCTCCCCCGCCGGGAACTTCAGGAGGGTGAACTCCGTGGGCGTCTCCCCCTCCCCCTCGAGGCGGTCGTGGTCCCCGATCGGGGCCTGGTCCCTCGGGCACCAGATCACGGGATGCTTCCCCGTGCGGACGTACCCGCCCTCCTTGAGGCGGCGGAACTGCCACTTCACGAACGCGTCGTACGGCGGGTTCAGGTCCGTCGTGATGAAGGACCGTCGCCAGTCCACAGCCGCGCCAAGGGCTTTCAGGTCCTCCACCGTGGCGGGGACGAACACCTCGATCCAGTGGAGGGGGTCCGCGAACCTCCCGATGTCCTTCTCGGGCACCCCCATCTTCCGGAGGATCTCGATCTGGACCCGGTCCCCCTCCGCGACCCGCTTCGCGGCGCCGACGATCGGCAGGCCGGTGCAGTGGAACCCCTGCGGGTGGAGGACGTTGTACCCCGCCATCCGCCGGTACCGGCTCTGGAACTCCGCCCGCAGGAACGCGATCCCGAACCCGAGGTGCTGGAACGAGTTCACGTACGGGTACGGGACCGTCGAGAACCACTTCTTCCGCCCCGGGCGGGGCCTCGCCTCATAGAGACGCGCGCGCGCCCACGCGCGTTGCCACTTCGTTTCGATCTTCTTCGGATCGTACCGACGCGCGGGCACATCGCGCCCATCCCGGGGGCCCCGTTAAACCTTTCCCGCCGGGCGAACGGCGAGCGGGCTGAATTTTCATAACGTCGTGCCGATAATTATCGTCCGACCCGGGCCCCCGGGCCCATCCCACCCCCGAAAACCGAGCGTCATACGTCGTCATACAATTGACAAAAGCATTAATAAAGCCCCCTCGGATACGCCCGCAGAAACGTCAACGCACGCTTGGAACGGGTGTGACTCGCGTCATACCGGTCCCGGCGGCGGGGCGGCGAACGGGATGGACGAAAACGAACGGATCACGCTGCGGCTCGAGCAAAAGAACCTCGAGTTGATCGACCAGTTCCTGGCCGACAACCCGGGGTACAAGAACCGCTCGCAGCTGTGCCGGGATGCGGTCCAGACGTTCATCGAATCCGTGACCCAGGGCGGGAACACCGTCCAGTTCCGGGTCCCGAGGTACTACCTCGAGCTGATCGACGCCCTCGTCGCAGACGGCTACTTCCTCAGCCGGGAGCACGCGATCGTGCGATGCGTCGAGGAGTGGTTCGACAAGGACCGGGTGAAGGAGATCGACGAGCACCGGAGGGAGATCGGCAAGGCCACCGGCAAGGTCATGGCCGTCTCCACCGGAGAGAAGGACGGGGTGATCCCGCCCTGAGCGCGCGCTGGCTTGGCCAGGGGATGCGGACCGAAGGGGCGCTTCACGAACATGGGATGCGTGGGATGCCTGTCAGAAGGGATGGGATGCACACCTTTCGTCGCGGTCGGCACCTCTGGCCCCCCTCGATCCCCTTCCGGGGATTGGGGTCGCGGAGGCCACCGGAATGATACCCAAGGACAACGTGAGTGACGTCATCAGCGCCCTGTT
>JAIBJG010000059.1 GCA_020029475.1 Methanobacteriota archaeon | reverse complement strand
GGCTCGATCAAGGCGACGTTCAGGAAGTACCCCCACCTCGGGAAAGTGCTCCCCGCGATGGGGTACGGGGCGAAGCAGATCAAGGAACTCGAGGAGACGATCAATGGGGTTCCGTGCGACGTCGTCGTGAGCGGCACTCCCGTGGACCTCGGGAGGATTCTGAAAGCGAACAAGCCCGTCGTCCACGTGCGGTACGAACTCGACGAAATCGGCCACCCGAACCTCGAGGACGTCCTCCGGGACTGGAAACTCATCTAATCCTCGTTTCGCGAGGCGGAACGCGAATCCGTAATTTGATATAACGACGCCCGTCTATCCGTTCGACGACCAGGCGGGGAGCGATGGGGGTTTCCGACTCGACCCGCGTCATCGGCGCCGTTCTCGCGCGTGGCTCCGTGGGCTCCCGGCCCGCCGCCTTCGTCCTCGTCTCCCTCATCGTGATCGCGGGGCTTTCCCTCGCAATGGGCCCGACGGCGGCCGCGGGAGCGTCCCCCCCGCTCGTCGGGAACCAGACTCCGTCCGTCTCGCGGGACGCCGACGGCGCGGTCGGGATCGCGGGCATCCCGGAGTACCTCCTGAGCCCGCTCACCGGGGACTCCTATCGGATCTTCAAGGACGCGGACCACGGGACGTACCTCTACTGCGCGTCCGACGGACGCTGCTTCGTGAGCCCGCGGGATATCATGGCGCTGGAGGCGAGAGGCCTGCCCCCGTGGGCCCTCGTCGTCGAACCCGCGCTCCGCTCCCAGGTCACCGCCGCCGGCCCGGGGTCGAGCGAGGAGGTTCGCGTCATCATCGAGCTCCGGGACGGCACGTTCTCCCGCGTCGCCGCGGAGGCGTGGGCCCGTGTGGACTCGGAGCATCGCGCCCTCGAGGGACGCGCGGCGGCGTTCGCGGACCTCGGCCTCCCAGACAAGGCGACGATGGACCGCATCGACGCCCTCAACGACGCGACCCGGAGCCGCATCTACGCGCGCGCCGAGAGCGAACTCTCCCCGCTGATCGCGGAGGTGAACGCCGCGGTCTCGGGATCCGGTGGGATCGTTGGCGGGTCCACGCCCGTCCTCCCCGCGGTATTCGCCCGAATCCCCCTCGCATCGATCCCCGATTTCGCGATGAACCCATGGGTCGCCCGGATCTCCGGGGACCGGCCCGTCCCGGCGCTGATGGACGTGAGCGCGTACGCGATCCGCTCGGACACCTGGTGGACGAACGGGTACACGGGCGGCACCTGGGACGGCGCCGTGATGGACACCGGCGTGGACGCCTCGCACCCCGCGTTCGCCGGGGTCACGGTCACGTCCCGCGTGTTCCACGCCGCGGGCCAGGGGGACGGCTTCTACGCGGACGACCCCACGGACCCGGACGACCTCCACAGCCACGGGACCCACGTCGCGGGGACCGTCGCGAGCAACGACGGGACGTACCGCGGGGTCGCGTACGGCCTCGACGAGCTCATCAACGTGAAGGCGGGCTGGCTCACCACCTTCGGCGGGGGCGCGATGTACCCCACGGACGGGATGTCCGGCGTGGACTGGGCGGTGCGGACCGCGGGGGCGGACGTCGTGAGCCTGAGCTTCGGCGGGGGCGTGAACGTCGGGGACACCGCGTGGGAGCGGTTCTTCGACGCCGTGATCGACGGCCTCGGAGTCCCCGTCACGATCGCCGCGGGGAACTCCGGCCCGGGAGCCCGCACGGTGGGCGAGCCCGGGGCGGGCTTCAACATCCTCTCCGTCGGGGCCGTGAACGACGGGAACACGGTCTCCCGCGGGGACGACGGGATCGCGGGCTTCAGCAGCCGCGGTCCGACGGGGGACGGCCGGCTGAAGCCGGACATCAGCGCCCCCGGCGTCTCGATCACCTCCGCGTACGCGTTCTGGGAGGCGAACCCGGACTTCATCGCGTTCGACGGCACGAGCATGGCGACGCCGCACATCGCGGCGGCTCACGTCCTCCTGGAGAACGGGATCGGCTCCACGTTCCCGCCCCGGTACAAGGCCCTCCTCCTGAACAGCGCGGAGGACAAGGGGAACGCAGGGGCGGACACCGCGTACGGCTGGGGGTACGTCGACCTCCAGCGCGCGTTCCTGGACCGGAACAACGTCCGGGAGGGGAACGTCACGGACGGCGCGGTGCACTACGTCTTCTACCGGGGCGCGGCGGCCGCGGGGGACCGCGCGACCCTCGTGTGGAACCGCCACGCGACGTACAGCGCGGGCACGTACCCGACCGTGTACTCCCCGCTGAACGACGTCGACCTCCTCTCGTACGACGAGGCCTCCGGGAACCGCCTCGCGGTCTCCATGCGGACCGTGGACAACGTGGAGCAGGTCGCCGCCGCCGGGGCGACGTCGTCGATGGTGTACAAGGTCCACGTCCCCGGCACCCTGACCGGCGTGACCCGGGAGCACTACGCGATCGCGCTCCCTCCGGGGACCCTGCCCTTCGCCCCGCCCGCGCTCACGATCACCGCCTCCGGGCCCGCGATGATGGAGATGGGCGTGCCGTTCACGGTCACCGCGAACGTCACGGACGTCGGCGGGCTCGCCGCCCAGGCCGTCTCCGTGACCCTGAACCTCCCCGCGGGACTCACGCGGGTCTCCGGATCGAACCCGCAGAACGTCGGAAGGATCCCGGCGGGGGGGCTCGGGAACGCCACGTGGCAGGTCTCCGGGACGACCCTCGGGCCGAAGACGGTGACCGCGGCCGCGGCGTCGACGAGCTACGAGGAGGCGTTCTCCGCGACGAGCGCGCCGTTCAGCGTCCTGATCGTGGACATCGCCGACCCCGTCTCCTCCGTGGACGCCCTCCCTCCGGACACGACGGCGCCCACATTCGGGGTCACCGTGACCGCGTCCGACGTGGGCGGCGTCGCGAGGGTCGAGCTGTTCTACCGCCACGACGGCGGGACGTACGTCAGCGCCGGCACGGACAACGCCGCGCCGTGGGCCTGGGCGTTCGACACGACCGCGACGTTCGGGGACGGGTTCTACGAGTTCTACAGCGTCGCGACGGACGTCGCGACGAACACGGAGGCGACCCCCACGGACCCGGACGCCTCGACGTTCGTGGACACGGCGCCGCCCATCTCCGTGATGACCGCGCTCCCGACGTACGAGACGGTCCCGACGTTCGACCTCGAGGCGACGCCCTCGGATCCCCCGGGAGGCAGCGGCCTCGCCCAGGTGGACTTCTACGTGACCTACGAGGGCGGCGCGTGGTCCCTGCTCGGATCCGTCTACGGCAGTCCGTGGACGTGGACCTTCGACAGCGGTGCCGCGGGCGGGGACGGGAGGTACGATTTCTACTCGGTGGCAATCGACGGCATCGGGAACGTCGAGCCGAAGCCCCAAGCCCCGGAGGTGTCCACGACCGTGGATACCGTGGCGCCCGTGACGACCCGCGCCCTCGGCGGTCTCCCGGGCCGCACCCCGTGGTACGTCTCCGACGTCACCGTGTCCCTGAGCCCCTCGGACGCGACGACGGGCGTGGCCTCGACGGAATACCGGATCGACGGGGGGAGCTGGGTCCCGTACGCGGGCCCGTTCCTCCTGGCCTCGGACGGGGTGCACACCGTGGAGTTCTTCTCCACGGACTCCGCCGGGAACGTCGAGGGGGTCCGCATCGTGACGGTCTCGATGGACACAGTCGCCCCCGCGACAGCGGCCTCCCTCGGCGGGAGCCAGGGCGGGAACGGGTGGTTCTCCTCCGTCGTCGCCGTCACGCTCCTCGCGTCGGATGCGACGAGCGACATCGACACCGTCGAGGTCCAGGTGGACGGCGGGGGTTGGCAGCTCTACTCCGTCGCGGTCCCGATCGGCACGGAGGGCGACCATGAGATCGGGTTCCGGTCCGTCGACAAGGCGGGGAACGCGGAGTCCGACCAGGTCGTCCGATTCCGGATCGACCGGACCCCGCCGATCACCGGGCACACCCTCAGCGGCACCCAGGGAGGGGGCGGCTGGTACACGTCGTCCGTGACCGCTCTCCTGTCCGGGACGGATTCGCTGAGCGGGATCGCGGGGATCGACTACCGGATCGACGGCGGGGGGTGGACCCCGTACGGAGGCCCGTTCGCCGTGGACCTCGAGGGGGCCCGCTCCCTGGAGTTCCGCGGGACGGACGTGGCGGGGAACGTCGAGGCCGCGCACGCGTCCGAGTTCAAGATCGACACGCTGCCGCCGGAGGTCTCGATCTCCGAGCCCGGTGCGGGGGCGGTCCTCCGCGGGACCTCCGTCACGGCGACTTGGTCCCGCTCGGACGCCGGGTCCGGGATCGACGCGTGCACGGTCGGCCTCGATGGCGGGAGCCCGGTCCCCTCCGACGCGACGGAGTCCCAGACCTTCGCCGACGTCGCGGACGGGCCCCACGTCGTCGCGGTGACGTGCACGGACGTCGCGGGGAACCACAAGGCCGCGAGCGTGGACTTCACCGTCTCCTCGAGCACCTTCACCCTCGACACGTACCTCTGGCCGTTCCTCCTGCTCGCCCTCCTCGTCTCCGCGTTCGTGATCCTGTTCCTCGTCGCGGGCCGTCGGCGCCGGAAGGAAGAGGAGCCTCCGGCCGCCGTCCCTGCCGTGCCCACGGAGTCCCTGCCGCCGCCTCCGCCCGCGGAGCCCGCGCCGCCCGCCTTCCTCCCGCCGCCCCCGCCGCCGGACGACCCGCCGCCCCCGCCGCCGACGTGATACAGGCACATGGGCGGGCCCGGGTCCACCCGCACCTTTAATCCCGCACCGCGCTTCCTTGGCGACAGATTCGATGCCATCGAGAATCGCCGTGATCGGCGCGGGGGAGATGGGGCACGGGATCGCGGAGCTCGCGGCTCTCCATGGGTTCCAGGTCACGATGCGGGACCTCAAGACGGAGTTCGTGGACCGCGGGATGGAGCGGATTCGCTGGTCCCTCGGGAAGCTCGTCGAGGGGGGGAACCTCACCGAAGCGGAGTCGAAGGAGGTCCTCGCGCGGGTCCACCCGACCGTCGACCTCAAGGCCGCCGTGAAGGACGCGGACGTCGTGATCGAGGCGGTCCTCGAGGACATCGATCTGAAGAAGAGGCTCTTCGAGGAGATCGACGGGATCGCCCCCGCCCGCGCGATCCTCGCGTCGAACACGAGCGGGCTCAGCATCACGGCGATGGGGCGGGCGACGAAGCGGCCGGACCGCGTCGTCGGGATGCACTTCTTCAACCCGGCGGTCCTGATGCCCCTGATCGAGATCGTGAAGGGGGACGACACGAGCGAGGCGACCGTGCGGGAGGCGGAGGCCCTCGCCCGCGCGCTGAAGAAGACCTCCGTCGTCTGCCGGAAGGACGTCCCCGGGTTCATCACGAGCCGCACGATCGCGCCGTACATGCTCGAGGCTGCGTGGATCCACCACGAGGAAGGGGTCCCCACGGAGGTGATCGACAGCGCGATGCGGTTCAAGGTCGGCTTCCCGATGGGGCCGTTCGAGCTCGCGGACCAGGTCGGCATCGACCTCCTCGCGTACGCGACGGAGAAGGCGGGCGTCCCCGTGCCGCCGCCGATGACGGCCCTCGTCGCGGCGGGGAAGTTCGGCAGGAAGGCGGGGGAGGGGTTCTATTCGTACCGCGGCGGGGGACGGCCGAAGATCACGCCGGACCTCGGGAAGGGCTTCGACCCCGCCCGCATCCTCGCCCCCGTGATCAACGTCGCGGCGGGTCTCGTCGAGGAGGGGGTCGCGACCCACCAGGAGGTGGACGAGGCGATGCGCCTCGGGACCGCGTTCCCGCTCGGCCCCCTCGCCCTCGCGGACGCCCTCGGCATCGACACGGTCCTCAAGGTCTTGAGGGGCTCCCCCCGCTACGCCCCCGCAAGAATCCTCGAGGCGATGGCGGCCCGGGGGGACCTCGGGGAGAAGAGCGGACAGGGCTTCTATCCACACGCGAAGACGGAGGGATCGATCGTGTACGAGACTATCCTGGTGTCCAAGGACGCGGAGACGGGGATCGCGACGATCACGCTGAACCGGCCGGACCGGTTGAACACCCTGATCCCGCAGCTCGTCGACGAGCTCGAGCGGGCGCTCGTGGAGATCGAGAAGGACGACGGGATGCGATGCCTCGTCCTCACGGGGGCCGGGGAGAAGTCGTTCAGCGCGGGGGCGGACGTGACCGCGTTCGGGGACGTCGCGAAGTCCCACCGGGTGTGGCGGGCCTCCCGGCGGACCCAGGAGGTCTTCAACCGGGTCGCGAACTTCCCGAGGCCGACGGTCGCCGCGATCAACGGCTACGCCCTCGGGGGCGGGTGCGAGCTCGCCCTTGCGTGCGACTTCCGCGTCGCGGCGAGACGGGCGAAGATCGGGCAGACGGAGATCACCCTGGGCCTGATTCCCGGGGCGGGCGGGATCCCGAGGCTCGTGAAGCTCCTCGGCCTCGCGAGGGCGAAGGAACTCGTCCTCCTAGGGCCGAAGCTCTCCGCGGACGAGGCCCTCGCGATCGGGCTCGTGAATCGGGTGTTCGAGAACGAAGGGTTCGCGGCGGGGGTGCGGGAGTTCGCCGGGAAGCTCGCGAAGGGGCCGCCGATCGCGATGCGGCTCGCGAAGCAGGTCTTGAACCGCGCGGCAGACATCCCGCTGGACGCGGCCCTCGAGGCGGAGGCGATGGCGTTCGGCCACGTGACCTCGACGGAGGACATCTTCGAGGGGATCCAGGCGTTCATGGAGAAGCGGGAGCCGAAGTTCAAGGGCGAGTGAACGGCCCTCAGCCGCCGATGACGCCGGCCTTCCGGAGGCGGGCGATCTCCGCCGGGCTGTACCCGAGGGACCTCACGACCTCCGCGGTGTGCTCCCCCTTCTGCGGGACGTGTGCGGACGCGGCCCGCGACAGGCCCTCGAACTTCGCGGGATGGTTGAGGACCTTCTGCTTTCCGAGGCGCCCCAGGTCCGTCCGCATGAGCATCTCCCGCGCGCGGACCTGCGGGTCCGCGACGACCTCCGGCAGGGTCTGCACGGGGGCCCACGGGATGTCCTCCGCTCCGAGCACCGCCTTCCACTCCTCCAGTGTGCGGGTCCGGAACGTCTCGCGGAAGGCGGCGGTGGCGCGCCCCCGCGCGGGCTCTTCCGCGAACTGGTCCCCCTCGTACTCCTGGAGTCCAAGGACCTTGACGAGGCGGGTCCAGAACTTTGGCTCCACCGCGGCCACGGAGAGCCAGCGCCCGTCCTTCGTCTCGTACACGTTGTAGAACGCCCACTGCCCTGTGACGAGGGTCTCTCCCGGAACCGGGATCTCTCCGGTCCCGAGGTACCGGGCGAAGTTCAGGACCATCAACGAGACCGCGGTGTCGAAGATGGAGACGTCGACGAACTCCCCCTTCCCGGTGGCGTCCCTCCGGCGCAGCGCCGCGAGGATCGAGAACGCCGCGTTGAACGCGGACGCGAGGTCCGCGATCGGGACCCCGGGGATCACGGGACGCCGGTCCTCGGAGCCCGTCACGGAGAGGATCCCCGCCAACGCCTCGAAGTCCAGGTCGTGGGCCGGCCGCCCCGCGTACGGCCCGGTGACACCGAACCCCTCGAAGGCGCAGTACACGAGGCGAGGGTTCACGAGCCGCAGGGTCTCCGGGTCCGCCCCGAGCTTCCCCGCGACGCCCGCGCGGAACTGCTCGACGAAGATGTCCGCCCGCTTCACGAGGCGGTGGAGGATCTCCTGGCCCTCCGTCTCCTTCAGGTTGATCGCGACGCTCTTCTTGTTCCGGTTCACCATCGCGAACGCGTAGCTCGTGTCCCCGAGGGAGGGCGGGACGAACCTCATGTAGTCCCCGACCTCGGGGTCCTCGACCTTGATCACCTCGGCCCCCAGGTTCGCGAGGAGCTGCGTGCAGAACGGGCCTGGAAGGAGTCGCGTGAGATCCACGACGCGGATCCCGGCGAGCGGCAGGGCCACGTCGCGCGAAACCGTGCGCGCGGGATAAACGTTCGGCTGGACAGGTCACCGCGCCCGCTTCTTGAGATCGAACTTCCTCAACATCACTCCGGTCTCGACGAGTTCCAGGATCAGGATGACCAAGAAAAACCAGAAGAGGTTCGCGAAGAGAAAGTTGGAGGCCCAGATGCCCGTCGGCTTCCAAAGCCAGGCGCCGACCAGTAGAAGGACGGTCACCCCCAGCACAACCGCCTGGGTTACGAGGTACCCTCGCCTTGTGAAGTCGACGAGGCCGTACGCCCGGACACGCACTTCCGTCGACGCCATCGGTGCACCCTCTCCATTGCCGAAAGGGCTACCGGGGCTTGGACTTTCTCTTCGATGGAATCCCGCTCAGAAGGTTAATAAGACGCGCACCGCATTCGAATGACTGAAGGATTCTCCATGACTCACGCGGTGATTATCGACGCGGTCCGCACCCCGATTGGGAAACGCGGAGGGGCCCTCAAGGACGTCCGGCCGGACGACCTCGCGGCCCACGTCCTGCGGGCGATCGTCGAACGCACCCGCATCAAGCCCGCCCTGATCGAGGACGTCATCCTCGGCTGTGTGACGCAGACGGACGAGCAGGGGACAAACATCGCCCGCATCGCGGCCCTCCTCGCCGGATTCCCGGAATCCGTCCCGGGCACGAGCGTGAACCGCCAATGCGGCTCCGGGCAGCAGGCCCTGAACTTCGGCGCGATGGAGGTCCTCACGGGTGCGTCCGATGTCGTGATCGCGGGCGGCGTGGAGTCGATGACCCGCGTCCCGATGGGCGCGGACATGGGCGCCCTCAACGACAAGCTCCTCGCGAAGTACGAAGTCGTCCCCCAGGGGATCTCCGCGGACCTGATCGCGGACAAGTACGGAGTCACGCGGGAGCAGATGGACGAGTTCTCGTTCTGGTCCCACCGGAAGGCGGTGAAAGCGATCGATGAAGGGAAGTTCACGGACGAGATCGCGGCGGTCCCGGTCCTCGACGAGACGGGGAGCAAGAGGCTCTTCGACACGGACGAGCACCCGCGGAGGAACACCACCCTCGAGAAGCTCGCGTCCCTCCCGGCGGCCTTCAGGGCGGACGGACGAATCACGGCGGGGAACTCGAGCGGGATCAACGACGGCGCCGCCGCGGTCCTCGTCACGACGGACGAGAAGGCGGAGGAGCTGGGTCTGGAGCCGCGGGCCCGCATCGTCGCGATGGCCCAGGTCGGCGTGGATCCCGTGCTCATGCTCGAGGGGCCGATCCCCGCTTCGAAGAAGGTCCTGAAGAAGGCGGGCCTCGAGATCGACGACATCGCCCTCTGGGAGATCAACGAGGCGTTCGCGTCGATTCCCCTGATGACGATCAAGACCCTTGGCATCGATCCGGGGCGGGTGAACGTGAACGGCGGGGCGATCGCCCTCGGCCACCCGCTCGGAGCGACGGGCGCGCGCCTGATCACCACGATGTTGAACGAGCTCGAGAAGCGGAAGGCCCGCTACGGGCTCTCGACCCTGTGCATCGGGTTCGGTCAGGGAATTGCGACGGTCCTCGAACGGCTTGAGTGACCTCTAATCCGCCGGGAGGAGGACAAGGGGCAGCAAGACGCCCCCGATAAGCGCGACGATGATAGCGGCAAAGGGAACGGGGGTCATCGATCCCGAACATCGCTGATACAGAATCTCGCCGGCGTGCCCGTAGTTGATCACGTACCCCTGACATGCCGTCATCGATGCCCAAAGGAACCCGACGATTGCGAGAACGCCCCCCGCCAAAGTCGCCGCCCCGCCGTAGACCGAGAGGGACTCACCGCGGCCTGTTCTCCGGGGATCCTCCAGCATGAAACCCAGAATCAGGAGGGCAATGCCAGCGCCCGTCGGAACGGCGCCGAGGGGAGCGAGGGTCCGCCCCGACATC
>JAIBJG010000119.1 GCA_020029475.1 Methanobacteriota archaeon | reverse complement strand
ATCCGACTGATTTCACGCCTCCCGAAACGGTGGGAGGACCGTTATCCCACTAATTAACTCCCACTACGTTTATGGATGACGGGTGGGATCATGATGGTGGGCCATGCAGACCGTTACCTTGGACAAGAAGGGCCGGGTCCTGATCCCCAAAGAGCAGCGGGAGGAACTCGGCCTGACCGAGGAAGACCAACTCGTTGTGGCCGTCGAACGAGGAGAAATCCGCCTGAAGCCAGTCGTCCGGAAGCAGTACAAGGCAAAGGCCGGACGAAAGTGGGGAAAAGAGGCGTTTCTGAAGGCGGGGGAGGCCTCGTTCGCGGATGACGAGTAAGCTGATCGACCTGAACATCCTGGCGATCTTTCTGGTCGAAGACAACCCTGGACATCCGCACGTTGACCGGGCCGTCTCCTCGGGTCTGGCCGGCGAGTACCGGCTGCTCATGCCGGACCAGCTGCCCCTTCGAGCTCGGTGGATCCTGACGAATCGCTGGGGGATTGGTCGATCGGAGGCGGACCGGGCGCTCGAGGATTTCCTCCAGCATCGCCGGGTCCGCTACCTCGGAGCGAGCCGCACGACCATGCAAAGGGCGTTCGAGCTCTCGAAGACGCTTCGGCACAATGTGTATGACACGTTCTACCTCGCTCTGGCGATGGACCACGGGGCGACGACGATCCTCACAACGGATCGGGATTTCCGGACTCTATGCAGAAAGGTCAATCTCGAATACGAGAATCCGGTGCCCGACGAGGTCCTCCGCCGATTCGAGGCCTTCCCGAACACACGATGAGTTGTGACCCGCTGACTCGCGATGGGGTTTCTTCCGAGGAGGGTATTTTTCTCCACACGGGTGTTGGGGAAGTAAGCCAGCTTCACTGATTGGATTCCTTCCCCGGATGCGGTTCAGGCGAAGACTTCACCGTTGGGCGAGGGATGTTCGTATTCTACCAGGGGATCTTCTTGCCGTCGCGGTAGAAGCCCCCGGTCGCATCGCCGGGGAGCATCGCGGCGAGGACGATCGACCGGGCCCCGACGGGGATGCTCCGGGGCGCGCCGCGCCCGCCCATGTCCGTGCGGACCCATCCGGGGCACACGGAGTTCACGGAGATCCCCCGGGGCTCCAGGTCGCGGGCGAGGATCCAGGTGAGCGCGTTCAGCGCCACCTTCGACACCGAGTATGCGGACGGCCAGCCCGCCTTCTTCGCATTTCCCGAGTCGAGGTCGGAGAGGTACGAACGGACGAGGGAGTCCAGCGCCGGACGCGTCAGGGAAGGGTCGGTGAACCGTGGACGTAGGTCGCGGCGGATGTATGAGAGTTCCCCAAGCCCGCTCGACACGTTCACGATCCGCCCGCCGCGCGGCAGGAACGGGAGGAGCGCGTCCGTGACGTCCCGGGACCCGAGGTAGTTCACCGCCACGGTCTCCTTCGACTTCTCCAGGTTCGATCCCCAGGACCCGACCCCCGCGTTGTTCACGAGGACGTCGATCCTGGGGGCGAGGGCGGGGAGGTCCGCGGCGAGGGTGGAGATACTTTGCATGTTCGTGATGTCGAGGGCGTGGTAGAGCACCTCGTGTGCGTTCGGATCGAGCTGCCGGGCCGCGGCGGTTCCTTCCTTCTCCCGTCGGCTCGTGAGGACGACGCGGAATCCCTGTGCGAGGAGCTGGCGGGAGGTCTCGAGCCCCAACCCTCGGTTCGCGCCCGTCACGAGCGCGGTCGGGTGACGGGAGGCAGCGGGGTCCATCGCTCCCGGACGAGACTGCGGATGCTCTTGGCTTTTGCTTTGAAGGCGAATCGAGGGATACCATACAAAAGTGGGAACAGATTCATCAAGGTAGGAACCGCTTCACTCGGACTATGGAAACCGCTGGGAAGACGGTGAAGGTGACGCGGAGGGGCCAGACGACGATCCCCATCGAGTTCCGCAGGCGCCACGGCATCGACGAGGGCAGCATGCTCGACGTGGAGGATCGCGGAGACGCGCTCGTGCTTCGCCCCGTGCACCGTCTGGAGGACCTGGGCGGTTTCCTTTCGAGGACGACTACGGCGGGACGGCTGGTGAAGCTCCTCGAGGAATCTCGGGAGGACGAGGATTGAAGGAGGTCCTGGACCCCGGGTTCCTGCTCACGCACCGCGCGCCCGCCAACGCGGACCTTCGCACGGACCGGGCGAAACTTGTCGAGCTTCCAAGGTGAAGGGTCTCCGCACGACGTGGATCTGAAGGGGCCGGGGAGGGGATCGGGCCTGGGCGTCACCGCGGGTCCAGGGGTCCGTCGACGATGGCGGGAGCGTCCACGGTGGCGGGGATTCCCGTCAGGATTCCGCCGGGAGAGGGCGTCTCGTCCCTCGCGCGCGTGACCCGGATCGCGAGCGCCGCGGAGGCGAGCATGACGACCGCCGCGAGGATGTATGGGGCCCCGGGGAGGTCCACGATCGGGCGGGCGCCGACGAAGGACGCGAACACGGAGTCGAAGAGGAGCGGGCCGAGGATCCCCGTGAGCCCCATGATGCTCGCGTTCACGCCCTGGAGCCGACCCTGCTCGGACGGGCCCACCCGGCGGGTCATCAGGCTCTGGAGGGCGGGCTGGACGAGGCCGATGAACGCGAACACGGGGACCCCGAGGAGGAACACGATCCCGTTCGGCGCGAGGCCGTACACGAGGAATCCCGCCATCCCCGCCACGAGGCCCGCGTAGAGCGTCTTTCGCTCCCCGAACCGCTGGACGACCCGCTTCACGAGGCCCGCCTGGACCGCGATGTTGCACACCCCGACGAGGGTCAGGGTGAGGCCCACTGCGAGCGAGTCCCAGCCGTACCGGTACCGGACGTACAGGACCGTGACGCTCGGGAGGACCTGGAACGCGAGGAAGTTCAGGAACGTGACCCCGGCGAGGCCGAGCAGGCCCGGGTATCGACGGAGGAGGGACAGGGACCCCGCGGGGTTCGCGGACCGCCACGAGAGGGGCTTCCGGACGCCCTTCGGGAGGGACTCGGGGAGGACGAAGAGCCCGTACACCGCGCTCCCGAAGGACATCACCGCCGCGGCCCAGAACGGGAGGCGGAGGTCGATCCCGCCGAGGACGCCGCCGAGGGCGGGGCCCATGATGAACCCGATCCCCCACGCCGCGCCGACCATCCCGAAGGCGGCCGCCCGGCGCTGGGGCGGGGTGACGTCCGCGACGTACGCGGAGGCGGAGGGGTAGCTCGAGGCGGTGATCCCGGAGAGGACCCGGCCGATGAACAGCCACGTGAGGGTCGGGGCGAGGGCCATGATGATGTAGTCGAAGCCGAGGCCGATCGCGCTGAGGATCAGGACGGGCCGGCGGCCGAAGCGGTCCGAGAGGGCGCCGACGAGGGGGGAGAAGAGGAACTGCATCAGGCTCCAGACCGTGAGGAGGAGGCCGAACATCAGGGCGGTCTGGGTCGCGTCCCCTCCGGCGAGCTGCTCGACGAGGGCGGGGAGGACGGGGATCAGGATCCCGAAGCCGAGGACGTCGAGGACGATCGTGACGTAGATGAACGCCATCGCGGCCCGGCGGCCGCCGCGGGGGGTGGAGGGCGGGTTCCCTGGGTCCATGGTTCCCCCCCGATTCGGGGCCCCCTCTTGAACCTTGGCGGGAGGGATGGCCGAACGAGGCCGCGACGGTCTCCCGCTCCCCTTACCTTTTCTCCTTAACTCGAATGTGCTTAGTCATGTTG
>JAIBJG010000011.1 GCA_020029475.1 Methanobacteriota archaeon | reverse complement strand
GCCACCGCCGCGCGGCTCGAGGTGAGCACGGTGAACGCCGCCGCGATCGCCCTGTACCGGGGGCTCGGGTACCGGACGGAGGGCGTCCTCCCCGGGTACTACTCGTGGGGCGAGGACGCGTTCGCGATGCGAAAGCCGCTGGACGCAAACTCTTAAGAGCGACGGGAATCTACGCGCGCTCCACTCGCGATGCTTCCAATTCCCACGAGATTCTTCGTGACCTCGGGCCGGGCCGCCTCGAAGATCTCCGACCTGAACGCGTTCGACGCCGCCCTCACGGACGCGGAGCTGTCGGAGCAGAACCTCGTGTACGTGTCCTCCGTCCTCCCCGTGCACATCCGTCAGGTGAAGCGGCGGGAGCTCCCGATGGGAGCGATCACCCACTGCGTCCTCGCGCAGCAGCGGGGCGGGGAGGGCGAGATGATCAGCGCGGGGATCGCGTACGGGTTCCGGGACGACGGGTACGGCGGGTACGTCGCGGAGGGCCACATGAACGGGACGGGCCGGGCCCTGCGGGAGGTCCTGGAGTGGAAAATGGGGGAGATGGCGAAGCTCCGCGGGATCAAGTTCAAGAAGATCGAGTACAAGATCGAGGAGCTGAGCATCCCCATGGACCACTACGGCGCGTGCCTCGCGGCCCTCGTGTTCATGGTGTGACCCGATGTTCGGCGTGGTCGTCTGCCCACGCTGCCACCGAGCGAAGGGCGTCGCCCTCTCGAAGAAGACGACGACGTGTTCCTGCGGGTTCGAGATCCCCGTCCTTCCCTCCCGGATCACGGCGCGCGTCGGCACGGAGCGGGAACTGATCGACGCCGTCCGCCGCGCGAGCGCGGAGCTGGCGGGCGGGCTCGCGGAGTACGAGCGGGTCCTCCAGCCGAGGAAGAAGAAGCGGATCGGGGACGTCCACGCACGGGTCGCGGCCCTCGCGATGAAGGCGGGGGACCGGGCCCACCGGGTCCGCGCAGCGGCAATCGAACTCTCGAACGAACTCGAAGTGTTCTCCGTCGCGGACCTCCGGGTCGTCCTATCCGCCCTCGGGATCCTGGACGTCGACGAATCCCTGGACGAGCTCCTCCGCGCGAACGTCGTGTACGAGCCGCGCGAGGGGTACTACCGCGCCGTCACTCCGGTCCCTTAGCGGGTCGATCCGCGTTCCCCGGCCACCGCCGCAGTTCCCGGCGGAGGTCCTTCGGAAGCGTCTCCGGGAGGATCTCCCGATACACGAAGGCGTACACGATCCCCGCGAAGACGAGGGACCCGGCCAGGGAAAGGATCGCCGCCGCCGGGTTGTCCCCGGGCTGGTAGAGGAAGAAGAAGAGCAGGATCGCGAGGTGGGAGAATCGCACGAGGAACGCGCGCAGGAAGTATCCGAGGACCTTGCTCTGCGAGGTCCCGAAGCCGATGAGGGCCCCCGTGGACGCCAGGATCGCGGACAGGGAGAGGGCGAACAGGAGGAGCCCACCGACGAGGATCGGGAGGTCCGGGCTCCGGAGGAGGCCCGCGTTCGTGAAGACGGAGGCCATCACGAGGGTCGCCCCGGAGCCGACGCCCAGGCCCACCCCGTAGAACGTCGTGTCGAACCGGCCGCGGTACCCCTTCCGGTTCAGGTACACGACCTTGAAGCTCTCCTCGAACAGGGCGACCGCGATCAGCGGGAGGATGATGCCGAGGCCGGACGTCGAGATCGCGAGGGTGAGGCTGCCCGAGACCGCACCGAACGCCAACCCGACCGCGAACGCGAAGAAGACCTTCCGGTCGTCGAACAGGGATTTCGGCGCGAGCGGGTAGCTGAACCGACGGAGGGAGACCCACAACAGGAGGATCGCGGGGCCGATCCCGACGATGAACGCGATCGAGAACCGGAGCTGGTCGTCCGCCAACGGCGCGCGAACCCCGTTGCGGGGGATGAAGGTGTTGGCGGTTCTTCGGGCGGATACCTTTAAGCCCGTAGGGAGAAATCGTTCGCGGCGATGGCGGAGCCCGAGGGCGTCCCCTGCCCGATCTGCGGCGAGACCCTGGACCGGGGCGCGGAGGCGTGCGGGAACTGCGGGGCCGCGGTCGACGAGGGCGCGCTGCGGGAGCTCACCCGGGCCCTCGGGATCGACTCCGCGAAGGCCCAGGCGCTGTTCCGGGCGGGCGTCCACTCCGCGGACGACCTCGGGGGGCGGTCCGTCACGGAGGTCCTGAAGGCGAAGGCGCCCGCGGTCCTGTACCTCTGCCCGGAGTGCGGCGCGTTCGTCTCGAGCTCGGACCGGGCCTGCGGGAAGTGCGGGGCCACCCTCACGGAGGAGTCCGTGGATCTCGAGCGGTTCCTCGAGGCGGGCGGGACCCGCGCGTGCCCCGCGTGCGGGGAGAAGATCCCCGCGGAGGCGGTCGTGTGCCCCGCATGCGAGACGACGATCGCTACGGAGGGCGGGGGCCCGGAGCCGACGACGGTCCTGTGCGCGAACTGCGGGGCGCTGGTCCTCGACGATCTCGAGGTGTGCGACACGTGCGGGGAGCCGATGCAGGGGATCCCCGGCACGTCCGTCGCCCCTCCGGGGAAGGGGCCCGTCTGCCCGTCCTGCGGCGCGGTCCTGACGGAGGACGCGACGGCCTGCGAGATGTGCGGGCGGGAGCTCGGGGCCCCCGCGGAGCCCGCTTCGTCCACCGCCCCCGACGCGGAGATGCGGGCGATCGACCAGCTCCTGGAGGAGGCAGAACCGGAGGCCGAGGCGGAGAAGGCCGCGGCGGGTCTCGACGCCCTCGCGATCGAGGTCGGGGCGGAGGAGGCGGTCCTCGACCTGGAGGCCCCGCCGAGGACCCGGGTGCGGGCCGCCGCGGAGCTTCAGGTCGGGAAGGGGGCGAGCCGCCGTCCCCGCACCGCGTCCCCCGTGGAGCGGCTCCGGGACACCGCCGTGGTCGCGACCCTCGCGGCCCTCGTCCCCGCCGCGTACGTCGCGGCCCTGGGCTCCGAGGTGGGCGGGTGGGCGATCGTCGCCCTCGCGGGGTCCCTCCTCGCGACCGCCCTCGCCCTTGCGTTCCTCGACTTCCGCCCGATCCGGCAGCGATGGCGGGACCACGCCCTCGCCCTCGTCGGGGGGATCTTGGTCCTGGCGGTCCCCGTGCACAACGCGATGCGCATCGTCCTCCCGGACGCCGCGGACGGGGGCCTCCTGATCCTCGGGACCGCACTCGGCGTGGCGGGAGGGGCGCCGATCCGGCACGCGCCCGCGGTGTACGCGCCGTGGCTCGCGGCCCTCCCCGCGTTCGTCGCCGCGGCGGCGGGGATGGCGGTGAACGCGCCCGCCGGGACCCCGGCAATCGCGATCGGGACGTGGACCGCGATCGCGGTCCTCGTCGGCACCTCCGCGGCCCTCTCCGCGCGGGGCCGGTGGGTCGGGCGTCGCGTCTCCCGCTCCGTGACGAAGGCCCAGGACCTCGCGGTGGACCGGAACTACAAGGGCGCGATCGAGGAGCTGGACCGCGCGATCGACCTCGCGGGGGAGAGCGGCTCCGAGGCCCCGTGGTACAGCAAGGGGGCCGCCCTCGTCGTCCTTGGCCGGTACGAGGAGGCCCTCGAGTGCATCGACATCGCCCTCCGGATGAACCCCCGGAACGAGGTCGCGTGGGTGAACAAGGGGAACGCCCTCGTCCGGATGGGCCGCCTCGTGGACGCGCTGAAGTGCTACAACTCCGCGATCAAGGTGAACCCGGGGTACGAGGTGGGCTGGAACAACAAGGGGAACGCGCTCGCCCGCCTCGGGAAGTACCCGGACGCGCTGCGGTGCTACGAACGGGCGCTCCAGATCGACGCGGCGTACAAGGGGGCGTGGGTGAACAAGGGCTACGTGCTCACGAAGCTCGGGGACTTCGAGGCCGCCGCGAAGTGCGCGGACGAGGTCGTCCGTCTCGGGGGGCCCGGGGGCGTGGCCGCGTGACTGGATTCGACAACCGTACCACCGACGTTATACCACGGCGACCCCATAGGACACCGCGCCCCGGGAACGGGGTCGCAGGAAGCCTCCCATGATTCGGCGAGCCCGCCTCGTCCTGGCTCCCGCGATCGCCCTCGTCGCCCTCACGTTCCTGCTCTCGATCGCGCCCGCCCCCGCCTCCGGATTCCCGACGCGGACGATGTACGACCACACCCTCTCCGCCCCGGGGATCGGCCCGATTGCGACGGGGGACCTGAACGCGGACGGCCTCGCGGACATCGTCTCCGTGGACAACGGGGCCGGCACGTACGACCTCTTCTTCCAGACGCCCGCGGGGATGCCCGCGACGCCGACCCTCACGCTCCCGGGGCCGGCGGCGTCCGAGGCGACCCTCGCGGACGTGGACGGGAACACGGAGCCCGACATCGTCACCCTCGGCGCGAACGCGACGCGGATCGTCTACCAGGACAACGGGAGCTTCCTCCGGACCGCGACCGTGCCGACGACGGGAGCGACGGCCCTCGGGGTCGGGGACCTCAACGGGGACGGCGTGAAGGACCTCGCGATCCTCACGTCCGGGGAGGTCCAGCTCTGGTTCCAGAACCAGACGCAAGGGTCATGGCGGGCGGCTCCGAGCCAGACCATCAGTGCGCAGGGATACGCCGACCTCGTCCTCGGGGACCTCCGGGACGACGGTTTCCCGGACCTCGTCCTGGCGAAGCCGTACGAACTCCGGGTGTTCCACCAGACCCTGGGAAGTCTCGACCTCGGCGGGGTCCAGATACCCACGGACACGATCGACCCGTCCGCCTCCGTGACCCTTGACCTCGCGAGGGTGGACGGCGATGGACTCTTCGACATCGTGGTCGCGTCCGTCGACACGACGATGGGTGCCGGGGAGATCTCCGTCTACCTTCAGAGCGAGACGTCCTTCAACCTCTCCGCGACATTCACGGGCCCGTTTACGGGGCCGTTCGCCGTCGGCGACCTGAACGACGATGGCGTCCCAGACCTTGCGGCCGCGATGCACGATGGCGTCACCGCCACGGACTCCGTCGTCGTGTACCTCCAGCGGCTCACGGGCGGGTTCGAGGGGACCCCGGCCTTCACGCTCTCCGTGGACGGCCTCGGCGGCCCGACCGGGATTGCGATCGGGCGATTCAGCGCGCGGCCCTTCCTCGACCTCGTCGCCCGGACCCTGGGGGCGCTCCTCGTCTTCGAGCAGGAGGACCTCCCGCCCGTGATGATCCGCGCGATACCCTCGGACGCCTCGTTCAACGCCGGTTCGTCCGGGGCGGGCCTCATCGACCTCCGGAACTACTTCGCGGACGACCACGGCGTGCTACGGTTCGAGGTCGTGTACGAGGAGAACCAGGGCCGGTATCTGCACGCGGCGATCGCGCCCGACGGCCACCACCTCGACTTCGCCGCCGCGTCCGGATGGTTCGGCTCTGCTCTGTTCCAGGTCGCCGCGACGGACGAGGTCCCGGGACACGCCAGGGTCCTGAGCAACACGTTCAACGTGGTGGTGAACGGGGTCCCGTCGTTCACAAGCCACCCGCCCTCACAGGTACGCGCCGGCGAGAGACTCCGATACCAGGTGACGATCACGGACCCCTACCCTATGGAAGACGCCCACACGTTCTCCCTCCTCGAGTCGCCCGAGGGGATGACGGTCGACCCGATGACGGGGCTCGTGGAATGGACCCCGGCCGCGTCCGATGCGGGACTCCACCCCGTGCGGGTGAAGGTCGTGGACTCCCGCGGCGGGGCCGCGGAGCAGGGCTTCAGCGTCGAGGTCCTCGTGGGGCCCGCGCCCCCGCCGACGACGGCGATCGTCGCGGTGACGACCCTCGGGGCCCTCACCGCCTTGGGCGCGGCGGCGGTCGCGAGCGAGAACGTGAAGTACGGTCTCCTGATGATCTTCATCCCGCTGTACTCGAAGATCAAGCGGGAGCAGGTCCTCGACCACTTCGTTCGCGGGCAGATCTACGGGTACGTCCTCGCAAACCCCGGGGAGCACTACAACGCGATCAAGGTCGCCCTGAACCTGACGAACGGGTCCCTCGCGCACCACCTGAAGACCCTGGAGCGGGAGCAATTCGTCAAGTCGAAGCGGTTCGGGCTGTACCGCCGGTTCTACCCGATGCACATGAAGATCCCGGAGGATGGCTTCTTCACCCCGAACGAGATCCAGAAGACGATCGTGGAGCTGATCCGCTCGACCCCGGCGATCACGCAGAAGGAGATCGCGGAACGGCTCGGCCTCACGCCGCCGACCGTGAACTATCACGTCGGGATCCTGAGCGAGCACCGCGCCATCCGCGTGGAGAGGGCGGGGCGGAAGACGCACTGCTTCGTCGCGGACGCAGGCGCGCCCACGGGAGGCTCGACGCCCTCCGGTGGGTCGGGGACCCCGGGGCCCTCCGCGCCGAGGCCGCCTCCGTAGCCGGCCCGCAAAGGTATAACGGCGGGGTCGGATGGTCATCCGATGGCCCGCTGGGACACCGCCCTGCACTGGACGATCCGGGGCCTCGCGCTGGCGTGCCTTCTGCTGTTCCTGTACGCGGTGCTCGCGGTGAACTTCCCCGCGTTCATCGGCGCCCTCGAGGCGGGGATCGTCGCGTACATCCTCCTGCGCGTGGACGTGGAGCGGCATCCCCCGGACGTGGAGGAGGACATGCGGGTGGACGACGAGGAGGAGCCTCCCACGGAGGCGGATGCGCAGGCGATGTATCCCCTCACCGCGGCCGGGATCCCCCTCAGCATCGAGACCCGGAGCCGCCGGGCCCGGAAGAGGGGCTGACGGCGCTCACTTCGAGGCGGTGTGGCCGTACATCTTCGTGTACCACTCCATGACCTCCGCGTCGCTGATCCGGTCCACGTGCTCCCCTACCTCGAGCTCGTTCTCCTCTTCGAACCGGTCCAGGACCTTGCGTGCCTCCGCATCCCCCTCGAACTTCACGATCGACAGGGAGTTCTTCCGCCGCTTCGCGGTGAACGCGGCGACCATCTCCGTGCCGTCGAAGATCACGAACACGTGACCTCCCATCCGCCACCGGGGGCCGATCTCGCTCCTCAGGAAGAGGGCGAGGTTGTCGAGGGGGGAGAGGACGAAGGTCCGGGTGAACGAGAGCTCCTCGATCTCGTCGAGCCCCTCCTTCAGCATCCAGTACACAGTCCGCTCCCCACGGGCGAAGAACCCTTTCACGAGGCGGCCCTCCCGCTCGAGCTCGCGCAGGAGCCGGCGGGTCTCCGCCATGTTGAACTCGAAGCGTAGGAAGTTCGCGAGGGCCTCCGCGCTGAACACCCCGAGGCTCTCCGCGGCCCGCCGCAGCACCGCCTTCCGCGCCTCCTCGACGGGGATCCGGAGGTCCCGCACCGTGCGGTACCGGTTGTCGGGCGCCCGGGTCAGGTGGCATCCCCCGTAGAGCGTCTTGACGGCCCGCGTCGTCGCCGTGTAGCCGAGGGGAGAGAGGGCGAGGAGCCGGGAGCGGGAGACGGGCTCGTTGTCCCGGACCGCCCGGAGGACCTGCCGCATCTCCTTCGTCAGCGGAACGTCCTTCGCCCGCTTGAACAGCATCAGGTCCGCCTCCGTGCAGTACGTGAAGTAGTCCGGGATCCCGAGTCCGTTCGCCAGGGTCCCCCGCCGGTGGAGGCGCTCGAGGGGAGCGAACTCCCGCACCCGGAGGCGGGACGCGAAGTCGGACCGGAGCCCCAGGAGGGCGGTCGCGGCGGCCTCCGCGTTCTCGAAGGGCCGTTCCGGGTGGAGCCCCTGGCACGTGAACGTGTACGCGAGGAGCTGGGGCCGGTCGAACTCCCGCGGGACGATCTCCCCCTTCGCAAGGAAGTCCCCGAGGCGGGCGTACCCCGCGTCCAGGAACGGCTGGACGGACTCCAGGGCGGGGACCTCCTTCGTCAGGGCCCGCACGACCCGGACGATCTCGTAGCCCCGGGTGCGGTAGAACTCCATCATCCGGTCCACGGCCCCGAGGACTTCCGGGAGGAGGTCCGGGGTGTTCAGGTCGAGCTCCCGCACCTCCACGCACCCGCTCATCTCCCACACCTCCGCCATCCCGACGAGGTCGCCGTCCTTCACGATCGGGAAGTACCAGCCCTCCCCCCACCGCGCGGAGTACTGCGCCCACAGGGGCTGGGTCCACGGGTCCAGGATCGAGAGGACGCGGACCCGGTCCTTCCCGCCATCCGCGGGCGCCTCCCGCAGCGCGGGGAGGTCTTCCGCGAGCGCGTACATCTCGCCCTCCCCTTTCCCGCTCACGAGGATACGAACGACGGTCCCCGCCTCCTCGAGGGCGTCCATCAGGGCCTGGGTCTCCTCCCAACGGTACCGGGTGTAGTCCTTGATCCCCGCGAGGGGCGCGGGGCCGTACGCGCGCAGGAACCCGAGCACGACCTTCTCCTCCGCGCCCTCGACGAGGTCGTCCCGCAGCTCGAACGGGACGTACAGGTTCCGAGTCGTCCACCCGTCCCCCTGGAACTTCCGGATCACGTAGCAGTCGTAGTCGAGGGCCTCCAGGGCCTCCTTCACCTGCTCCCGCTCGCCCCGGACCTGGGCGACGATCCCGTACAGGTCGATCCCCTCCGCATGGGCCTTCACGACCTCGAGGACCTTCGTCGCGAGCTCGTTCAGCTCGGACCGGGGGAACGCGGAGAGGAACAGGGCCGCGTCCTTTTTCCGGACGTACCGCACGCGGCCGTTCAGGAAGCGGCCCTCGAGGATGTCCCCCTCCTCCCGCCTCCGGAGCCACTCCGCGTTGTCGAACGACTCGACGTGGTTGAAGACGTCGAACGCCATCCCCGCCTCGAGGAAACGGTCGAAGTAGTCGTCGATCGTCCGCAGACCGCGGAACTGCTTCGAGAGGAGGAGCCCCTTCACCCGGGACTCCTCGAACGCCTCTCGTGTGTCCCCGCGCCGGCGGAGCCGCTGGAGGTCGCGGGAGAGGATGTACTGGTACTCCCCCGCGACGACGAAGTGGCCGGACGCCACGGAGCCCTCCTGCTCGAGGTCCCGGAGGGCCTCCTTCACGAGGTCCTCCTCGAGGTCGAAGACGTACGCGAGCTCGTGCGCCGTCGTGGGACCGTGGACGTCGAGGTGCCGGGTGAGGAGCCGGTCCAGCGCGGTCTCGAAGCTCTCCCGCTTCACGGGCTGGAGGGCGAACACGGTCTCCTCGATCCCGCGGCGGTGGACCAGGTACGCCCGCTCGAGCTTCCGAAGGCCCTCGCTCACGTCCTTCGACTCCCGCTTCAGGGTCCTCGCAATCGATTTCAGGGAGGCGGGTCCCGCCTCGAGCGCCTTCGCGACGGACTCCTCGCCCGGCTTCAGGCGGGACTTCTGCGCGTACACCGCGGCGTACACGGGGACCTCGTCCGTCGGGGCCCAGAGGATTCCGCGCGGAGTCCAGACGCTCTGGACCGTCCCCGCCTCCATGAGCTCCCCGCCCCACGCGCGCAGGTCCGGACCCGGGCGCTTCGAGTACTCGAACACGCTCGGCGGCTTCTGCTGCAGGAGGTTCAAGGCCCCCACCCGCGCGAGGAGGGCGGGGATGTCCTCCTTCCGCTCCACCGCGGGGAGCTTCCGGCGGAAGTACTCCTTCACCTCGTCGTCCGTGAACTGCGCGGCCTCGAGCTCCTTCTCCGGGACGATCCGCCGGAGGATCTGCTTGTGGAGCTCCCGCAGAAGGGCGGACCGGTCCTCCATCAGGACGAGATCGCTCACCCCGGCGAGGACGACGCTATGCGCGAACGGGGAGGGGAGGTTCGAGAACCCCGCGATCTTCACCTCGATCCGGCCCTTCTCGATCCCTTCGAGGACCTCCCGGGCGTGCCGGAGGTCCATCACCTCGTTCAGGATCTCGTGGTACGTCTCCTTCACGACGGGGAAGTCCTCGATCTCGTGGAGCCAGTCGAGGACCCGTTGGGAGCGGAGCTGCTGGCGTCCGATGGACACCTCGCGGCCCTTGTAGTTCCGGAGGATCATGAACGCGCGGGTCGCGCAGTGCCGGAACCGCTGCTTGAACATCTCTGTCGTCCGGACCGCGCGGCGGAGCTGGTCCTCCAGGGTCTCCGAGGTGACGAGCTTCTCGATCCCCTCCAGCTCGATCCGCTTCGGGACCGTGAGCATGAAGCAGTCGTCCGTGACGCTCACCCGCACGTTCGTCTTGTACTTCTCCGTGAGCGCGTGCGCGTACGCCCGGGACAGGGCGTCGTTCGTCCGCCGCCCGAAGCAGTAGTGGAAGATCACGTTCCGAGTGCCCTTCTCGTCCATGTACCCCTCGACGACGACGCGCCGGTCCGAGGGGAGCTCCGGGAGGACCGCCCGCTGCTCCTGCACGTGGCTCACGAGGCTCCGGGCGGACCCCTCGTCGAGGCGGAAGTTCTCCAAGAGCCACGCCATCGCGCCCGGGTCCCCGAGCTCGTCGATCTTCCCCGCCAGGAGACGGCGGAACTCGCCGACCGCGGTGGAGAGGTCGAAGGAGCGGGGCAACATCTCCCCGGTCCACGATGGGACCGTGGGCCGGCGTCCGGACGCGTCCTTCACGTAGACGGTCATCCCCCGCACTCGCAGGAACTGGTGGGTCCGCCCGCCGAGGACGAACACGTCGCTCGGCTTCAGGTACTCCACGAACTTCTCGCTGAGCTCCCCGAGGGGGGTCCCCCGCTCCGAGATCACGTGGTACGAGCCCTCCTCCGGGATCGTCCCGACGTTCGTGTAGTAGATGAGCCGGGTCCCGCGCTTCTTCCCGAACCGCTTCTCGTCCGCGTCGAACCAGATCTTCGCGAACACTTTCACGTCCGGGTTCCGGGAGGACAGGTACTCGAGGACGCTCAGGAAGTCCTTCTTCGGGAGGTCGTGGTACGAGTGCGCCCGCCGGATGATCTCGAACGCCTCCTCCGCGTCCCACCGCTTCTCGAGGGACATCCCGATAATCGCCTGCGCGAGGACGTCCAGGGAGTTCCGCACGATGTCGACCCGGTCAATCCGGTTTTCGTACGCGGCCTTCACGAGGGTCGCGCACTCCATGAGGTCCCAGGGCTCGAACACGATCATCCGGCCCACGGACGTGTCCCCGTAGTTGTGGCCCGCCCGACCGATCCGCTGAAGGGCCTTCGCGATCGACTTCGGGGACCCGATCTGGCAGACGAGGTCGATGTACCCGATGTCGATCCCGAGTTCGAGGGACGTCGAGGTGACGACCGCCTTCAGGGCGCCCCGCTTCAGTTTCTCCTCGACGTCGATCCGGGTTTCCTTCGAGAGGCTCCCGTGGTGGGCCTCGAGGTCCTCCACCCCCTGCTCCTTCAGCTTGAACGAGACGTGCTCCGTCCCGCTCCGGGTGTTCGTGAAGATCAGGGTCGTGCGGTGCTTCGCGATCAGGTCCGTGAGGAGGTCGTACATCTTCGCGTTCGCCTCCTGCATCGCGTACTCGGAGAGGTCCCGCACGGGACATAGGACCGCGATGTCGAGGGACTTCCGGCTCTCCACCTCCACGACGTGGACCTCCCGGAGCTTGCCGTTCGCGTAGCCCGCGAGGTAATGCGCGACCTCGTCGATCGGGGCAATCGTCGCGGAGAGACCGACCCGGGTGAGGTCCGCCCCCACGTGATCCTGGAGCCGCTCCAGGGAGATCGACAGGAGGGCGCCCCGCTTGTTCCCGCAGATCTCGTGGATCTCGTCGACGACGATCCATTTCGTGTCCGAGAACCGCTCCCGGAACTTCGGGGCGGAGAGGACGAGGCTGAGGCTCTCCGGCGTCGTGATGAAGATGTGGGGCGGGGTGCGGGCCTGCTTCTGCCGTTCCTGGGAGGTCGTGTCCCCGGATCGAACGCCCACGCGGATCTCCGGGGCGGGCAGCCCGTTATCCGCAGCGAGGACCCGCATCTCCTGGAGGGGCTGCTCGAGGTTCCGGTTGATGTCGTTCGCGAGGGCCTTCAGCGGGGACACGTACACCGCGTAGATCTTGTCCTCGAGCTCCCCGCGGAGCTGCATCGAGTACAGCTCGTTGATCACGGAGAGGAACGCGGTGAGGGTCTTCCCGGAGCCCGTCGGGGAGGAGATCAGGACGCTCTTCCGCTCGTGGATCAGGGGCACCGCGTACGCCTGGGGCTCCGTGAGGGTCGGGAACTTCGAGCCGAACCAGTCCCGGACGAGGGGCTGGAGGAGGGATAGGACCTCGTCCCGCGAATGCTGCTTCGTTACCTTACGTATCATCCCTAGAGCCTGTGAGAACTAGAGCCTGTGAGAAATCGCGAAGTATAGCCGCAGGGCCTACAAGAGCTTTGGGGGCGGGGCTCCGAAAACGCGACGCGGGGGGGCGAGGACTCCGTGTCAGGATTTGACGGGAGGCCCAATAATCATTTATACGCTCTCCATGATAAAATGGTCCCGTTTCCCAGGTGCCCCATGATGTCCCGAGGCGTTCCGCTCGTCGTCGTGCTGGTCCTCGGGGCGCTCACGATTGCGCCGACCCTCGCCCGGGCCGCGGACGCCACCCCGCCCTGGGCGGTGGGCTGGGGACCGACGGGGACGGGCGTCCCCGTGGACACGGGAATCCTCGTCGCGTGGAGCGAGGGGATGGACTGGGCGTCCATCCCGGGCTCGTTCCGGTACACGGACGGCGTCCTCGTCTACTCGGAGGGCACGTGGACGCACGACCAGGCGCGGAACACGTCCGCCTTCGTCCCCGCGACGCTCCTCCGGTCCGGGACCCGGTACAACGTGACGTTCGACACGACGGCACGGGATCCGTCGGGGAACCGCCTCGACCAGAACCGGAACGGCGTCGGCGGGGAGCCCTGCGCGATCGGGCCCCCAGGATTCTGGGACTGCCTTGCCTGGTTCTTCGAGACCGCGGCACCGCCCCCGCCCCGCGTCCTCTCGACGTCGCCCGCGTCGGGCGGGACCGCACCGACGGACGCATCGATCCGGATCGTCTTCTCGGAGTCGATGGACACGGACTCCGTAGAGGGCGCCTTCCACTACACGGATGGATACCTCCTCTCCAACGTTGCGGACGGGTCCGCGAGCTGGACCTCCACCTCCGCCCCGGACGACACGTTCTGGTTCGGCCCGCGTCTCGAGTTTCCCTCCGGGGGCCGGATCAGCGGATACCTCTTCGACGGCACGAAGGACCTCGACGGAGACCTCCTCGACGGGGATGGCGACGGTCACGCCGGGGGGGCGTTCGATTGGACCTTCTTCATCGTAGCGGACCCCCGCCCGCCGACCGTCCTCTCGACGACCCCGCTCCCTGGCGAGATGGACGTCTCCGTGTCCACCTCGATCCGCGTCCAGTTCAGCAAGTCGATGTCCGGGTGCGTGGGTTGCGCCCTCACCCTGGTGGGTCCCGGCGGGAGGAACCTGACCTTCGCCGACGGGGTGAGCGATCTCATCGGGACCCGGTTCCCTTCCGACACCTACGTGTTCAACCCGTACCCGAACCTGGCGACCTCGAGTCCGTACGCCCTGGTGGTCTCGTCGGAACTCGCGACGGACCGGGAGGGCCTCCACCTCGATGGAGACGGGAACGGGACCTCGGTGGGCTCGCCGGCGGATGACGTCCGCGTGACGTTCCAGACGGAAACGATGGACGCGATGGCTCCGACCGTCGTGCGTCGATATCCGGACGACGGCGCCCAGAGTGTGTACCCCGCAACGTCGATCAACGTCGACTTCAGCGAACCGATGGACCCGACATCCGTGGAGTCCTCGTTCTCCTACACGGACGGGGTCCGGACATACAGAGCCATGGACGGGGCGAGGCGCTGGTGGTTCGCGAACACAACCTTCGTGTTCCTCCCTTCCTCCGCCCTCGCGTACGGGGCTCGATACACGGTCACCATCGCGGGCCCCGAGGCGAGGGACGGCGCGGGGAATCCGTTGAACGGGGGAGCGAGCGAGACGTGGAGCTTCACGACCGCGAGCCAGCCGGACACGACCCTGCCGGGAATCGTATCCACCTCTCCGTTCGACGGGCAGCGGAACGTGAGCCGGAACGCGCGGATCACGATCATCTTCAGCGAGGCGATGAACCGCACGAGCGTCGAGGAAGCCGTAGAGATCACGCCCGGGGCCTCCCTGCGGGACTACCGCTGGCCGAACGACGCGACCCTGGAGGTCGCGACGACGGCCCCGATGGCGTACCGCAGCCAGTACGCGATCCTCGTCTTCGCCGGTGCGAAGGACCTAGCGGGGAACCCGCTCCCCCAGTCCAAGACAATCGCATTCACGACGGAATCGTGGCGGGGTCGCGTGTGGGGGCGGGTGACCGACCCGGCGAACGCCGGGGTCACCGGCGCCCTCGTCCGGCTGAACGGGTTCTCCGTCGTGTCGGACGAACTCGGCGTGTTCTCCTTCGACGCCGTGGAGCAGGGGACGTACACGCTCACGGTCTCCCGTGAAGGGTACCTGACGGCCACGCGCTCCCAGACCATCGACCCGGGCAAGGGCGCCATTGGGACAATCGTGATGGAACGTCCCGCCTCTCCCGCGATTGAGGCGACCCTCTGGGCGACGGTCGGGGCGGCCATCCTCGTCGTCCTCCTGATCGCGATGTGGCTCCGGCGCCGCCGGGGACGGCCCGGCGACCACTACGAGACGTGGACGCCCGCGCGGGTCGTCGTCATGGAGCCGGGGAAGGCCCCTCCGAAGGTCCCCTGACGCTCACTTGTATTCGTAGAACCCGCGGCCGGACTTCCGCCCGAGGAGGCCCGCGGAGACCATCTTCCGCAACAGCGGGGCGGGGCGGTACTTCGGGTCCCGGAACCCGTGGTACAGGACCTCCATGATCTGGAGGCATGTGTCGAGCCCGATGAAGTCCGCGAGCTCGAGCGGGCCCATCGGGTGGTTCATCCCGAGCTTCATCACCGCGTCGATCGCCTCCTTCGTCGCGACGCCGTCCTGGAGGGCGAACACCGCCTCGTTGACCATCGGCATCAGGATCCGGTTCGAGACGAATCCCGGGAAGTCGTGGACCTCCACGGGCGTCTTCCCCAGGCGCTCGCACAGCTCGAGGCACGCCTTCAGGGTCGCGTCGCTCGTGTGGAGCCCCCGCACGACCTCGACGAGCTTCATCACCGGGACGGGGTTGAAAAAGTGCAGGCCGATGAACCGGTCCGGCCGCGAGGTCGCGGCGGCAAGCTCCGTGATCGAGATCGACGACGTGTTGCTCGCGAAGATCACGTGGCCCGCGGCCTTCTTGTCGAGCTCGGCGAACACCTGCTTCTTCAGGGCGGCGTCCTCCGGGATCGCCTCGATGATCAGGTCGCAATGCGCCGCCTCGTCCAGGCGGGTCGTCGGGCGGATGCGGCCCCGGGCGGCCCGGCGAGCGTCGTCGGTGGCCTTCCCTTTCTCCACCGCCTTCGCGAGGCCCTGGTCAATCGCGGAGAGGCCCTTCAGGAGGAACCGGTCCTCGACGTCCCGCATCACCACCTCGAACCCGGCGAGGGCGGCGACCTGGGCAATCCCCGCGCCCATCTGGCCCGCCCCGAGGACGCCGATCTTCTGGATGGGCATCGATGGCGGGAAGGAGGCGGCCCGTATTTGACTTGGCGGGGGCGGCTCACGGGCCCGGGATCGAGGGTGTCGGCTCCCCCGCTTTGGATGTCTTCGGGACGACCGTCCCGTACGCGCGGTAGTACAGATACGCGACCCAGGCGAACCCGGGTCCCTCAACGAGGCGGGCGATGGAGACCCGGTTCAGGATTCCGAGGACGGAGGACATCCGGATCGGCTCGGACCCGAGGCCGGGCGCGACGTCCCAGAACGCGAGGAGGGTCGCGAGGACGACGAGGCCCCCGAGGGCGAGCACGGCCCAGGGGACCTGCTTCCGCAGGCCGGGCGGCAGGAGGTTCTGGACTTGGAGCGCGATCGCGACGACGAGGAGCTCCGTCGGGACCGTCGAAATCCAGATGAAGAGGACGGTCATCGGCAGGAGATCGTTCAGCATCCCGCGGTTCAGCCACCCTGTGTACGCGGTGGAGACGAACGCCACGAACGCAATCACATATCCCGCGGCGGCGACCCAGAACAGGAGGTACGCGACCGCCACCGCGCGCCGGTGGACGGGGGGAAAGGCGTGCCGGTCCCAGAAGATCAGGATGGAGCCGACGGAGAGGAAGACCGCCCCGAGGATCGTCACGTTCGGGATCCACAGGAGGACGAGGGCAATCAGAGTGAGCGCGATGCCCCGCTTCGTCCGGGCCCCCCAGACGACGCGCGCCGGTGCAGGGGGCGGCGGGTAGAGGGCAGGGGGCGGCGGGTAGAGGGCAGGGGGCGGGCCCCACGGAGACACCGGGCGGAGGGGCGCACCGCAGACATGGCAGAACGCGAAGTCCGGACCCACCCCGGCTCCGCACGCGGGACACCGGAGGACATTGTACCCCCACACGGTCGCGGGGACGCCCGGGGAGGGGAAAAGGGTTCCGCGTCCGTTCCGGACTAGGGCCGCTCGAGGATCATCGCCATCGCGTTCCCGCCGCCGAGGCAGAGGGTCGCGAGACCCCGCTTCGCCCCGCGGTCCTTCATCGCGTACACCAGGGTCGCGAGGATCCGGGCGCCCGTGCACCCGAGCGGATGGCCGAGGGCGACCGCGCCCCCGTGGACGTTCAGCCGGTCGGACGGGATCCCGAGCTCCCTCGCGACCGCGACCGTCGCGGCCGCGTACGCCTCGTTGTGCTCGAAGAGATCGATGTCATCGATCGTGAGCCCGGTCTTCTTCAGGAGCTTGCGGACCGCGGGGATCGGAGCCTCCATCACCCACTCCGGCCGCGTGCCGCTCGTCGCGTAGTCTACGATCCGGGCGAGCGGCTTCAATCCGTGCTTCTCAGCGGCCGCCTGGGACATCACGACGAGGGCCGCGGCCCCGTCGCTGAGCTGGCTCGCGTTCCCCGCGGTGACGAGACCTCCTTCCTTGAACACGGGCGGGAGCCCCGCGAGCTTGTCGAGGGACGTGTCCGCACGGACGCCCTCGTCCGTGTCGAACACGCCGTGCCCCGGGACGTCCACCGGGACGATCTCCGCCTTGAACTTCCCCTCGTTGATCGCCTTCAGCGCGCGATGGTGGCTCTCGAGGGCGAACCTGTCCTGCTCCTCGCGGGTCACCTTGAATCGCTCGGAGACGATCTCCCCCGTCACCCCCATGTGGATCTGGTTGTACACGTCCCAGAGCCCGTCGTGGACCATGGCGTCCAGGAACTGGACGTGGTTGTAGCCGATCCCCCAGCGCGCCTCCTTCACGAGGTACGGCGCGCGGCTCATCGACTCCATCCCGCCCGCCACGATCACATCGCCGGACCCCGCGAGGATCGCGTCCCGCGCGATTGCGACGGACTTCATCCCGCTCGCGCACACCTTGTTCACGGTGACCGCGCCAATCCGGTCTGGGAGGCCCGCGAGGAGCATCGCCTGGCGTGCGGGGGCCTGCCCGAGGCCCGCGCTGATCACGTTCCCCATGATCACCTCGTCGACGTCGCTGCCGTGGATGCCCGCGCGGTTCACCGCCTCCGCGATCGCGATGGACCCGAGCTTCACGGCCTCCACGTTCCGGAGGGCGCGCCCATACTTGCCGATCGGCGTGCGGCACGCGCTCCCGATCACGACGTCCGTCACGGACCCACCAACGAGAGGAATCACGGCCCGGACGATAATAAGCGTGTTGCCTCGTCCGGCGCCGCTACATCCGCGCGATAGGTCCAAGAGGGATCCGTGGATGGGGAACCATGGTCGCACCTCCGTTCGGCGCGGGTCCCCAATACCCGCCCACGACGACGGGAATTCCGTATCCCCCGTACACAGGATTCCCGGGAGGCCCGTACGGGTACCCACGCCCCCCGCCGGCCCTGGACCCGCTCCTGTCCATCG
Organism: Methanobacteriota archaeon; assembly: GCA_020029475.1. Lineage (GTDB taxonomy): Archaea > Thermoplasmatota > Thermoplasmata > RBG-16-68-12 > RBG-16-68-12 > EA-19. The sequence goes on along the minus strand of JAIBJG010000011.1, from coordinate 16,771 downwards.
GGGGGACCCTCTCGACCGTCGGGGGGCTCATCGTCGGAATCGGATGGCTCATCCCGACGGACGTGTATTGGATCCTCATCGGAATCGGGTGGCTGATGTTCGGCCCGGGGGTCGGGACCTGCCTGATCGGACTGGGGAGACAGCGCGCGGGGGTCCGGTGAACCGGTCAGGGAATCGGCGCGATCTATACGAGGAGGCTTTGGCAGGGAGTCCGTGGGGAACCGCACACGCGCCCCGCCATCCCACCCGAGCGTGCTGAAAACAGGATCGTCGTCCTGCTCATCGGAACCCGCCTTTCGGAGACACGCCGACGTCGCCGAGGTATCACGCGCTCAAGGGAGAAGAGCAAAAAGCGTTCCAATCTCGAACGACAAACCGCGGCGTCCCAAAAGGTTGAAAGCGGAGTCGGTCGATGCGGCGACAGTTTCCGTCCCGCGGACATTCAATCGTCGATTACGCGTCCGGTGAGGGGTAACGAGAGAGGGGGAAGGGGTTGTGCGTTACGCCATCGTCTTGATTGCGCTTTTTGCGTGCATTGCCTTGGGCCTGTCAGCGTCCGTCGCCTCCGCCGCCGTGACGACGTTCGGACCGAACCCACCGAGGGCGATCCGTCTGAGCTACATGAACAACCCATCGACGGCGGTCATCACCTGGCACACGGCGACCGCGTCGACCTCGAGGGTCGACTGGGGACCCAGCCCGGGACCCCACTACGCGTTTTCCATGACGGGCACGGATTTCGTGTCTCCCGGAGGCAACACCTTCCTGCACACGGCGACCCTGACCGGTCTCACTCCGAGCACGACGTACTACTATCGCGTTGGGGACGCTGCGATGAACTCCTGGGCGGGAGAGGGCACCTTCCGGTCCGCCCCCTCGCCCGACGGGACCGAGTCGTTCACGTTCGCCGCGGCCGGGGACTTCGGGGACTCGACGACGACCCAGACCACGTCGAACGCGATCGCCGCCGCGAACCCGGACCTGGTCCTGCTCCTGGGGGATCTCTGGTACAGCACCGCGGAGGGCACGATTAGGAACGTGTTCAACAAGTGGCAGGCGTTCAGCCAGAGCGCGTTCACGATGGCGGTCCCGGGGAACCATGAGTTCTTGGATCCCACGATCAACGTCTATTGCGCCTTCGTCATCCAGCCGGGCAACGAGAGAACGTATGCGTTCACATACGGGAACGCGTACTTCGTTGCCATCGACTGGGGAGCGGCGGCGGAGTCTACGACCGACGGAGTCGACGGGGCCCCCAACAACTGCACGGGTGTGGAGGGGAACTCCGCGATCCGTAGCTGGGTGGACGACCGCCTCGCCGCGGCGAATTCGGACCCGAAGATCAAGTGGAAGATCGTCATGCAACACTACCCCTGCTACCTGACGGACAATGGAGCCTCTTCGACGACATGCCCGGACGGCACCGGGTCTCCAGACCAGATTGAGGACATCTTCGTCGCAAGGGGCGTTGATTTCGTCCTCACGGCCCATGACCACACGTACGGCCGGACCCATCCGGTGAGGTTCAACACTCCCACCCAGACGGGATCGTCGTACGCCGATCCGGGGGCCCCGATGTACTTTGTCATCGGCACGGGAGGCCGTCCCTCGACCGCGAGCTGCAAGTCCGCGCCCTACATCGCGGTGTGCCGGGCCGCGGTCGCCTCGGGGGGCTACGGAAAGTTCGTCGTCGGGCCGAACACCGTGGCCTTTCAGTTCGTGGACAACACCGCGGGAGTCGTCGATTCTTTCACCCTGACGAAGGGGCCCGTGACGGACTACCAGGTGTCCGTGAACCCGGGCTCGATCAGGATGGGACGCAGCGAGTCGGCGTCGGCCGCAATCCAGGTGACGGGGTTCTCTGCGAGCACCGTCACGCTCGGCCAAATGGGCTGCCCCACCGACGCGACGTGCACGTTCTCACCCGCCTCGGGGATCCCGAACTTCGGATCGACCCTGACGATCACCACGTCGGCGTCGACACCCCTCGGCGCCTTCCCGATCACGATCCAGGCCACGAACGCGACGCAGACGAAAACGGCGACGCTCGGCCTGGAGGTCTCGACCCAGTCCACGAGGACCTTTGCGAGGGGCGACGGCGGCGCCCACAGCGAAACGGACGACACGTACCTGTACAGCGGCTCCCCGGGCACGAACTACGGCACGAGCACGAAGCTCTACGTCGACGCGAGCGGTTGTAACGCCAGCGGGACCGTGTGCAAATTCCTGATGAAGTTCCCCGACATCATCGGGGGTGCGCCGGACCAGGTTCTGCCCAGCTCGACGATCAACAGCGCGACCCTCGAGATCACCGTCACAGATGCCGGCGGCCCCCAGAATGTGAAACAGGTCACGGAGACCTGGAGCGAGCTCGACGCCACGTGGAACAGTTTCGCGGTTCCGGGGTCTCCGGGAGCCAAGCCGAGGGCCACCTCGTTCACCCCCGGGACGACCGGCCGGATCAGCGTCGACATCACGAGCATCGTCCAGGCGTGGGCGGTGGGCGAGGCGAACCACGGAATCCTCGTCGACTCGACGGACACGAACGGTGCGGACTACGATTCCAGCGAGTCCGCGAGACCGCCGAAGCTCACGGTCACGTTCAGCCCGCCCGCCGGCCCTCAGCTGTTCGACTTCTCCGTCTCCGTGAATCCCTCGACGGGATCCGTCGCACCGGGAGGATCCGCGACGCCCATCGTCACGGCGTCCCTCCTGTCGGGATCTCCGGAGCCCGTCGGATTCACCTGCACGGGCCTCCCCACAGAAGGCACCTGCACCTTCACGCCACAGACGTGCAGCCCCACCTGCACGTCCGCGACGACGATTTCCACGGCGCCGGACACCCCCGTGGGGACGTACGCGATCACGATCACCGGGTCCAACGGAACGCTCACCCGATCGACGACGTACACGCTCACGGTCTCGAACTCCGCCACCGTGTCGTTCCAGAAGGGGGACGGCGGGGCGTACAGCGAGACGGACGACACGTACATCTACAGCGGCTCTCCCGGTACGAACTACGGTACGCAAACGGCACTGTACGTGGACGCGAGCGGCTGCATCGCGAGCGGGACGATTTGCAAGTTCCTGATGAAATTTCCCGACATCATCGGGGGCAACAGCGGCCAGATCCCGCCGGGCGCCACGATCGTGAAGGGGACGATCGAGTTCACGATCACGGACAAGGGCGGCGCCCAGAACGTCCACCAAGCGACGGAGGGCTGGGGGGAACTCACCGCCACATGGAACAGCTTCATCATCCCCGGCTCTCCGGGAGCGAAGCCCACGGCGACGACGTTCACGCCCACGACGACCGGCCGGATCAGCGTCGACATCACGACGATTGTCCAGGCGTGGGCGGCGGGTGAGGCGAACCACGGCATCCTCGTCGACTCCACGAACACGGACGGGGCCGACTACGCCTCGAGCGAGTCCTCGAACCGCCCGAAACTCATCGTCACGTACGAGATTCCCACAGGGCCGGCCGGCATCCATTCCCCCGAGGCGGAGGAGGAGAGCCCCTCGGGGAACGGAACCCCCACGGAACCCCTCGGGTTGATGCCCGCGTCCTTCCAATCGTCGATCGACTGCCGCACGGAGGCGGGGGTCGGGGAGGGCCGCGCCCTCCTCCGCTCCATCGGGGATCGGGACGGGCACGCGGGGATTCGAACCCCGGTCCGAGGCTCCGAAGGCCTCTAGCCTTGTCCTGACTAGCCGACGTGCCCGCGGGTCGAACCCCGCATCGAGTATTAGGCCTTCCGCAGCGTGACTCTCGTCGGATTGAAATCAGTGCCCACTTCTCTCTTGGGGCCCGCAACCGGGGAACTTGGGGAGATCTGAGGCGTCTTCGAACCCGAGCCAGCTCAGGGGTGGGCGGCCGGGAGTGAACGGGCTCTCTTGAGGGTGGCTTGAACCAGGTTCTGGAGGTATCGGCCGACTCGATCTGCTTCGCCTATGATGCGATCGGCCCCTATCGGGAGGCCAATCGCCCGACCGAGTACGACGGTGGCAATCCACGTCGGAGTGTTCGGCTCGATCTCGTGCCCTTTGGGTCTGCAACTACCCACGGACGCTGCCGCCATCCTTGCGCCCAAATCGTCCCGGAGTTCGGTCAGGTCGGGCGCCTTTTTCCCAGCTCGGACGGTGACGAGGCGGATCCAGCGGAACGGTCTCACACACTTTCGGGCCTCCCTTAGGCTCGGGCTGAGCGGGGAACCGCTCGAAGAGAAAAAACCGGTAAGGATTGCAAAGCTTCCGGGCAACTGGAGGAGGAGGCCGTTGTCGAGAATCAAGGAAAGGTGCCCGATCGAGAACACCCCGGCCTCGCGGACCCGGGACCGGACTCCTTGCAGGGACCGCCTCATTCGCCGCTGACTCAATCTCGTTCCGATGAGAACAGCGGCGGGAGGGATGATGAAAAACGCGACGTTTGCGAGTGCGTAGAGGTCCAGGGGCGGCGGAGACGCAACCCAGAGAGGGGCGATGAGCGCGAGAAGAAACATCGTGAGTATGGCGACGATCGCGTCGGAGCGCCAGCGCATCCGCCGGAGGGCTTCTTCGATGGATCGTGGCCCTGTGCAAGATCCCCCACGGTTCCCGCAGGGCGAGACGAACGCATCAACCATTGTATCCTGAGGCGCGCGCGGTGTAACGCAATCGTAGAGCTGGAATACTGCGTCGCGCTTTACTCGCCAATGTGCTTCCGATAGGCTGCCGCGTCCATGAGGTTCTTCGCCTCGTTCGGGTCCGCGACCTCGAGGACGACCATCCAGCCCCTCCCGTACGGGTCCTGGTTCACGACCTCGGGCGTGTCCTCGAGGGACTTGTTCACGTCGACGACCTTGCCGCTGAGCGGGGCGAAAATCTCGGAGACCGCCTTCACGCTCTCCACGGTGCCGAGGACCTCCCCCGCCTTCACCGCCTTGCCGACCTTCGGGAGTTCGACGTACACGACATCTGTGAGTTCGGACTGGGCGAAGTCGGAGATCCCGACGGTTGCCCGCTTCCCCTGGAGGCGGACCCACTCGTGGTCCTTCGTGTACCGCAGATCGTCCGGGACCTTCGACAAACCGCGCTCCCCGCCGGGCGATGCGGGGTTCCGGATAAGAGGATTTCGCGCTCCACCGATCAGGTCAGCGGCCCTTCCACTTCGAGCCCCACGCCTGGTGGACCCAGATGTCTTGGTTCCGAATCTTGCGGATGTGGTGGACGACGATGCCGAGGATCAAGAGGAAGATGAGGCCCAGGAGCAGGAACAGGTACGCGGGGTTCCGCCCGATCTCGTCCAAGAATCCCACGATCGACTCCCAGACGCTAGCCATCTCTCTCCGCGACCGCCACGTAGTTGTCCGCGCTGCGGAAGTACTTTGCCACCCGCAACCCCGCCGCAAGGATGAGGGCGGGAAGTTCGCCGTCCTCGAAGAGGTGGTAGAACCGCTGGACCTCCTCACCTCCCGCCCGCCACGGGACCCACACGTCACGCGGGTCCGCACCTGCGGGCCGTGACCCCCGCCTCTTCTCCTCGGACCCCTGTCGAAGGGACCACACGGTCACAAGCGCCCTCCCTCCGGGACGGAGGACGCGGGCGATCTCCCGCATCGCCGTGAGCCGCTCCCGCTCGGACGGCAGATGATGGATCGTGGCCACCGCCACCGCGGCGGGGAATCGGGAATCGCGGAACGGAAGCCCGCACAGGTCGCCCCGAACGAACGCCGCCTGCGGCACTTTGCGACGCACAATCTCCAAGAGTCCGGCGGAGGCGTCCAGCCCGACGACCCGGTGTCCCTCCGCGGCAAACACCCTCGCATGTCGGCCGCTCCCGCACCCGAGGTCCGCGACGATGGCGCGGGGCGGGAGGGACTTCGCGAACTCGACGACCTCCGGCCATGGCCGATCTCGGGAGCGGTCGTACTCCGCCGCGATCGCATCGTACGCGCGAGCGACGTCACCGCGGGTCGGCAGGGACATCGTTCCCGCATCGCGCACGGGCGTAAAGCCCCGCCTCACGCCTTCCGGCCCTTCAGCTGCTCGAGGACGTACTCCCGGATCGCGTCCGGCCCCGGCAGCTTCTCGGCGGGCTGCCCTCGAGAGAGGTACTTCACGAGGGCGGGAGCCATCTTCCCGCCGCACGCGGGGCACTTGGTCGCCCCGATCTCGAAGGTCCCGCACTTGGTGCACCGGAGCGGCACCTTCCTCCCGCCAAACTTCCCGCGCTTCGCGGCGGGCTTCCCCTCCCGCTCCACGATGTCCATCGCGAAGTCCACCGTGGGCGCGTTCGAGAGGGACGTGCCGACGCCGAAGCCGTCGGCCCCCGCCTCCGCGAGCACCGGGATCGATGTCTCGTCGAGCCCGCCGCTCACGTAGATCTGCGCGTCCTTGTACCCCCGGAGGTCGAGCTCCCACCGGACCTCCCGCACGATCTGGGCGAAGTTCCCGCGGCGGGAGGATGGCGTGTCGAGCCGGACCCCCGCCAAGTCCTTGATCTCCTCCGCCGCGATGATGGCCTCCGTCTTCTCGTCGTAGTACGTGTCCGCAAGCGCGATGCGGGGGACCTTCTTCTCGAGGTGCTTCTGGAGGGCGCGGAACGCCTCCCGCGGCCCGCCCATGACGATCGTGAGGGCGTGGGGCATCGTCCCCACGGGCTCCTTCCCGAGCATCGCGGCCCCGAGCGGCGTCGTGACCGCGTCGAGCCCGCCGATGTACACGCACCGCTCGATGAGGGGCGCGAGGGCGGGATGCATCCGCCGGATCCCGAAGGAGATCACCCGGCGGTCCCCCGCAGCGGCCCGGACCCGCGCGGCCTTCGTCGCGATCCCGCTCGACTCGCAGAGGAACCCGAGGACCGGGGTCTCGAAGATGCAGAACTCCGCGTACGGCCCCTCGACGGTGAGGACGGGCACGGGGATTCCGCGCGGGGTCTTCGCGGCGAAGAGCGTCCCCTCCGGGAGGGCCCAGAGGTCGATCGCCTTCCCGCGGAGGAGGTTCACCGCCTCCTCGACGCCCGAGAACACGGCCCAGGGCCACGCGTCCGGGAGCGTCTGCACGGTCGTCTCCATGAGGACCTTCGTGCGGTGCTTCCCCGCCTTCTTCAACACGTCGAGGGTCCGGAAGAAGTAGATGTCCGAGGTCTGCCCGGAGCGGATTTCCTCCGGTGTCGCGACGTAGAACTCCCGCCTCGGAGACTCCCCCACCATGGAGAACCGCGAGCTCTACCACCTTGGCGTATTTAGACGTTCTCAGACGCCGCGCGGCCGAACCTTCATGGGGTTCGCGACCATCGCCGCCCTCCGTGAAGTTCCCGCCCTTCGAGCACCTCCACTTCTACGACGACCTCCACGGTCCAAGGTTCCTGAACATCTCGTACTCGGATGTCACCCCGTTCACGATCCGCGAGTTCGACGGGTACCTGCCCACGAAGCTCGACCTCAGCTGGGGGGACGTCGCAGGGATGCCTTCCCTGCGGCGGAGGGTCGCGGCGTTGCACCGGGTTCCCCGGGAGAACGTGCTCATCACGACGGGGGCCACGGAGGCGAACTTCGTCGTGAACGCGGCCCTCGTGGGGCCGGGCGATCACGTGATCGCGGACGCCCCGATGTACTCCCCGCTCCGGGACTGTCCGCGGGGGTTCGGCGCGGACGTCGTCGAGGTTCCCCGCGATTGCCGGGACGGGTGGGCGTTCGACATCGATCGATTCCGCAAGGCGGCGAACCGCAGGACACGGCTCCTCGTGGTCTGCAACCTGAACAACCCGACGTCCGCGCGGATCGGGAAGGGCGAACTCCGCGAGCTCCTGGACCTCGCCGGGGAGCTCGACGCGCATCTCCTCGTGGACGAGACGTTCCGCGACCTCGCCTTCTCGGACCCTCCGCCGAGTGTCGCCTCCCTCGGTCCCCGCGGGATCGCCATGTCCACGGTGTCAAAGATGTACGGCCTCGGCATGCTGAAGGTGGGCTGGATCGTCGCCCGCCCGGAGGTGCTCCGGCGAGTCCTCCGGGTCCGGGACTACACGACCGGGAACGCTCCTCCCCTCGCCCAGGCGTTCGCGGACTGGGCGGTCCGACGCCATGACTTCTTTGTCCGGCGGGCCCGGACGGTCGTGGAGCGGAACCGTGCCCTCCTCCAGGAGACCCTCGATCGGACCCCGGTATTCCATGCCGACCTCCCGGAGATCGGCAACGTCGTGTTCCCGCACTCCGACGTGAACGTCACGAAACTCGAGAGGCTCCTCATCCGCAAGTACCGGACCGTGATCGCCCACGGCCGCTACTTCGCGGCCCGCGGGTTCGGGGACCACTTCCGCCTCGGGCTCGGCGGAGAGACTCCCGTGTTCCGGCGGGGGCTCGCGAACCTGCGGCGCGCAATCGCCGAGCTCACCTAGGGGCGAGGGCCTCCGCGTACTTTGCGTAGATCTCCGCGGCCCTCGAGACGTGCGTCACGTCCACGTTCTCGTCCGGGACGTGGCACATCTCCGGCTTCCCGGGCCCGAGGACCAGGCACCTAGGGTTCGACTGTGCATAGAACGCCATCTCCGTCCCGTACGAGACGCTGCGGACCTCCGGGCCCGCGATCTCCTTCATCCTCCGGATGTGGTCCGAGTTCTGGTTCACCTGGGCCGCGGGAACCTCGTGCTTGATCACGATGTCCGCGGGGATGCCGGAGGCGCGGGTCGTCGACTCCACGAGCCGCAGCGCCTCCTCCCTCGAGAGGTGGGGCGGGTACCGGACATCGAGGTCCGCGGAGCACAGGTCCGCGACGACGTTCGGCTTCGAGCCGCCGTCGATCGAGCCGACGTTCACGGTGACCTCGTCGAGGTAGTGCTTCGGGCGCGTGTACGGTTCGAACGCCGCAAGGATCCTCGTCATCTTCAGGATCGCGTTGTCCCCGAGATGGGGCATCGACCCGTGCGCGCTCCGCCCGTGGGTCGTCAGCTCGAACCATAGAATGCCCTTCTCGCTCCCGATGATCGCGAGGTCCGACGGCTCGCCGACGACGACGGCCGCGGCCTTCTTCACGAGGCCCGTCCCGTGCAGAGTCATCGCGGCCCGCATCGTCGTCTCCTCGTCCGTCGTGAACAGGACGGAGAACGGCACGTCCTTCCCCTTCAGCTCCCGGGCGGCGGCGAGCATCGCGGCGCACCCCGCCTTCATGTCCGCGGTCCCCCGGCCGTACAGCAGCGGCCCCTCCCGCTCCTCCGCCTTCTTCGTCCATGCCTGCCCGACGGGGACCGTATCGAGGTGCCCGTTGAACAGGACCCCTCCGTTCCCGTGGTGCGCGTAGACGGCGAGGAGCTCCGAGTTCACGGCGGGCTCGAGGCCGATCGCCGTCAGCTCCGCGGTCACGATGTCGAGGACCGCCCGCATGTCCGCGCCCGGGCCGCTCCAAGTAGAGACGAGCTTCAGCAGGAGGGCCTCCGCGCGCTCCTTGTCGATCACGCGGGATGCCTCCGGTCCATCTCGTTGTGCACGATCGCGATCGCGTCGCTCGTGTGGACCGAGACCGGGCCCACGGAGCACACCGCCTTCCGCCGCCTTGCCACCACCGCCTCTTCCTCCCCCGTCAGTTCGATCGAGTCCGACAGGATGAACGCGACCTCCCGAGGAATCTCGACCTCCCTTATGTCGTTCCCGTCCTCGCGGAGGTGGATCAAGGGCTCGCGAATCCCTTCGAGGACGTCCACAATCCCGCGGCGGGAGGCGAACGCGCCGGGGGACGTCTCCCGCTCCACGCGGCCCCCGTGGGCAAGCGCCTTCCGGAGGAGCCCCGCGTTCGTCCGGAGGTCGGGGCTGAGCGATTGGAGTCGGGCGCCATCGAGGCGGACCGCGCGCGGAGGGTCCGGCGGGCCCAAGAGGACGAGGGTCGCATCGGAGTCCCGTCGGAGGTCGTGGGAGACGAGGAGCGCCGCGTTCGCGGCCGTGAGGAGCAGGTCCATCCGGCCCGCGCCGCCGGCGAGGTCGTCGAGCGGGAAGTCCGGGGTCGTCGAGGCCCTGTGCCCGATCACGATGAACCGCCGCATGGAACCGCACGACGTGGAACGGATGGAAAGCCTTTCGCCGGCGTTCAATCCTCGATCGTGTATCCGAATTTCTCGGCGAGTTTCCTGAACAGGTCGTGCATGTTCATGCCGAACAGCCGCTGGATGTTCTCCTCCGTGACCTCGACCTTCCTCGCGCGCTTCGGGGTCGACTCACCCGCCGGACTCGCCCGTTCCATCAAGGTTCCCGTCGCCAGGACGATACTCCCCTCGGTCTGGATAGGGGCGTCCGGGGCTCAAAAAGGTTCGCCCGCGCGCCGGCGATTGCCGGCCTGAGATCGACCTAGTGCTCTTCGGGTCCGTGGAGCCGCTCCAGGAACCGCCGATGGAAGGGGACGAGGGGCAGACGTTCGAGATCCGCCGGACCCGCCCACGTCGCATCCTCCCGGGAGCCGAGGGGACCGGAGATCCGCACGCGATACACCACACCCTCCCACCGCCGGTGGCTGAACGTATGCTCCACGCGACCCGCGATGCCGTCGACCCGGGCCCCGCCACCGAGTCCGGACAGCGCGGCGCGGAGGACCGCGCCCGCATCCCTCTTCCCGCCCACCTCTCCGCCCGGTAGGGCCCAGAGTCCGGCAAGGAGTCCGCCCTCCGGCCGGCGGATCAACAGCACGTTCCCGCCCCGTTGCGCGAGCGCGAACGCCACCCGGATCACGGGGGTCGGTGGACGCGGCGGGATCTCGGGATACCGCTCGGGCTGTCCGTCGCGGAAGGCTCCGCAGAGGTCGCGGAGCGGACACTCGGGGCAGCGCGGCGCCCTCGGGCGGCAGACCGTCGCCCCGAGCTCCATGAGGGCCTGGTTGAACGTCCCGGGTTCTCCTGGAGGGACGAGGTCGGCGGCAATCCCTACGAGGCCGCGCCGCGCGTCCCCGCGGGTGAGGTCGCCGCGGAGGCGGAACACCCGCGCGAGCACGCGGATCGCGTTCCCGTCGACCGCGGGCACCCGCTCGCCGAACGCGATGCTCGCGACCGCGCCCGCGGTGTAGTCCCCGATTCCGGGGAGCTCGCGGAGTCGTGCGAAGGTTCCGGGGATCCTGCCTCCGTGATCCGCGACGACCGCCTTCGCCGCGCGATGCAGGTTGCGGGCCCGACCGTAGAAGCCGAGGCCCTCCCAGGCCTTGAGTACCCGCTCCTCCGGGGCCGCGGCAAGGTCGACGACGGTCGGGAAGGCCGCCATGAACCGCTCGAAGTACGGCAGGCCGGAGGCGATCCGGGTCCGCTGGAGGAGCACCTCCGCGACGAGGATCGCGTACGGGTCCCGCGTGCGGCGGAACGACAGGTCCCGGCGGTGCTCCCGGTACCACGGGAGGAGCCGGTCCGCGAGGGCGGTGTCCACGCGTGTCGGAACCGCGGCCTACTTCAAGATGGCTCCGGCCCCGCGGCTGAAGAACAGGAGGTCGAGCTCCGCGAGCGGGATCCCGACGGCATCGGCGAACGCCCGCCATCGCGCCTCGATCTCGAGGTACCGGCGGGTCGTGAGGGACTTCGGGACGGAGCGCACGACCCCGTGGCGGGCGAGGTTCCGGAGCACGTGGCGGTCCAGGATCGCGAGGCGGTCCGAGAAGCCGATGTTCCGGAGGAGGTGGGCGGCCTCCTTCATCGAGAACCCGTGGACCTCCCGCACGAACCACTCCCGCGCGGCCTCCGGGGACGGGAAAGCGGACAGGGTCGCCTTCAGGGCCCACCGGCCGCCGGGCCGGAAGCGCTCCCTCGCGGCGACGAGGTACGCCGCCTTGTGGTTGTGGAACCGGACGCGGGGGCGGAGGAACTCCGCGATCGCGGGCGCGTCCCCGTCGAGGAGGAGGCCCCGCTCCTTCAGGCCCCGCACGGCGGCGTCGGAGGCCCGCGCCTTCGTCTGGATCGCGAGGATGCAGTACGCGACCTCCTCGAACAGGCGCTCGTCGCCCTCCCGCCATGTCCGCCGGAACTCCGCGAGCCGCGCGCGGATCGCGTCCCGCTTCTCCGTGTGCTCCCTACGGAGTGCGTCGAGGTCGCGGTACGCGGGCTGGCGCCGGGGGCGGGGGGCCTGGGACATCCGGACCTCGGAGGAGGGCGCGCGGCATAAGGGAACCGCACGCGACGGCCCGAAACACGTTTAAGTATCGAGCGGGCTTCGCCGCGACCATGGCTCTACTGCACTCCCTTCTGAAGCTGCTCGACCGGGTGTCCCCCGCCACGACCGCGTACGCCCACTGCGACATCCCGTGCGGGATCTACGACCCTCACCACGCGCAGCTCGCCGCCCACACGGTGATCCGGATGGTCGACCTCATCGGGCAGCTCGAGAAGCCCGGGCCGAACGCGACCGGGGACCAGCGCCAGGAGTTCGTGAACAAGCTCGCGCGGTACGTCGCGACGAAGGAGCAGCACGCGGAGATCTTCAAGAGCGAGGTCCGGATCCTGTGGGCGGACTACTTCAAGCCGGAGCACGTCCAGCAGTACCCCCAGCTCCACGACCTCGTGTGGAAGGCCCTGAAGTCGGGGTCGAAGGGACGCCAGGAGATCAACCTCGCCGCGGCGGAGGAGATGCTGAAGCACGCGAACGAGATTGCGATGATCTTCTGGAAGACGAAGGGCGTCCCGACCCACGCCGCGAAGGCCCCGTACCCGACGGGGCGCGAGACCGTCTACCCGAACATCGCGTGAGCGTCGACGCGATGTTCCCTCTCGCGAGGTTCCGCGTCGAAGAGCGGAGCATGAGCCCCGACCTCGAACCCGGGGACTACGTGATCGTGAACCGCTGGGCGTACCGGAGGCGGGACCCCGCCGTCGGGGAGCTCGTCGTCTTCCGGGACCCGCAGCGGGCGGGCCGGTACCTCTGCAAGCGGATCGCGGACGTTCGGGGAGACGGGATGTACACCGTGCGGGGCGACAATGAGGCCATCAGCCGGGACAGCCGGAGCTTCGGGCCCGTTCCCCGCGGCGCGATCGTCGGGAAGGTCTGGCGGGCCGAACGCGGGAGGCGGGGGGCCGTCGGACCTGAGTCTCCCTTCTGATTCCATCAGGGAAAAGATTTAGGCGGACCGGCCTCGCTCGCGTCGTGCCGATGGTCGAGCAGTGGCAGCTGTACTCCCTCCTCTCCATCACCACGTCGTTCGTCGCACTCTCCCTCGCCCTCCTCGTGTTCCGGAGATTCCCGGGGAAGAGGGCGGCGACATCCTTCGTCCTCGCCATGTCGTTCTTCCTCGCCGCCGCGATTCTGTCATATCCGATTCGGTACTGGTACAACGAGTATGAAGGAAGCGACCTGTTCGTCTGGACGAGCCGCCTGTTCTATTTCGTGCACATGCTCGCGGTGGGGTACACCACCGCGTTCGTGGGGATCTACTTCTACGGGTTCCAAGTGTTCCGGCGAAAGTCCGCCGGGACCCTGATGAACTTCTCCCTCGGCGCCGCGGCGGTCTTCGTCGCGTCCCTCGTCGGCACCTCGTCGACGTACACGGGGCCAATCCCGAACACGACAAACGCGAGGCTCGCCCTCGCGACCATCTCGACCGTCTACGGGCTGATGATGGTCGGAACGATCCTCCGCACGCTCTCCCGGAACCGGGACCCCGTCGTCCGCCGGCAGGCGCTCGTGATGCTCTCGGGAATCCTCCTCCACGGGGCGTCCGCGGAGACGTACGCGTACCTGCGGATCGGCGGAGAGTTCCCGCCTCCGTTCCTCACAGCGAGCGCGTTGATCATGGCGACCTCGTTCGCGATCGCAATCCTCCGGTATCGGATGTTCGACGTCACCCCGCGCCCCGAGGAGCCGGTCGCGTACCCGCGGAAGTTCCCCCTGCGCGCGGGCCGGGCGTACGTTGCGAAGGAGCGGCGTCCAGACATCGGGTTCCGGGCCCTTGCGGAGGCGGTCCGGCAGGGGGACGTGGGACTCGTGATCACCCGCCTCCCGCCCGCCGCGGTGCGGGAAGGGTTCGACCTCGAGGCCACGACGATCCTTTCCCTGAGCTCCGTGACCGGACAGAACACGGTCCCGCCCACCCAGCCGGAGATGCTGGAGAAGCTCGTCTCCAGGTTCCTCCCGGGACCAAAGAAGGCAGTCGTCGCGATCGAAGGGGTCGAGTACTTGGCGACATACGTGGGGTTCCCCCGGGTGCTCCAAGTCTTGAACCGGCTTCGGGACCTCGTCACCCAGGCTGGAGGCGTCTTCATCGTGAGCGCGGACCCCGCCGCCCTCGACGAGCGGGACCAGGCGGTCCTGGACCGGGAGTACGAACCCCTGCCCGTCGCGTCCGCTGAAGGGTTCACGGTGCAGGAGGTGTTCGTGATCCACTCCTCGGGCCTCCTCGTCTCCCACGCAGGCAGGACAGAGGCACCGCGGCCGGGGGCGCCGGACGAGGACGTGATGGCGGGGATGCTCACGGCGATCATGAACTTCGCAAGGATCTCCTTCGCGGAGGCCTCCCACGAGCTGAAGGGGTTCGACCTCGGGCAAAAGAAGGTCGTAATCGAGCGGGGGACGCGGGTGATCCTCGCCGTCGTGTTCCTGGGGCGCGAGCCGGCGTCCATCGCGGACGAGATGCGGGCGTTCATCTCCCGGTGCGAGAGGAAGTTCGGGGTCGCCCTCGACAACTGGACCGGGAGCATGGAGGAGATGGTGGGCATCCGCGCGATGACGGCCCGCCTGATGATCTAGCGAGGCTCAGTCCCACTTCTCGAACCGGACCCAGTGGAAGTTCAGGGACTCGCAGAGGTTCTTCACGTCCTCCACCATGTTGTGGAGGCCGCAGATGTACACGTCCTTGTTCCCCCGGTCCGTGATCTCGGTCTCGATGACCTTCTGGACGTAGCCCGAGCGCCCGTTCCAGCCCGTCTCCGGCGGGCGGGACAGCGTCACGTAGAGGTGGAAGTTCGGGTGCTCCCTCTCCCACTTGCGGAGCAGGTCCATGTAGATCAGGTCGTGGATGTAGCGACAGCCGAAGACGAGGTGGACCTCGATGTCGTACCGCATCGCCCAGATGTGGCCGATCATCGAGATGAACGGGGCGACGCCCGTCCCCGTCGCGACGAAGACGGTGTCCCGGATCTGGTAGTCCGGGGGCTCCAGGAGGACGAACGTGCCGAGGGGGGCGATGGACCGGAGCTTCGTGCCCGGGGGGACCGTGTGGAGGTAGTTCGACATGAACCCGCCCTCGACGACCTTGATGCACAGCTCTAGGCAGTCCTTCTGCTCCGGCGGGGACGCGATCGAGTACGGCCGGGAGATCGACTTCCCGTCCTTCTCCGCGAAGACCGAGATGAACTGGCCCGCCTGGAAGTCGAACACCTTCGGCTCGCCCTCGAAGGTGAACCGAATCAGGTACGTCTCCGGGTACGGCTTCGCGATATCGAAGACTTCTTTCACGAGAGCGGTGTGGCGGGAGCCCCGGAACCGGATCGGGGGAGCCTTGAACGGCGCGGGGCGCTGGGCGGCGGCTTGCTTCGCCGCGGGCTCCCGTTGCATCATGCAAAATCTGGCGAGAGTTGAGTTTGTCT
This sequence comes from Methanobacteriota archaeon, assembly GCA_020029475.1. Lineage (GTDB taxonomy): Archaea > Thermoplasmatota > Thermoplasmata > RBG-16-68-12 > RBG-16-68-12 > EA-19. Next base: position 1,257 of record JAIBJG010000011.1, on the reverse strand, counting down.
TAAACGTTTGCCTCCCATTTCATACGACCGTCATCTTGCAGGGCCAGCCGCCTCACCATTCTACTTTCGCACCCCTCCCCCCGATACTCTGATAGCATCCCGAGCAACTGCCAATTGTGCGCGTGGTTCGAACTCTCGTCTTTCCGGTTGAAACCAGGAGTCCTGACCTGCGTTGGATGCTCCAGGAATTTCGGGTGATTGTCAACAAGTCAATCCGAATCGCCCTAAGAGGGAATTTTCAATCGAGGGCTAGTCTCGCCCGCGCCGCATATCACAGTCTGTGCCATGACCACACCATCCACAGACAACACATCGTATCGGCCTTCGAGGTCGCCTTGGGCCTGCTGAAGACCTATCGAAGACGTAGTCGGGAGGGAACGCCCGGATTCGTCCCGTTCGTTAGGCGGCCGATGCTAAAGGCTGAGAATCAATCGTATTCGCTAGACCGGGAGGATGGACGGCTCCGAATTCCTGTGCGAGGCACCGCAGGAGTGCAGCTCGTACTGCCGATGTCGGCGTGGCATCGGTCGATTCTTCGCGACCTGACTTGGAGCCTAGGATCGCTAACCGTTGTCCCAGGGAAAGTCCTCGTGACAGTGAGGAAAGTAGCGCCAGACCCCTACGAACCACGGGCTGCAATCGCGTTGGACACGAACGAGGATTCCCTCGACGGAATCGGAACAGACGGCGAGAACGCCCGAATCTTCACGCTGACCCTCGGGGGAGTCCGGCAGGTTCAACTAACTCACGCGCGAAGGAGGCGCCGCCTCGCAAGGAAAAAAGCTTACGATGCTCGAGTTAGACGACGGGTGCTTCGTCGGGAGGGATTTCGGGAACGGAACCGGGTGAGGCAACGACTACACAGTGTAACCAAGTCACTCGTTCGAAAGGCCAAAACGGCTAGTTCGGTCATCATTCTTGAGAATCTTGCATTCGCCCATCCTCGCGGGGGGTTCCGACGCATGAAACAGCGTTTCGCAACCTGGCCCTATGGGGAAATCCATCGTCAGATCGTGTACAAGGCCGCCGTCGCGGGCGTGCCCGTGATCAAGGTCAACCCTGCGTGGACCTCGAAGACCTGCCCAGCGTGTGGCGCCCTGCGCCGAGATAGGGTGGGCAAGGATTTCGTGTGCCTCGTGTGCGACTGGGAGATGGACCGGCAGCACAACGCGGCACTGAACATCCTGAAATCCGCCTTGGCCTCGAACGAGGCCTTGGCAAGGGCTGTACGGTTCCAGCCCGGTGCCCTCCGCCGTG
>JAIBJG010000118.1 GCA_020029475.1 Methanobacteriota archaeon | reverse complement strand
CCCCGCTCCTCCATGAACTCCGCGATCTCCGCGGTGACCTCCTCGAACACCGCCATCCCCCGCGTCGCGAGGGCGGTGCCAATTTGGACCGCACGGGCCCCCGCCATCACGTACTCGAGGGCGTCCCGCCCCGTCTCGATGCCCCCGACCCCGACGATCGGGACGTCCACGGCCTCGTAGATCTCGTACACGCACCGCACGCCGACGGGCCGGAGGGCGGGTCCGCTGAGCCCGCCGACTTTGTTCGCGAGCACCGTCGTCCGGAGCTCCGGGGCGATCGCCATCGCCTTCAGGGTGTTGATCGCGACGATCGCGTCCGCGCCGCCGTCCTCCGCGGCCTCCGCGAACGCGGCGATGTTCGAGACGTTCGGGGAGAGCTTCGGCATCACCGGCACCTTCACCTTCCCCTTCACCGCGGCGGTGAACTCCCGCACGGCCTCCGGGTCCTCCGCGATCTCCGTGCCGAGGCCCTTCGCGTGGGGGCACGAGAGGTTCAGCTCGATCGCGTGGACGCCGTACCCCTGGAGGGCCTTCGCGACTCCCGCGTACTCATCCGGGTCCTTCCCGAAGACGCTGCCGATGACGACGGCCCCGCCATCGAGCGCGATCTTCGCCTCCGGCCCGAAGTCCTTCATTCCCGGGTTCGGGAGGCCCATCGCGTTCAGCATCCCGACGTCGAGCTCGAGGATCGTCGGGTTCGTGTTCCCCGCGCGGGGCTCCGGGCCGATCGACTTCGTCACGACCGCGCCCGCCCCGGCCTTGAACACGCGGAGGAGCGTCCCCCCGGTCTCATCCAGGAACCCGGACGCGAGCATCGTCGGGTTCCGGAGCTTCAACCCGGCGAGTGTCGTCGCGACGCTGGGCATCATCGAAGGGAGAGCGGAGACCTCCTTAAGTCTTCCGCGGAGGCGCGTGAAGGAGGACTTTTGGAGAGTGTGCTTTCTTCGCTCCGGGCCACCCCCGGACGAACCTTTATGGAGGGCCCTCGCATCGGAACCGTCGTGCGCATCGCGGACCTCGGTCTCGACCCTCGGATCCCCGCGACCCTCGAGGAGCAGGGGATCACGGAGCTGTACCCGCCGCAGGCGGAAGCAATAGGCCCCGCCCTCGCGGGGAAGAATCTCGTCCTCGCAATCCCGACCGCGAGCGGGAAGTCCCTCGTCGCGTACCTCGCGATCCTGAAGAGCGTCTTGAAGGGCGGGAAGGCCCTGTACATCGTCCCGCTGCGGGCCCTCGCCTCCGAGAAGCACGAGGACCTGAAGGCGTTCGAGCCCCTCGGCGTGCGGGTCGGCCTCACGATGGGGGATTACGACCGGATCGACCCGAACCTCGAGAAGTTCGACGTGATCATCGCGACGAGCGAACGGGCAGACTCCCTGTTGCGGCACCGGATCGGGTGGTTGAAGTCCTTGACGGTCGTCGTGGCGGACGAAGTCCATCTAATCAACGACGCAGACCGAGGGCCGACGCTCGAGGTGACCCTCGCGAAGCTCCGTCAAGTGAATCCGTCCGCACAAGTGATCGCGCTCTCCGCGACAATCGGGAACTCTGAGGAGATTGCCGCGTGGCTCAGCGCGGAGCACGTGACGAGCGAGTGGCGCCCCGTGCCGCTAAAGACTGGCGTCGTGTTCGACCGGAAGATCCGGTACTCGGACGACACAAAGAAGGAACTCACTTCAGACTTGGACGATGTTGCTGCCCTAGTGGATGACGTTATTCTCGACGGTGGGCAGGCCCTCGTCTTTGCGAACACTCGTCGCGCTACGGAGAGCGTTGCGAGGAAGCTGGCCTCGACAGTAAGGAAACGCCTTACGGAGAAAGACCGGGACGCGCTTTCGAGAATCGCGACCGACTTGGTCGCGGGCCAAGAGGAATCTACTTCGATGGGAGCGCGCCTCGGAAAGTGCATCGAGGGGGGTGCAGCGTTCCATAATGCGGGCCTGACGACGGAACAACGCCTCCTAGTGGAGTCTCAGTTCCGAAAGGGTCGCGTGAAGTGCATCGTCGCTTCCCCGACCCTTGCAATGGGTGTGAACACCCCGGCTCGGCGCGTCATCGTCCGTGACCTCAATCGCTACGACGTGAACTTCGGCTTCACGCCGATCCCCGTCCTCGAGGTGAAGCAGATGTGCGGCCGCGCAGGCCGCCCGAAGTACGACACTGTGGGGGAGGCGATCCTCGTCGCGAAGGACGAGGACGACGTCGACGACCTCATCGACGAGTACTTCAAGAGCCCGCCAGAGCCCATCGAGTCGAAGCTCAGCTCGGAGCCTGCCCTCCGGGTCCACACGCTCGCGACGATCGCGACGGGCCACGTGACCACGGAGGAGGAGCTGTTCGGATTCTTCGGCCGGACCTTCTTCGCCCACCAGAGCCCCGTGGACGACCTCCGGGCGAAAGTCGAGGACGTCCTCGCATTCCTGCAGCGAGAGGATTTCATCAACGCCCGCGACGGGACCCTCAAGGCGACGTTCTTCGGCCGCCGAACGAGCGACCTGTACATCGACCCGCTCAGCGCGGTGAAAATCCGGGACGCCCTCGAGGACGACCGGGACGGGGAGTTCTACCACCTCTGGGCTGCGTGCTCCACGCCGGACATGCCGAAGCTCTACCTCCGGCGGGGCGACTACACGTGGGTCGAGGACAAGATCACCGCGGAGGCGATGACGTTCCCCGTCGAGGACTACGAGTTCATGATGGCGGAGGTGAAGACCGCCACGCTGTTCCAGGACTGGATCGATGAGCGCTCCGAGGACGAGGTCACGAGGAAGTTCGGGATCGGCCCCGGAGACATCCGGCGGATGGTGGACCAGGGCGTCTGGCTGGTGTACGCGATGGCCGAGCTCGGGAAGATCTTCAACAAGAAGAAAGTGATGCCCCTCACCCGGCTGATGATCCGGATCCAGTACGGGATCAAGGAGGAGCTCCTCGACCTTGTCCAGCTCCGGGGGGTCGGGCGGGTGCGGGCCCGCGCCCTCTTCGGCCGCGGCCTGAAGACCCTGCGGGACCTCCAGAAGGCGAATCCGGGAGACCTCGCCCGCATCCCCGCGATCGGCCCCGCCCTCGCGACCAAGATTGCGGAGCAGCTCGGCGGCAAGGCGGCGATGAAGAAGCTCGCGGGCCAGGCGGAGCTGGGGGAGTTCGGATGAGTGACCAGGGAATCGAGATCATCGGGGTCCGTCGCGGACTCGACGACCCGAAGGCCACGCTCGCGGAGCTCCAGGAGTTCGTCCGCTCCCGGGGCGGGTGGGCCCAGCTCCTGGACGCGGGGCACGTCGCAGGGCGGGACCATCTCCTGTCCGCGGTACAGCACGCACGGCGGGCGATCGACCGGGGCCTCGGCGCGAGCGGCAGGCTCGAGCTCGAGTTCCTCCTGTACGTCAGCGGGGAGCGCCAAATCTCGAAGGCGATCGAAACTGCAGGCGTGCGGCCCGGGGCTCCGTTCGTCGCCGTCATCGGGAACGGTCCGGCCTCGAAGGAGATACGGGCGCGCTTCGGTTGGGTGGAAGACGCCTCTCGGATCGAGTCGAGCCCGGCGAAGCTTCGCGCTCTGGGATTCTCGAAGATGGAGATCGATGCGGCCGGGTCCGCCGCGGCGAATCTCGTCCTGGAGAAGGTCGCCCGCGTCGACCTCCTGAAATGACCCTGGACCCGGTCGCCCGGGGCCTATCGGTCGTCGTTCTGGAGGAACACGAGTCGGTAGTATTTCACGGCAAGCGCGAGAATCGTTAGACCCGTCGCGAGAAGGGCGCCCCATTCCCCGAATCGTCCGAAGAATTCGGGGTGGGCAAGTGCCCATGAGATGAAC
>JAIBJG010000058.1 GCA_020029475.1 Methanobacteriota archaeon | reverse complement strand
AAGCTGCGGGAGGAGGCCGCCGGTCGAAAGGACCTTCGAGTGCACCAGCTCGGACCCGTCCCCCCGCATCTTCGAGTACTCCAGCTCCGGGTTCCGAAATCCCACCGCATGCAGGTTCCCGACCGGGTCCACGACGTACGTCTCACGCGCGACGTCGTACGAGAGCCGGACCGGGCCCGTCCGGATTCGCCCGCTAGGGTCCACGATCGCGTATTGGTACTGGAACACGAGGGCGAGCGACCCGTCCGGCAGGGGTTGGAAGTGGAGCGGTCCATAGGAGTTGTACAGGGTCATCAGCCGCTTGCCCGTCTCCCAGGATCTCGTGCTGAGGTTCCGTACCGTGACGTTGAAATCGACGGAGACGGAGTTCCCGACCGGGTCCCGCACGGTGAGGCGACCGAGGTACGTCCCGACCGCGGGGAACGAGAGGGACACCCGATAGCCCGATCGGCGCACCGTGGACGGTCCCGCGAAGTCCCAATCGTACGACACGATCCGGTCGTTGTCCCAGGCGCCCACGGCTTCGATCAGGAACCCCCGTCGCGTTCGTGATCTGGACCGCGCGGTCCCAGTCCGTGGAGCTCCCGTAATACAGGTTCGTCGACGTTTGGTAGGACGCGTCCTCCACATCTCCGGTGAAGGCGACGTGGAAGACGCCCGCCCCGTCGATCAGGAGATGGGGTCCCCGCTTCCGGACGATGAGGGACGCGTCGTCGGGCTGGACGAGCTCCCGGTTCGTGAAGCCGTCCACCGAGGACGCGTGCCAGATCTCGCTCCTCCAGGACCCGTACTGGGGGGCGTTCCGGCTGTCCGCCCATACGACGTGGGGCACGTCCGAGGCGTCCACCGCGATCGAGGCGTCGAACCGCGCATCGTACCGGGTGAGGTCCTGGTCCTTGTCGACCCGCACGTCCGCCCATCCCGCGGACTCGTTCGCGTACCAGACCGCGTAGTACCCGTCCGTCGAGAACCAGGTCACGTGTGTGTTCCCGCGGGAGTCGAACCCGAGGTCGAACGTGTTGATCGCATGTCCGTCCGATACCTGGGCCTCCTGCCACGAGGGAGACGACGCGGCAAAGAGGAAGTCGTCGTACGGCCAGATCTGGAGGGTGAACCTGCGATACAGGGCGTGGACGATCCCGGCGGCGTCGACGTCGATCCGTAGCGCCTCGACGCGGCCATCCGTCGACCCGGTGACGAGGGATTCCTGCCAACCGCTGTCCTCCGTGGCGACGAACGCGTCCGTGTTCCACAGGTCGATGCCCCGGTTCCGGGAGTCGATCCACCCGACGACCGCGGTGCCGTCGGGTTTGAACGCGAGGTCGGGGTCCTGGCACGGGACCGTCGGCCCGGTGATCGGGACGCCCGGCGCGCCGCCCTCCTTCCCGAAGTAGAGGCGCGAGCCCTCGCCGTAGACGAACCGGATCAGGCCGTCCGGCGCCACGCGGGAGGCGAACCCGCACGCGTCCGGGCGGTCCACGAGGGCGGCCCCGTCGACGTCGCGGGCGATGGACCACGCCATCGGCGCCACTCGGGTCGCCCCTCCGTGCACGACTCCCGCGAACCCGCTGAGGGCGAGGAGCGCGAACACGACGAGCACCCCTCTCCACCGGTTCACGTCGAGTCCCCCGCACCAACGGGACTCCCTCCGGTCACCTTAAGCGTTTCCCGGCGGCGACGATAGTCCAGAACCGGGCCGTCCCTTTGTGCGGCTACTTCGCGAGGGCCTTCTCGATGCTCGCCTTCGCGTCGCGGTACTTCGTGGAGAGGCCCTCCGCCGCCCGCCGCAGGGCGGCCTGGGCGTCCCCTTTCTTCGTCTTCACGAACAGGATGGGCTTGTCGAGCTGCGGGTGGCCCGTGACGTACTGGGCGTCCGCGACGTCCTCGTCCTTCAGGAGGGCGGAGACGAGGGGGTAGATCAGGGTGTCGTCCGCGTGCACGATCTCGACCCGGAGTGAGGTCTTCGCCTTCTCGATGAGCTTGAGTTCCATGGGCGGGGCCTTGGCACGGGGCGGGGCTATTTAGGCTTTGTGCGGGAGCGGGGCCTATCGGCCGGACTTCTTCGAGGACCGGCGGCTCCGGCGCTTCGTGACGGCCTCCGGGGAGGTCTCGTCGAGCCAGTTCATCAGGCGGCCCAGGAGGGTGTCGGGCGGACCCGCCTCGTTCACGAGGGGGGCCTCCACAGCGGCGGCCATCCCCTCCGGACCGGACTCGAGTTCGGGTCCCAGGTACGGCTCGGGGATCGCCGCGGTCACGGAGATCGGCGCGGGCTCCGGGTGCGGGGCCGCCCGGGGGACCCGGTCCCGGGGAGGCTTGCCCAGGGGGACGGACTCCGTCGGCCACGCGTTCACGGCCGGGGCCTCCTCCGAGGAGGCGCTCACGAAGGACGCGCCCTCCGGGGATGCGGTCGCGGCCGGCGCGACCTCCGCGGTCGGGGCCCTCACGACGGGCACGAAGTCGATCACCATCCGCTTGGGCTCGTCGCGGGGCGAGGCGTACGCCGGGGCCCCCGACGTCCACTTCGCCGGGCGATACGGGGCGCTGCGGTCCGCGCGGGGCGAGGCGGCCCTCGAGGCGGAGCGGGACGCCGCGCTGCCCTCCCGCGCGAGGGCGGCGACGAACACGGCCCCCACGCTGAGGACCGCGATGTAGAACCAGATTGGGATCGCTAGGAAGAGCGCGGGGAGGTCTTCCAGGGTGAGGCCGCCCTGCCAGGAGAGGTAGAGGAAGAGGAGGACGAGGACGCCGAGGACGACGGCGAGTCCCTTGATCGCCCCCCCGCGACGGGTTTGCCGGCGGGACACGGGCGTCATCAAGGCGCGGAAGCCTACATAGCCGTTAGTTTCCAATTATCGGCATGGATTCTCTCGGAACGTATCGACCCTTGGGCGGGGCGGAGGGCCCGGGATTCGGAAGGGATTAAGACAGGGTCTCGGCATGCAATCCCCGCGGCCGGAGGAGCGGTTGATCGAGACGGAGGTCCTCGTGCAGGTCCCCACGTCGGGGGCGGGGAAGCTCCGGCTCGTGGAGTACACGGACCCGTACAGCATCTGGTGCTGGGGGTGCGAGCCCGCGATCCGGCGGGTCGAGCAGGTGTACCCGGACGCCGTGGAGATCGAGGTCCGGATGGGGGGCCTGTTCGAGGACTTCGGGCCGATGCGGGAGCAGTTCGCGCGGATGTCCGGCGGGCGCTGGCAGGAGTCCGTCCTCGCGTTCATGACCGCGGTCGCGGAGCACCACCAGATGCCGATGGACCCCGCCGCGATGATGGAGACGATCGAGGACTTCACGTCCACGTGGCCCGCGTGCGTCGCGGTGAAGGGCGCGGAGCTCCAGGGGATCCCGATCGGGCGGAGGTACCTCCGGCGGCTGCGGGAGGCGTCCCTCCTCGAGGGGCGGGCGATCCACCGGCCGGACGTCCAGGAGAAGCTCGCGGCGGAGGTCGGGCTCCACGTCGGGCGGTTCGCGCGGGCCCTGGAGGGCGGGGCCGCGCGGGCCGCGTTCGAGGGGGACCTCCAGGAGTGCAAGGCGCACAAGGTCACGGGGTTCCCGACGTTCGAAGCGGGGCGAGGGGAGGTGTCCCTCCGGATCGAGGGGTGGCAGCCCTGGGAGGCGATTGACGACACCCTCCACAAGCTTGACCCCCAGCTCGAGGGGCGGGAGATCTCGGCAACGAAGGGGAACGCCCTCGTCCTCCTCCACCACTACGGTCGATGCGCGACGCGGGAGGTGTCCGCGGTGTTCGGGGTCACGGACGACGAGTCCTCGATCCTGCTGGAGGATCTGGAGGCGGACGGGAAGGTGTACCGGCGGGAGGTCGGGAAGGGCGTGATGTGGGAGCTGCCAACGGTCGGGTGAGCTCGGTCACGACAATTCCGGATTGACGCAACGAAACTCGGACCGTCGGAGGTCAACATAACCTCAGAGGAGCAGTTATCGAGGCTTGCGGCGTTCCCCTGCGCGATGGCTCGTCGACCTCAAGATCGGCCGCGCAGGGTGGCGCCCGCCCGAGGTGAGACAACCCCGCTGCGTCCCGGCCGTCAGGGCCTTGCGGAGCTGACGGCTCAAGAAATCATCGAAACGCACGATGAGGTCGCACGACTCGGGGAGACCTGGCACATGGGCGTTCGGGAGGAGGGCAGCCTCGATCTCTTGGCCGACCGCCTCAGGCAGATGGTCCGAGACGGATTTCCTCCGGCGGAAATCGCCGCATCGGCCCTCCATTTCATCGTCTCCGAGCATCCGTTTTGGGACGCGAACCATCGGACCGGTTTCGAGATGGCGCAGCTGATCATCCGGGCGTTCAGCTTGAGGATCGTCGCGCCTCCGAAGGAGGTTGAGATCTACGTCCGCGGGATTGATCGCGAGGGCGTCACAGAAGCTCAGATCGGAGCGTGGATCCGCCGCCGAGCGGAGTCGCTGCCCTAATCGAGGGCCTCGAGGATCTCCTTGTCCTCCTTGACGGACTTCTTCAGCTCCTTTCGGAACCAGGTCTGGAAGTCGCGTCGCGCTTTCGTCTTCTTCACGCTCTTCTTCGCGACCGCCATCTGGATCGGTTGTATGCATTGGGCGGGTATAAATTCGTATCGCGGGGAGGGGTCCGAAGGAGCGACACGAGGTCGCCCGAGGGAGCCTTCATGGCCTTGTGGGCAATCCCATTCCGAGGTTGTTGCCATGGTGCAGAAGATCATTGAGGTCGTGGGTCGGTCGGGGAAGAGCTTCGCGGACGCCGCGAAGGACGCGGTCGCCGTCGCGGCGAAGACGGTGCGGGGGATGCGATGGGCCCGTGTCTCCGAGTTTGAGATGGATCTGAAGAACAACAAGGTCGTCGACTACCGGGCGACCGTGAAGATCTACTTCGACGTGGAGTGAGTCACGGCTCACTCCGACTAGGCGCGACGGTCCCTGTTCCCCGGCGGGAGTGGCGTCGGTATATGTCCCTTATTGGGAAACATTTATTACCCCTTTAGGGTACTATGCGCCACCATGACCTTTCGGGTGGGCCGAGGCGTAGGCCAGCTCTTCGGCAGCAAGACCCGCGTGAAGGTGCTCGGGTTCCTCGCGGATGCTCGAACCCCGAAGACGGGGTATCAGATTTCCAAAGCGACGGGCGTCCGGCCGCCCAAGGTCTACGAACAGCTGCGTCGGCTTGCAGAGACGGATTTCCTCGAAGTCGTCGAGGAGCGCGGGCGGAAGCGCTATCGCATGGTGGACGAGGACCTCCGGAAGCTGCTCCTTCGACGTGCACGGATCACGTCAGAGGACGAATGGTTCTCCCCGGAGCGCGTGCGGGAGCGACAGGGAGCGTTCGAGAGGGCGAGCCGGATCCCGCTGTTCCTGCCGGAGTCGACGCCGAACCGAGACGCGGTCCTCAACCCCCCGGAGTACGAGAGGTCACCCGCGAAGGATCGCGCCCTCCGCCGGATCGCCGCCGGTCGGACCACGCGGAAGAGAGCCAGGAAATGAGCTCCTACGAGGTCGTTCGGAATGCGGTGAAGACCGCGCCGTCTCCCACCGAGGGCAGGGTCCACTTCGCGGCGCTGCTGGCGCGGGAGGCGGGCCTCGGTCCGGACGACTTCATTGTCGTGGGGGGCTCGGCGATTGAGTTCCATACCGTCGGGGAGTACACCTCGGGGGACATCGATATCGTCTCGAGTCGGTCGGACGCGCTCCGTGGGATCCTCCGGGGTTGGAAGTTCACGGGGGGCCCGCGGGTGTGGGTAAGCGAAGACCTCGAGATCGTCGTGGACCTCGTGAAATACCCCTATACCGGGGACGTGGCACGGACACAGGTCGTTTCGACCTCGTTCGGAGCGGTTCGGATCGCGGGGATCGAGGACCTCCTCGTCAAGAGGCTCGCGTCCGCGAAGCACTGGAAGATTCCCGGCGATGTCGATCACGCGAGGCTCCTCGCGGTCCTGTACCGGGACCGAATCGACTGGGAGTACGTGAGGAGGTTCGCGGCTCTCAACGACGTAGAGGACTTTCTCGACGCTCTCCTAGGAAGCATCGAGGGTGCATAGCGCGGAAAACAAGAAGGCCGTCGACTGCGGGCGAGGGTGAAGGTCGTCTTCGACGTTGAGTAGAGGCTCCCCGCGGCTTCGCGTCAGGCGGTCTCTGGGGTCTTCAGGATTGCTTTCAACGCTTTCTCTGCCCCTTTCAGATATGCCCAGTCCTCAAGTCCTCTTGTTTCCAACCCGGCGATGTACCCCTTCTCCTTCGCGGCCTGAATGAGGCCCTTGAATGTCGTGAAGCCGTGGAGCCGCGGGTGGTATGTTGGATACCTTTTCTTTAGTTCAAGCCCGATGTACGAGAGGAGAGCGACGCCGGGCGTACCCGATTTGTTCAGGACGTCTTGGATCGCCTTGTAGATTTCGTCTTCCGTTGGGGTCGTGCCTTCGGTCGCAGGTTGTTTCGCCAGCGCTGGCCCAGCCAGTTCTCGATCAAAGTAGATCACTTTGTCTACGAATTCGGCCAAGTGCTGCGAGAGGGTTCCAGTAACCCCAATCAAGATTAGCTTCCGCCCATAGGGCCGAAGTGCGTTGACAACGTGCAGGAAATCTTGATCGCCCGAGACTAGCACGAAGGTTTTGATGTTCGGATTCGTGTGGCACAATGTCGTCGCGTCCACTGCCATCCTGACGTCGACGCTATTCTTCACGACATTCCCGAACAGGGCAACCCCCTCCTTCGAATACCGGTGTTTTGGGACATAGACGGGTTCCAATCCGGCCCGGTAGAGCGCAGGCGGATCATCCTTCATCGCAGGTTCCTGCCAATCCATATAAGCGCGAGCAACCACGACTCGACCGTACTCTCGTGACGCTTCGTAGAGCGCCGTCACATTGGGGGTGATCTTGGCTGCACCCAGGGCTATCTTGATATTCTCCCAATCCACCAGGAGGGCGACGTCGTCCAACGTGGAGACACGTTCACGTCCCAACTCACCGGGCGTCTCATCGCCCAATCCGGAAGGGTTCACATTCATCCCTCCACCACAATCGCCTATCGCCGGAATCGGTTAAGTCTGTTTTGGCTCTAATTCCGAATGAGGCCAGTTTCGGCCAGCGTCCGGATTCAGTTTCTGAGATGCTCAGCCCTCAAGTTTGTCGGGAGCGGTGAGCTCAGCGAGGTCCTTCGTCCTCTTCACCAGGTCCCGTTCGACATCCTTGATCGCTCCATCAAGGGTGCCTTCCCACGCCCGCCTCGCGGCGTCTCCAAAAGTCCGATACGCGCGGTCCGCCTCCTGCGCCTTCGCGAGCTGACCCGACTCCATCGCCTTTGCGACCCCCGCCATGGGCTCCCGCGCCCCTTCGACGTCGTGGAGCTTCTCTGCGAATCCCGCGATCGCCTCCACCCGCCCCCGGAGCTCCTCGATTGGAAGGTCGAGAGACAAGGGCGGCAGCAGCGTCCCGGGCGCGGTGATCGCCTTCAGCCAGGAGAGGTTCGGGGTCAGCACCGCCTTCAACGGGCGCCCGTCCCCGAGCAGGTGGGCGAGCTTCGCGTCGGAGAACGTGAGGGCCTCGAGGAGGCTGTGGACGCCCCGGTTCCCGAAGGCGTCCCGGACCGTGCCGACGTCCTCGAGGAGGCTGAGGAGGGGGGCGACCTCTCCCTCCGGTACCCTTGGGAGCAGCAACCGCCGGTCCTTCGATCCCTCTTGGAATGCGGAGAGGGCGAGGCGGCTCGGGACCCCGTGAAGCTCCGCGATGACGGCGTGGGCGATCGCCCGGTTCGCGGAATCGAGGAGGCGCTTTATGCGTTCGACGTCCGCCTCGGACATCGGAGGCTTGCGGACGGACCGCAGATGTTCCCGGTCCGCCTTCAGCCGGGTGATCTCCCGCTCGATCTCCCGGTAGCCCTCCCGGTACTCCTCGAGGAGGCCGTCCCGCTCCTTCGCCTGGGCCCTGACCTTCGTTAGCCTCTCGAGGAGTCTGCGGCCCAGGTAGAAGTCCCGCTTCCGGATCCGGAGGAGGGAGGCGTCCAGGTACCGCACGAACTTCGGGTGGAGGGCCTTCTCCTTCTCGAGACGTGCGACGTCCGCGGCGACGAGGTCGAGGTCCCGGACGAGGTTCCGGTACTGGCGATACGAGGCCCCGCCATAATCCCGGAGGATCCGCTCGATCGCGGTCGCGACCTGCTCGACGTGGCCCTCGGAGAGGCCGGGGGTCTTCTCGAGCTTGCGAGTCAACTCGGCGACTCTCTCGCCGAGTTCGCGGAGATCGTCGGCGGACGGGAGGTCCCCGGCGCTCATCGACGTGCGAACGTGCGAAGCGCCATGAACCTGTTGCCAGGACTACCGAGGCGCCGATTCGCTTGATCGGGTTCGGGCGACCCTTCAGCTTCACCCGCTCCATCTTCCCGAAGCTCCGCCGCCCGCACTCCGGGCTCACGACCTTCGGGTTCGAGCTAGCAAGCCAGGAGGAAGAGCCACAACGGGACGAGTACGATGTCGCCACGGCGTTCCAGCGTTACGCGCGTGATCACGAGTCCGACGGACCCCGGCCTTTCCCGGAGGAAGCCCGCCAGGGCCTCCGTATCCTCTCCTCGAACCTCCCCCCGGTACTTCACCTCGATCGGCAGGGGGCGGGGCCCGAGATCAAGGACGATGTCAACCTCCCTGTCTTCCTCGTCCTGCCAGTAGTACGCCTTCGGCGGGTTCGCCTTCGTCGCGAGGTACGCAAATCGTAGGGCGTGATCGAATACGAGCGTCTCCACCGCGAGACCGAGCCGCTCCGGGTTCGCAAGGAGCCCTTCATGGAGCTCTCCGGTGATCGCGTTCCGGAGGCCGCAATTCCGCAGGTAGAGCTTCTTGGGCCTCCGGATTCGCTTCGCCAGGCTCCGGGTGTAGAACTCCGAGGAGGCGACGAGGAACACGGACTCGAGGTAGTCGAGGTACGTGCGGAGGGTCTCATACTTCAGTCGAAGGGTCCTGGAGAGGGTCTGGTAGTTCGCCCTCTGCCCGCTCTCGGAGGCGACGAGGCCCACGAGGTCCTCGAGCGCCTTTGGGTTCCGGATCTCGAACAGCCGGACGAGGTCCCGGTACAGCGTGAGATCGACGTACTGTCGGAGCCGGGTCCCGACCTGGGCCAAGTCGTCGGAGGTGACGAGCTCCGGGAAGCCGTCCGTCAGCAGGTACGCCTCGACGTGAATCTGGACCTGCCTCCGGAGGGGGGCCATCTCCTCCGCAACCCGCTGGAACGCCGAGAGCACTTTGGAGGGCGAACCCGCCCGGAGGCCGTCGACGACCCGGTCCCGCCACTCGAGGGCGGTCTCGCTCAGCTCTTCCTTCCCGAGGCGGAACGCGAGGAAGTCTGCGAATTTGAGCGGCAACATCAGCTGAAGATGGATGCGCCCGACGAGATCACGGGCCGCGTCCCGGAGGAGGTGGGACTGGGACGAGTCCGAAACGACGAACTTGATCGGGTGCCGCAGGTCGTACCAGCCCTTCAGGATCCGGCTCCACCCCTCGGACTTGCCCACCTCGTCGAGGAAGACGAACACGCGGTCGCGGAAACCGCCCATGGGCTCCTTCAGGATAGATGTCGAATACGATTCGAGGATCCCGTTCAGCAGTTCTGCGTCCGACCCGCTCGTTCCGGGGTAGTCGGAACTGTAGAACAGCACACGCCGGGGGTCCACCTTCCCCGCCGTGATTAGGTCGTGGATGAGCTGATACATCAGGGTCGTCTTGCCGACTTGCCGGGGGCCGTAGATCCCCAGGATTTGTGGATCGCTGAGACGGTTTCGAAGGAAGAAGAAGTCCCTACGACGAAACGGCTTCGCCATTGCCAGGGGCACCTGGCCGCCCCTCCACCAGGGGTTCTGATCGTAGAGGGCTTCGAGGAGTCGCTCTCTTGTCACCTCGGCCACGGAAGGGGATAAAGATCGGAGTAGTTAATTGTTTCCATTATAGTGGAATAGAAAACCAATGTTTCATTCCATCATGTTGTAGTGAACTTTACACCGCCGGACGGAACTTGTACCCGTAATGGATGACGCCCGCCTCGCCCTCAGACCCGAGCTTCCGGAACACGGTCTCGACCCGCATCCCGATTTTCATCTCGCCGACGGGAGGTCTCCCGCGTTCATCGGTGTGCGACCAGCCGCACGGCCATGAATCTGTGCCCATCCTTCGTGACCCGGCTCCTGCGGGCTCACCAGGGGAGACCGATCGCCTTCGCGAGGAACGCGTTCAGCGGGTCCATCGAGCTGCACGCCTTCAGGAACTCGTCCATGAACGCGCCGCCGGTGACCTGGCGGTCGTTCAGGCGGACGCCGGCGACCCAGTCCTTCCGCCGGATGTCGTTGATGTACGGGGTCGCAGGGTCGTAGCCCGGCGGGATCCTCTTCAGGGACTCGCCCTCGAAGTTCAGCCGGCTCCGGAGGACCTTCTTCCAGTCCTCGGAGCGCTTCACGATCGAGTCCCGGATCTTCTTCGCCGTCGGGGGGTCCGGCTGCCAGACCCCGGACATCACCGTGCTCTCCCCGGGCTCGAGGTGGACGAAGAACCCCGGGAGGTGGTCCATCTTGCCCGCGGCGCCACGGTGCGGGAAGTGGATGCCGACCGTCGTCCGGTACGGGCTCTTGTCCCGCGAGAACCGGACGTCCCGGTAGATCCGCATCATCGCGCCCCCAAAGGGGCGGGCGTCCGCGACGAGGTGCGGGGTGAGGGACTTGAGCTTCACGCCCGCATCCCGGATGAACCGCACGGCGGGGTCCTGGACGGCCTCCTCGTAGCGGGCCTTGTTCTCCGTGAACCACTCGCGGTTGTTGTTCTTCGCGAGCTCCTTCAGGAAGGCGAACGAGGCGG
>JAIBJG010000057.1 GCA_020029475.1 Methanobacteriota archaeon | reverse complement strand
CGTAGTCCTTCTTGGGGGCTCGTCGTTTGAAGACTGATACACGTTTGCGGCAACTCTGTTTCTCTTTGTCGAAGTGGAACTCGACGGAGGAGGAGGATGCGTGGGGCAGGATTTGAACCTGCGAACCTCTGCAGGACAGCGACCTCAACGCTGCGCCTTTGACCATGCTGGGCGACCCACGCGCGGCGCGACCATTGCGGCCCCCGATATAAATCTTAGAGGCGGGGGCGGAGTCGATTCTTAGGCGGGAACCCCCCCAAGGACGTGCGGCTATCCCCCGCCATCTCGTCGTGTGAGTGGAGACGAACCCTTAATGGCCCGCGTACCGGTCCGGTGGTCATGAAGCGCGAACCAGCCCCCGCCACCAAGACGGTGGACGAGTACCTGACAAGCGTCCCGCCCAAATTCCGCACGATCCTACAGCGCCTCCGAAAGACGATCAAGGCCGCCGCTCCCGATGCGGAGGAGATCATCAGCTACCGGATGCCGGCGTACCGGCAGGACGGGATGCTCGTGTACTTCGCCGCGTTCAAGGACCACTGCAGCTTCTTCGGGGTGAGCGATACGATCCGACGCAAGTTTTCCGCCGAACTGAAGCCGTTCATGGCGGGGAAGGGGACCTTTCGGTTTACGCCCGACCGGCCCATCCCCGACGACCTCGTGACGCGCATCGTGAAAGCCCGCCTGGCGGAGAACGCGGCGGCCCGGCGCTCCAAGTAGAGTGGACGCCCAGGGCAGGATTCGAACCTGCGCTCCCTTGCGGGAAGCGGTTTTCAAGACCGCCGCGATACCGAGCTTCGCGACCTGGGCATCGAGTTTCATCGTGGCGGAGCGATAAAAAGCTTCCCGCCCCACTACCGGAGCGGTGCGACGTCCAGCTCGAACGCGCAGACCGGGTGGGAGAGCTCGTACCCCTCGATGACCCGCGGGTGCACTTCGCCGAACACCCCGACCCCCGCGCCGCCCGCGATCGCCGTCGCGCACCGACCGGGGATGTAGTTCGCATCCTTCGCCGGGGCGACGTCCGATGACTTCCCGAGGTCCCGGAGGAGGCTCACGACGAGGCTCTTCATCTCCGTGAACGACGCCTTGGGATGGATCGACGCGCCCGCGATCCGGAGCACGTTCCCGCCGCCGATCACGACGTCCCCGACCTCGAAGACGCGCTGCGGGAGGTCCCGATGCTTGTTCAGCCGGAGCATGTTCACGACTCCCGCAAGGAGCCCCGAGCGGATCACGCTGAACTCCTCGCTCACGGGGTTCGCGATCACGACCGGGGTGGGGCCCTCGACGGGGACCTTCGGGGAGGAGGTCGCGAGGGACATCACCTCGAGGTACCCGTAGCCGATCATCAGGGTCCGGAGCGTGTTCGAGAACTCCCCCATCCCGAGGGGCTCCCCGATCGTGATCTGCTTCGGCAGGCTCGTCGGGGTCTTATCGTACCCGTACGCGATTCCGATGTCCTCGAAGACGTCCCAGTCGTGCAGGATGTCCGCACGGTAGGCGGGGATCTCCACCGCGATCTTGTTCCCCTGCGCGTGAGCGTCGTACCGCATCAGCCGCAGGAGGGCGATCGCATCGTCCGCGTTCAGCGTGAACCCGAGGAGCCGGTTCGCGCGTTCGATGTCCACGATCCGGATCTTCGGATCCAGGTCCGGGGTCGAGATCCGCCGGTCGGGGAACACCGTCGACACGGTCTCGATCGTCCCGCCCCGCTCTGCGAGCGAGGTGCACAGGATCGTGAGGCTCGTGCGGACCGCCTGGAGGTCGGTGCCGGTCACGTCGATGAACAGGTTGCGGGTGTCCGGGGTCAGCTGCGTGATCACCCCGTTGATCACGGGCGGGAAGCTGAGGATGATCCCCGCCGAATCCGTGATGATCGGGTACACCGGGGCGCCCGCCAGGATCGGACCGTACTCGCGGCCCTTCTCGTGCCGCTCCAGGATCTGCCGGAGGTCCATCTCCTCCGCCATCCCGAGGGGGGCGAAGCGGACGGCGGTGGGTTCGACGCCCCTGTACGTGAACGGGGGCGTGACTCGGTCCAGGTCGTGGATCCCGATCGCGACCTTCCGGCGCCGGCGGCCGATCGTCAGGTGGAGCTTCTCCTGCAGGTCCACCAGGGACGCGACGGACTCGTCGTCGAGCTCGACCCCGCGGACGACCCCGCCGACCCCGTACGGCCGGACGGCCTCCACGCTGGGGTCGACACGGAACTCGATCGTCCCGGGCTGCCGCGAGAACTTCGGGGGGCCCACCTCGAGCCCGAGGAAGCCCCGGAGAGCCCGCGCGATCCCCTCGACGCTGTACATGTCCGGGCGGTTCGGAAAGATGTCGAACGTGATCACGTCCCCCTCCGTCGCCTCATATCCGGAGCCCATCATCGTGATCCGGTCCACGAACTCCTCGATGGAGAGGGGCTTCCCGACGAGCTCGACGAGCTCCTCGTAGCGGACGCTCACGTTCGTCATGCGCGCCGCGAACGTCCGAGGGGCTATAAGAAGGATTAGGGGAGGCGGATCATCGCGCGAGGGCCCGCCACATCAACGGAAGACTCGTGTCGTACCGGTACGTGACGTTCGAGTGGGTGTCGTCGAACTCCTCGTACACGTGCCGGATGCGGAGTTTCGTCAACTTCGCGTGCAGGGTCCGCGCCCCCCAGATCAGGTTGTATTGGTCCTTCGTCCCGCAGTCGACGTAGATGAGCCGCATCCGCCGGAGCGCGCGGGCATGCCGCTCGACCATGTTCACGGGGTCCCTCGCCCGCCACCGCGCCCACACGTCGGGCCGCCACTCGCCGGTCTCCAGGTCAAAGGGGAAGTCGATCCCCATGTGCGGGCTCCGTGGATTCGGAGAGTAGTGCGCCGCCATCCCGAGCGCGTTCAGCGGATGGAAGAACGCTTCCTTCTTGCGGTTCGGCTGGCGCCAGAACCACCGGAGCCATCCCGCGGGCCCGCCGTGCTCCCGGAACGCCTCGAGGGCCGCCGGGAAGTCGATGATGTAGCAGAACTCAAAGCACGAGTCCCCGGAGTGGTCCGCGAGGGCCTGCCATGTCTCCGGGTGGAGCATCCCCTGGACGATCGAGCCGTACCCGCCAGAGGACTTCCCCCACACCCCGCGACGACCGACGCGATAGCGGGACTCCACGAACGGGATCACCTCCTTCCGCAGGTGGTCGTCGTATAGGCCCGTCGCGGACGAGTTGATGTACTGGTTCCCACCGACGCGGGTGAAGCAGTCCGGGAGCGGCACGATCATCGGCCCCATCTTCCCCGTCCGGATCAGCCGGTCGAGTCTCGACTTCAGGTCCTCGCCGAGGGGGTCCACGTTCAGGAGGCTCTTCCCCGTCCCCGTGTACCCGACGATCCCGTACGCGGCAGGATACCGCTTGTTCGGGTCGTACTTCGGCGGGAGGTAGATCGCGATGTCCCGCCGGGTCGGGTCCTTCAAGGGGTTCCCTCTCAGGACCTTCGAATCGAACGTCTCCACGACGACCTCGCCGCCCGCCATCACACCACCGCCCCGGGGAATGGCGGGAGGGGTGAAAGCCTTGCGGGCGCGGCGGCCGAAGAGAGTCGCCGGGGGATTCCCCCTGGTCAGAGCCTTCCTTCCTCGCGGGCACCTGGCGAGGTGCCCGTTGCTTGTCGCGACTGCGCGCTCCGGTATATCTTCCACCCCAAGGGCAGGAAGAAGAGGAACAAGAGCGGAGGGAGGGACGAAGCGACGGTGAACGGCCCAAGCGTACGCAGGACGATCCCGATCGGGATGATCGCACCGAGAACGAGGAGGAACAGCCCGGGCCGCCTCCCCCATGCGGTGCCGGTCCGAATGGCGAAACCCAATGAGACGAAGGCAGCGCAGAGGAACGCGGTCGACGTAATGATTCCAGCGCCCACGGCATCACCCATCACCTCGGCCGCAATGAGGACACCGGCTGGATCTGTTGCGGCTTCGTACTGCGATGCGAAGGTGAAGGACATGAGAAGGCTGCCGAGCACCGTCATCGTCAGGACAGTCGCGCCCGAGACGCCGAGGACAGTCCCAAGGAGAGCGAGCCGGCCTCCCGTCATTCGCAACGCTTGGTACACGGCGATCAAGAACGGGACCATGAAGACCGAGGCAACGATGGCTAGGATACCCGTCGCGAGGAACGCCCCCTCATTCGCAGAGACCACACGCAATGCGCCCTCGGTGTCCTCGGTCCATCCTTCAAGCGGGCGCAGGAACGCCGTACCAACGACGAGGCGCACGAGAAGGAGCACGCCAGCCAACATCCCGAGAACGCTGCCAAGAAGCAAGAATCGCTCGTCCGCAGTCCGTTTCATCGGGCGTCCCTTACACCAGCCGCGAAGGGCTCAGCGGTAGATAAGCCGCGCATACTCTCCGCGGGATATCGACGAACGCGAATGGAGGCCGGGGCGGTGAACCCGAAGATCAATCCCTAGGCGATGACAATTGGTAGGCCAAGGGTCCACTCCAGGTCGTGGATGGCGAGTACTGACCATGACTCGAGCACGCGCACGCGAAGGTTCGACCTATTAATAGTTCGGAGCTGTGCGATCTCAACTTTGGATTTGCACAAGCGAGTCCCCCGGGCAGGCGCAAGGATGGGCCCGGCCAGATTTGAACTGGCGACCCTCCGGTTATCAGCCGGATGCTCCAACCGGGCTAAGCTACGGGCCCACCGCGCCGGCGAGATTTCGCACGGCTAATAAGCTTTGGGAGCGCGCCGCTCCCGGACGGGGGGCGGAACCGCCGCCCGGTCAGCCCGCCGGTCCGATGTGGCCCGCGATCCAGTTCACGTGGGGGGGCGTGACGTCCATCTGCCACATCAGCCAGATCAGCTCCCCGAGGTGGGCGATCTCGTCGATGAACGCCTGGACGAGGACCTCCTGCACGGAGCTCCTCGCCTTGCCGGGACTCCAATCGAACACCACATCCTCCACCAAGCGGTCCTCGGTGAGCCCGTTCAGGAACGTCCGAGTACGCCCCGTCACGTCCGCGAGGGCGGCTCGACAGCGTCGAACGAGGTAAAGCGGAGGGACGATTCCCGTACGGCCACGCCTTCCCCCGGATGTCGTAGTGGAGCCAGGAGTCCTCCACCTCGAGCATATGGATGAAGATCCCGTGCATCGAGCCCCAGGTGGCCTCCCGTTCCGCGTGACCTCGTCCCATCCGAGTTCCCGGAACTTCGCAAAGAACCGCTCGCGCGACTCGATTAGGTACTCGTACAGGCTGGCGAGATCGAGGACGTCCATGGGATCACCTGCTGCTTGATAGCGTTGCCCCGGGCATAATATCGTCCCACTGCGTCCCTCGAATCGAAACATCGTCCGGACTCCGACGGTCCGGAAGAAAGTAATCAGCCCGAAAGCCTTATTATCACACCTCGAAATCCGACGGCTTAGGAGATAATGGAGGTCCTAGAGGCCATCAAGTCTGGAAAGAGCGCGAGCAAGTTCAAGCCGACCCCCGTGCCCGAGCAGAAAGTCCAGGCGGTGTTCAACGCCGCCCGCCTCGCACCCTCCGCGGAGAACCTGCAGCCTTGGAAGTTCATCCTCGTTACGGACGAGGACGTCAAGAGGCGGGTCGCCGCGGCGTTGACGAACGCGAAGCGGCTCCCGGAAGCCCCGATCCTCATCGTCGCGTGCGCGCGACTCGACGAGGCCGTGGCGACCGTGGGCGGATACATGAACTCGTACCCGGTGGACGTCGGCCGAGCGCTCTCCCACGTGAGTCTGGCCGCGACGAGTGAGGGGCTGGGAACCTCCTGGGTCTTCGCCTTCAGCGAGGAGAAGGTGAGGGCCGCGCTGCGCATCCCCGAGGACGCCAAGGTGGTCGGGTTGTCTCCCCTTGGGTTCCCGGACGGGTTCGACCCGCCCGAGGGGCGCAAGCATCTCTCGGAGATCCTCTCGTACAACGGGTACGAGTAGACCCGAAGCAAGCATCCTCGCGGAACCCAGACACCGATGGCCCTCCGAGCCCTCACTCCCAGCGGCGCAGCGTACTGCAGCGAATGCGGAGCGGACGCGCCGGAGAGCGGGGAGCGGTGCGCGAAATGCGGCCGTCCCTTCGAGGGGGTGCTGGAGGCGGTCCGGTGCCCGTTCTGCGCGGCGATCCTGTTCCGGAACGCGACGGAGTGCTACCACTGCGGACGGAAGGTCCCGTCCGGGGAGGCGGAGGCCTCCGAGGAGAGCTACTTCGAGAAGTTGCTGGACTCCACCCGCCAGGCCCTCCGGAGCGGGGATGCTGGAACCTCGGACGGGGGAGCGCCATCCCCGTCCGGGGACTCCGTCGTGTTCCGCCTCTCCGAGCCCTTCCAGAGGATCCTCCTGAACCGGAAGAAGCGGATCGAGCAGATGGACGCCCTCGTCGCGAGGGCGCGGCGCCGGATCCGGATGCTCGAGTCGTCGAACAACGCGATCGAGATCCGGGAGCGGGAGGAGCTGAAGCGCCAGGTGGAGGAGATCCTCGTCGAGCGGGAGGACATCATCAAGATCGAGGAGGGGATGGTCGAGATGGAGCGGATCTACCGCAACATCCTGAACCTCCAGCAGTCCCAGCTGCGGGACCGCGAGGAATCCCTGAAGGGGCGGATGGAGGCGTTCCACAAGGAGCTCGAACGCCGGGAGCAGGAGAAGGCGCAGATCAAGGAGCGGGAGGCGGACCTGAACCGCCGGGAGGACGAGTTCCGGTCGATGCTGGACCGCCTTCGGGAGCGGGAGAGGGATCTCGAGGGCCGGGAGGCCCGCCTCGCGGAGACGATCAAGGCCCTGGAGGACCGGACCCGGCAAGTCGCGTCGAAGGAAGACGACGTGCGGAAGCGGGCCCAGCTCGCGGATCTCCGGGGCGGGCGTGCGGAGATCACGATCCAGGCGTCCGGCACGGAGCTCCGGGACCTCCAGCTCCGGATCACGGACATGGAAGAGCAGATGGAACGGATCGTCGAGGAGAAGAATCGCCTGAAGGAGCAGCACGACCGGCTCTCCAAAATCCACGAGGACGTGAAGAGCGTGCTGAAAGTGCTCGACGAACTCCTCGAGAAGCTCCCGGAGGCCGAGATCAAGAAGTTCGCGAAGTCGAAGGAGTTCTCCGCGTACGAGAAGGTCCTCGACCAGTACGGTCTGTGATTGAATGGGACTTCGCCAGAAGGCCAAGAGATCCGTCGAGGAGGACGGCCTCGAGGAGATCGAGGCGTTCACGGACTCGAAGGAATCGGAGGACACTGGAAGCTCCCGCGCGCTCGAAGGGCTCCGGCGGGACCTCGAGAAGGCGCGCGACGCGAGCGACGCGAAGGAGCAGGAGCTCGCGCGGAGGGAGAAGGAGCAAACGAAGCTGAAGGTGGAGTACGAAGCGCTCAGCAAGGAACAAGCGGCGGTCCTGAAAGACCTCAAGGCGCAACTCAAGGACTCCGAGGCGGCGCTGAAAGCCGCCGAGCGGGAGTCCGAGCGACTGAAGGGGCAGCTCGGGAAGAAGGCGGACCTCGAGGGGAAGGAGTCGGCGATCACCGCGCGGATGGAGAAGCTCGAGGAGCGGGAGGCGAAGGCGCAGGCCCAGCTCCGGGAGCTCGGGGACCAGATGGCGACCCTCGACCAGAGGAGCCGGGAACTCGTCGCGCGGGAGAAGACGATTGCGAAGAAGCAGGCGGACGCCGTCGCGCGCGAGAAGGATCTCGAACGGAGGGAGGAGAAGGTCGGCACGGGGGAATCCAAGATCAAGGACCTCGAGGCGGACCGGGAGGACGCCGCGAGGGCACTAGGGAAGGCCCGGGGGGAGTCCGAATCCCTGTCGAAGCAGGTCTCCGGCCTCGAGAAGAACCTCCGCGAGCGGGAGAAGGCGGTGACGGACGCCCGCGCGGAGATCGCGGAGATCCGGAACCGCTCCCAGGGAAAGGAGGTCGAGCTGACCGGGCGCGCCTCGAAGGCGGAAGCCGCCCTCGAACGCTCGGAAGAGCGGATCAAGCGACTTGAGTCGGAGATCAGCGACGTCAAGAAACGGGCCGGGCGGGCGGGGGAGCTCACCGCGAAGGAGGCGGACATCCGGTCGCAGGAGAGGGCCCTCCAGGACCGCGAGGCCGTCGTGGACGGTCGACAGATCGAGCTCGACAAGAAACTGAAGTGGGTGGAGAACCGGGAGTCCGAGATCACCCGGAAGGAGCGTGAACTCAGTGCCCGGGAGGCGGACGCCGGAGCGGAACTGAAGGCCGCCCAGGACCGCCAGAAGGCCTTGGCGAAGGCCGAGGCGGAGCTGAAGAAGTGGTCCGAGGCCCTGGACGCCGAGGCCTCGAAACGGAAGGCGGACGCGGACGCCGCGATGGCGGACGCCAAGAAGGTCGCCCAAGCGAAGGACCGGGAGCTTGTGAAACGCGAGAAGGACCTGGACGTCACGCGCGAGGCGCTCCGCAACGCCGAGACCGCCCTCAAAGAGCGCGAGTCCGAGTTGGCAACGGTGAGTGCGAAGGCCGAGGCCCAACTTGCGCACCTCCGGGAGAAGACGACCGACGCCGGAGCCGAGACCGGACGTCTCCGGAAAGAGCTCGCCCGGGCGGGGGACATCGCCGCGCGCGAGACCGAGCTGAAACGGATGGCGTCCTCGATGGAGGAGAGAGAAGGACATGTCACGGCCTTCCGTCAGGAGCTCGAAGGCCGGACGAAGGCGCTCCAGCGGCGTGATGACGAGCTCGCGAAGCGGGAGAAGACCCTGACGGCACGCGACAACGAGATCGCGGCGACGGACAAGTCCACTCGAGATCGCGAGCGGGCCCTCCAGCGCGCGGAGTCCGAACTGAAGCGCCGGACGGAGGCCCTCGAAGCGAGCCTGTCGAAACGCGAAACCGACGCGGAGGCGACCATGGCCGAAGCGAAGAAGACGGCCCAGTCGAGGGACCGCGAACTTGCGAAGCGGGAGGAAGAGCTCGAAGCCGCGAAGGAGAACCTCAAGCTCGCCCAGGCCGCATTTGCCGAGAAGGAGTCCGAGTTCACGGAGCGAACTGCCCAACTGGAGGCGACCGCGTCGCTGGAGGCGGGGCGGGCGGGAGCCCTCGAGGACGAGACGGACCGCCTGAAGAAGGAGCTCGCTCGTGGCGGGAACCTCACCGCGCGCGAGGCGGAACTGAAGAGGAGCTCACTCGCCTCCGAGGAACGGGAGAAGAGTCTCGCCGCATCGCGGTTGGACGTCGATGAGCGGTCGAAGGCCTTGCAGCGTCGGGAGGTCGACGTGTCGAAGCGCGAGAAGTCCCTCACGGCACGGGAAGTCGAGCTCGCCTCCACCGACAAGGCTCTGAGGGCGAAGGAACGCACTCTCACACGGGAGGAGAAGGGATTCGAAGAGAGGACCCGGACCTCCGACGAATCCGGGAAGAAGCGCGAGGTGGAGATCGAACGACGGGAGCGGAAACTCGCCACCGGCCTCTCTGACCTGGAACGGGATCGGCGGTTGCTCCAGCAGGGCGACCAGAAGCTGGCGGGGGCAAAGGCCGAACACGACAAACGGGAGTCGGAGGTCGAGAAGAGGGGGGCCGCGATGGCCGTCCAGGAACGGCAGCTGAACGAGCGCCAATCGAAGCTCGACTCCGGAGGAGCCGCACTGGAGAAGGCGCAGCGGGAGATCCAGAGTCGAATCGAGGAGGTCGCGAAGCGGGAGGAACGTGCCGCGACGTCCGCGGAACGGGCGAAGTCCGAGAGGGACGCTGCAAGTCGCCTCACGGAGCAGCTCGACGCGAGACGAGCAGAACTTCTCGCCCGGGAGCGGGATGCGAAGAGCGCTAGCACGGAGAATGCAAACCGCCGTGCGGAAGTCACCGCCAAGGAGACTGAGGTCGCAAAGGCGCTCGACGCCCTTTCCGAACGGGAGTCCGTGGTGGACGCTCGGTCCGCGTCCCTGGACCGCGACGCGAGGGACCTCAAAAAGCGCGAGGAGGCCCTCTCAAGGGGGGAGGCCGCCTTCGAAATCCAGAGGAGAGACCTCAATTCCGCCCGCAAGAAGCTTGCCCGGGAGACCTCCAACCTCGATCGCCTGCAGGCAACGATGGAGAAAACGCGGGAAGAGCTGAACCGCCAGGCGAAGGGAAACGCGGTCGACCTCAGGAAGCTCGACGCCCGGTCCAAGAAGCTCGATCAGCGAGAGACGGGTCTCGACGCAGAAGCAACACGGATCACGGACACCGACCGCGAACTCGGACAGCGCGAACTCCTTCTCGAGAAACTTGACGAGTCTACGAAGGCGAGGAAGAGCGAGCTCGACGCAGGACTCGAGAAATTGGCCGCGGATAGGAAACATTTCAAGGAAGATGCTCGCGCCCATGCAGAAGCAAGACGGACCCTGGCGCAAAA
>JAIBJG010000010.1 GCA_020029475.1 Methanobacteriota archaeon | reverse complement strand
TCCATCACGCCGGGGATCACGGTGACCGTCGTGAACGCGTAGGCGGCGACCTCGCTCATCGCGTCCGTGATCTGGTTCAGCAGGGTGGACTTCCCGGTGCTCGGGAATCCGACGAGGCCCACGGTCGCGTGCCCGCTCTTCTTCACGGCGTACCCGGGCCCGCCCCCGCCGCTCTTCAGCTGGCGGAGCTGGAGCTCCTCCTTGAGGCGGGCCATCTTCGCCTTCAGCTTCCCGATGTGGTGCTGGGTCGCCTTGTTGTACTGCGTCTTCCCGATCTCGTCCTCGATTGCCTTGATCTGGTCCTCGATCGTCATCGGATGTCGAACCCACCGGGGCGCACCGCTAAAAACCTTTCAACCCCGCCGGTGGGTGGGGCGAACGTTCAAGCCCCGCCCTCCCGTTGGGCCCGTGTGGTCCCGGCGGTCTTGGCCCGCCTCTGGGCCCGGGTGAAGCGGCTCCCGTGGTACCGGTTCGCGGCGGGGGTCGTCGCGGGGATCCCGGGGCTCGCCCTCACGTTCGCGATGCGGCTCGGAGGCCTCGGGGTGTTCCTCCCGGAGATCGCGGTGGACTTCACCGTGGGCCGGATCCCGGGGAACGTCGAGTCGTTCTTCATCCGGACGATGGGGGAGGGGGCGAAGGTCCTCGCCCTCTTCACCGCGATCACCGTGTTCCTCCTGCTCCCCGGCTTCTACGCGATCGCGTACCGGTGGGTCGAGAGGCGGGTGCGAAACCGGTGGCTCGTCCTCGCCCTCTATGGACTCGTGCCCGCCGCGATCGCCGTCCTCGTCATCCTGCCCCTCCTCGGCGCGGGGTTCCTCGGGGCCCTCACCCCCGCCGGGACGTTCGGCGCGGTGTTCAGCCAGGTCCTCAGCTCGTTCCTGTTCGCCGCCTTCCTGGACTACTTCCTCGTCGACGTCGCCGCGAAACATCCGGAGGGCTTCTCCCTCTCCCGTCGCCAGTTCCTCGCGGCCGTGGGGATCCTCGTCGCCGCCTCCGTCGCGACCCTGTACGGCGTCGGCACCCTCGTTTCGCGCCCCGCCCGCCTCGTGTTCGCCTCCGTCCAGGAAATGATCGCAAAGGAGATCACGCCGAACGACGAGTTCTATGTCGTCACGAAGAACCTGATCGACCCCACGCCGGACGCGCGTCCTTTCGCGTCCGATCCGGGTCTGTGGAGGCTCACCATTGACGGGCTCGTGTCGAATCTCCGGGCGTACACGTATCCGGACCTGCTCGGACGCACGACGGTTGAGGAGTTCGTCACCCTTGAGTGCGTGAGCAACGAGGTCGGTGGGAATCTCGTCAGCACCGCGCGGTGGACGGGAATCCCCCTCGCAACCCTCCTCGCCGACGCGGGGGTCGACTCCGCGGCGGATTGGGTGGCGTTCACCTGCGAGGACGGATACACCGTCGGCGTTCCGCTCGCGAAGGCGATGAACCCGTCCTCCCTCGTCGCCCTCCAGATGAACTTCGAGAAACTCCCGCCGAAGCACGGGTTCCCCGCCCGCATCATCGTCCCCGGGATGTTCGGGATGTTCCACGCGAAGTGGCTCACGCGTATCACGCTCGTCCGCGGTGAGTTCCTTGGGTTCTGGCAGCAGAAAGGGTGGACGAACCGGGGGCCGATCCGGACGACCGCGATCATCGCGACGCCACCGCACAACTCCGTCGTCGGCGCCTCGGTGGAGATCGGCGGGGTCGCCCTTGGGGGCGACCGGGGGATTACCCGAGTCGAGGTGAGCACGGACGGCGGGGTCACGTGGGCTCCCGCCGCGTTGCTCTCCCCTCTCTCCGGAGTGGCGTGGGTCCTCTGGAGGTTCCCGTGGACGCCGCCGGGCGGCGGGTCCCACCGCATCGTCGCGAGGGCGGTGGACGGCACGGGCACCCCGCAGGAGACGGTCCCTGCCCCTCCGTTCCCGGACGGGGCCGCGGGCTACGACTCGATCACCCTGCTCGTGTCCGGGTGACACGCCTCACAGGGGGGCCTGCGGGGGCGACGGTTTCTTGGACCGCAGTCCGAGGACCGTGAGGATGGCGCCCCCGGCGGCGATCGGGGCTCCGATCGCGATCCACGTGGGGTCGTTCGTCATGAACGAACCCGGGATGTACCCCGCCCCTTGGAAGGCCCAGACGGATCCCATCAGGAGGACGATGATCCCGACGACCACGAAGAGGAGGCGCACGCCCGCGGGAGCCCCCGATCGGGAATAACGTTTCGGTACTTACGCGATCGTCGTCCCGGCGCGTCCCGAGACGGCCTCGAGGACGGTGTCAAGGTCCGCGATCA
Source organism: Methanobacteriota archaeon (assembly GCA_020029475.1). Classification (GTDB taxonomy): domain Archaea; phylum Thermoplasmatota; class Thermoplasmata; order RBG-16-68-12; family RBG-16-68-12; genus EA-19. The sequence continues at coordinate 33,155 of JAIBJG010000010.1, read as the reverse complement.
CGACCCGCCGCCCGCCCCCCTCGAGGAACTGGAGGGCGGCCTCGATCTTCGGCCCCATCGATCCCGGAGGGAACTCCCCCGCCTGGAGGTGATGCCGCGCCTCCGCGGGGGTGAGCCGGTCCAGGTCGACGCGATTCGGCGTCCCGAACCGGAGCGCGACCTTCGGCACGTCCGTGATGATCACGAGGAGGTCGGCGCCGATCCCCCTCCCGAGGACCGCGGACGCGAGGTCCTTGTCGACGACCGCCTCGACGCCCTGATACCCCGTCCCCCTCGGCACGACGGGGATTCCCCCGCCGCCGGCGGCGATCGGGATGGAGCGGTCGCCCCCCCGCAGGATCGCGGCGACGAGGTCCTGCTCGACGACCTGGAGGGGTCTCGGGGACGGCACGACCCGCCGCCAGCCGCCCCGCGGGTCCTTCACCATCCGCCATCCCTTCGCGCGGAGGACGACGACCTCCTGCTCCCGGTCGTAGACGGGTCCGACGGGCTTCGTGGGGTCCTGGAACGCGGGATCTGCGGGGTCCACGACGACCTGCGTCACGACGCTCGCCGCGGTCCTCGACGAGCCGCGGGAGGCGAACTCGTTCCGGATCGCCTGCTGCAGGAGGTATCCGATCTGGGCCTGGGATTCCGCGACGCACACGTCCAGCGGCATCGCGGGGACGCGATGGCGGGCCTCCTCGTTCTGGATCAGGATGTTCCCGACCTGCGGCCCGTTCCCGTGGGTCACGACGAGCTCGTACCCCGCCTCGACAAGGTCCGCGAGTCGCGCCGCGGTCTTCGCGATGTGCGCCTTCATCGCGGCGAGTCCCGTGTCCTTCGGCGGGGAGATCGCGTTCCCTCCGACGGCGACGACGGCGAGCGTCATGGCGTCACGCAGGAGTCCGTCCCATCCCCGCCCGCTCTATGTAAACCCTCGCTCCACCGTATCCGGGATAACTATTTACGGGCACGACGGATGAGAACGGTTCGTGAGCCCGCTCGAGGCCCTCCTATGGTTCAGGAAGAGCCCGTACTTCCGGATCTTCTACCTCGCGGTCCTCAGTCTGATGGTCGCCGCCATCACCATGTACGGCATCTACCTCGGCTGCCTCTCGATCCTGTTCTCCGCGGTCCTGATGTTCGCACTGCCGTACTGGCTGAAGGAGCGGAGGATCAAGCACCTCGCGCTGAACGGGGCTGTGATCTTCGTCGTCGCCGCGCTGATCTTCGCGGCCCTGTTCGCGCAGAGCCTGTCCGGGAACGACCCGATCGCCGTGCGGGCGACGGGGGCGGGGAACGTCACCCTGTCGAACGCGACGGTGACGCCGGGGCGGGGCCCGCCGGGCGCCTCGTACACGTTCCTCGCGAACATCGCCGTCCCGGGGGGCGGAAACCCCTCGAACTACGCGGTGTGGGTGAACCTCACGACGGTCGACGGTGTGACGACGCCGTTCAACATGACCCCGGTGTCCAGCGACTCGAACCTCGCGGACGGGAAGGCGTACAACTACACGGTCCCCGTCGGGGATCACATCTACATCTTCTGGTTCTTCGTCACGGTCCGGAACGGAAGCTCGACGGACTGGTTCGAGAGCCCGTGGCAGGTCGGGCCGATCACCGCCGGGTACGGGACCTTCTACGGCTTCTCCCTGTACTACGGCGTCTTCGCGCTCATCCTGCCGATGTCCCTGTACTTCATCCTCCTGATGCTGTTTTGGTGGACGACCCGCGCCCGGATTGAGCGCCAGCGGCTCGGGATGGCGACGGAGGCGGAGACGGACACCGGCTTCATGTGCACGAACTGCGGGGCGGACGTCCCTGCGGCCGCCGTGAAGTGTCCGAAGTGCGGGGCCGTGTTCGAGGAGGCGCCGGGGACCGTGTCGAAGTCGAAGGAGCCCGCGGAGGAGTCCGCAGACGAAAAATCTGAGGCGGACGAGGGCGGGGATGCGAAGCCGTAGGTCCGCCCTCCTCTGGGTCGTTGCGATCGCGTACGGGGCCACCATTTTCGTCCTCTCCTCCCAGCCCGTCCCTGCGCCCGGGGAAGAGGCGTTGGCCCTCGCCGGCGACAAGGTCCTTCACGTCGCGGAGTACGCGGGGTTCGCGCTCCTCCTCACCCTCGCGGTCGCGTCCACGCCTTCGCCGCGGATTTCCTCCCGAGCCGCGGTCGTGGGGTTCCTCGCAGCCACCCTCTACGCGGCGTTGGACGAGTTCCACCAGACCCTCGTGCCCGGACGCCGAGGGGATGCGACGGACTTCGCAGCGGACGCGGCGGGCGCCCTCCTCGGCGCGGGGGTCGTCCACCTGTGGCGGTGGCGGGCGGTGCACACCGCCGTTTCGGAGACCTCCCCCCGATAGCCCCATGGCCGTCTGTGATAACCGGAGGAAAACACCCTTGACCCGTTCCGTGCTAAAGTACGCTATGCTTAAATCCGGCCCGTCGGTTGTCGCGGCCTAGGGATGGGATAACGTGCCGTCCATTTCCATCGCAGAGGAGCTCGCGAAGAAGCAGCGCGAGATTTCCATCTCTGAGTTCTTCGAGCGGAACAAACAGATTCTCGGATACGACTCGCCGACGAAGGCCCTGCTCACGGTCGTGAAAGAGCTGTGCGAGAACTCGCTCGACGCGTGCGAGGATGCCGGCATTCTTCCTGATGTGAGCGTCTCGATCCAGAAGTCGGGGAAGGACGAGTTCCTCGTCGCGGCGGAGGACAACGGGCCAGGAATTGTGAAGAAGGAGGTCGCAAACGTATTCGGTCGTCTCCTTTACGGCTCCCGGTTTCACGTCCTCGCTCAGAAAAGAGGCCAACAAGGCATCGGGGTAAGCGGCGCAATTCTCTACGGACAGACGACGACCGGCAAGCCCACCCGCATCCGCTCCAGACCCGCCGAGATGGATGTCGCGTACGAGGTGGACCTAATCATCGATATCCGCCGGAACCGGCCCAGTATCCAGAAGGAGGATTTCGTCGCATGGGACAAGCCCCACGGTACCCGGGTCGAGATTCCGCTCAAGAGCCGCTACGTAACGGGAAAGCAAAGCCCATTCGAGTATCTGAAGGCGACCGCGATTGTAAACCCGCATGCCCGGATTACGTATCTTCCGCCGGAGGGCGAGCCCATCGTCTTCGAGCGCGTGACGGAGGAACTCCCGCCGAAGACCGTGGAGATCAAGCCCCATCCGTACGGAATCGAACTCGGCACGTTCCTCGCGATGGCGAAGGAGACGAAGTCGTACAAGCTCAGCGCGTTTCTCGCGGAGGAGTTCTCCAGGATCTCCGCCCGCGTCGCGAAGGAGATTTGCGAGAAGGCGGGTGTGCCTCCGGAGATGAAACCCAAGTCGCTGGATCTCCAGGAAGTCAAGGCCATCCTGGACGCGATCAAGGAGGTGAAGATCATGGCTCCGTCGACGGACTGCCTCTCCCCGATTGGCGAAAAGCTGATCAAGAAGGGGCTGAAGAACGTCCTGGGGGCCCTGAAGCCAGAGTTCTTTTCACCGCCCCTGACCCGAGACCCCGTGGTGTGGCAGGGGAACCCGTTCCAGATCGAGGTCGGGATCGTCTACGGCGGGGACCTCCCGCCGGATCAACCCGTTGATGTCCTCCGGTTCGCAAACCGCGTCCCCCTCCTGTACCAGGCGGGCGCGTGTGCCATCACGCAGGCCGTGCAATCCGTGGACTGGCGGCGTTACGGCCTCGAGCAGCGGGGCGGAGAAGGCCTCCCGTACGGGCCCGCGATCATCCTCGTCCACGTGGGGAGCGTGAAGGTCCCGTACACGTCGGAGGCGAAAGAGGCCGTCGCATCCATCCCCGAAATCATGGAGGAGATCGACCTCGCGCTGAAGGAGTGCGGGCGCCGGCTCAAGACCCACCTCACGAAGAAGGCCCGCCGCGCGAAGACCCGGGAGAAGTTCGACATCGTCCAGAGGATCCTGCCGAAGATCGCGGAAAAGTCCGCGAAGATCGTCGGGAAGAAGGTGCCGAACCTCGACGCGACCGTGACGAAGATCATGGGCGTCATCTGGATCGAAGAGGCGATCGCGTACGACGCGAAGGCGAAGAAGCACACGGTGACGATCGACCTGCACAACTTTACGTCCGCGGGGAAGAAGTTCAACCTCCACGCGCTCCTCCCGAGGAGCGCGAAGCTGGGGGCCGTCGACCCGAAACCGAAAGAGGTCCGCGACGATGGGAAAGTCACGTGGGAGCTGAAGCGAATCAACTCCGTGGAGAAGGGGACCGTCACGATCGAGCTCCTCGCCTTGGACAAAGAGGAGTACGACGAGTCCGAGCTGTACGTGAGCGGGGTCAGCCCCGAGCTCGTGATCGGCGCGGAGCCGCTGCCCGGAGACTGGGAGCTCGAATACGCGGAGTTCGAGGAGGCCGGGGAGGCCCCGCCGCCCGAGGAGGACGAGGGCGAGATCGACTACGACGAGACAGAGGAGGTGCTCGAGGATGACTGAGCCGGAGGGCGCGAACAAGGCGGTCCAGCAGCTCTACGCGATTGCGGAGGAAATCTACGACGAGCTGAAGGGGGGCCAGATCCCGAAGATGAAGATCCCGCTCCGGACGAAGGCGAACATCCGGTTCGACCCGAAGCACTCCGTGTGGAAGTACGGGAAGCTCACGGGCGTCCGCTCCGCGAAGAAGATGAAGGGGGCGCTGATGCTCCTCCGGACGATGTACGTCCTGGACTTCATCCGGGACATGATCAACCAGAGCAAGTCGTCGACGCTGAGGGAGATGTACTACATCTCCGAGGGGTGGGACCTCGCGAAGTTCCACAGCCAGGACGAATCGAACCTCCTGGCGGAGGACCTCGAGGTCGTGACCGCCCTGATGCGGGAGGACTTCAAACTCCGCCCGGAGGAGAGCGGGGCGAGCGTGATCGGGAACCTCACGATCGAGGAGATCACCCGCAACGGCGAGCGCCGGCGGATCAACTGCCGCGACGATGTCGGCGACGCAGGGTACACGATCCCGTACAACGTGGAGAAGGAAAAGGTGAAGCTCCGGAGCGCGGACGCGAAGTTCGTCCTTGCGATCGAGACGGGCGGCATGTTCGACCGGCTCGTGGAGAACGGGTTCGACGAGGACGCGAAGTGCATCCTCGTCCACCTGAAGGGGCAGCCCTCGCGTTCCACAAGACGACTTCTGAAGCGACTGAACGAGGAGCTGAAACTCCAGGTCGCGACCTACACAGACGGAGATCCGTGGTCGTTCCGGATTCACGCGTCCGTGGCGTACGGCGCGATTAAGACCGCGCACATTTCCGAGTTCCTGGCAACACCAACCGCGGAATTCGTTGGGGTCACCGCTTCTGACATCATGAATTACCAGCTCCCAACGGACGTCCTGACGCCGCGGGACATAGGTGCTCTGAACGCGGAGCTGTCCGACCCGCGGTTCGCGACGGAGTTCTGGCGGACGGAAATCAACGCAATGCTCCAGCTGAACAAGAAGGCGGAGCAGCAGGCCCTCGCGAAGTACGGGCTGGACTACGTGACGGACACGTACCTCCCGGAGAAGCTCGGCGAGATCGGCCTGATGTAGGTTCCGTCACGTGGAGTCCCGGAACACGGACCCGAAGGTGCCGTCGATCCAGATGTGGCGGGGACGGCGCCCCTTCTCCTCCCGGTGCTTGATCTCGAACCGCCACATCGGGAGGAGCACCAGCTCCACGCGATCCGGATTCGGCTTCGCACCGACCCCTCGTCGCACGATCTCCGCAGCCTGGTCCGGTGCCACCCGCACGGGCCGGATGTCCTCGCGCACCTTCTCGGCGGGAACCCGTTCGATCTTCGCGGGGGATACGAGGGGATTGACGTTCCACGCGGGCCCCGGGACGACATGGCGGAACGTGAGGCGGCCCCCGTGAAGGACCGCGAGCTTCCGGTTCACGCCCTGCACGTAGAAGTCCCTCCCGATCCGCTGGGGGCCGCGCTGCACCTCGGCGGGGACCCGCCACAGCGGGAGGTACGAGAACTCGTGGCCCCCGACCTCCTCCCGGAGCCGGAGGATCTTCCGCTCGAGCGCGGCCCGCGCCCTGCGCGCGGCCTTGTTCAGCGGGACGTTCAGGGGCAGGATCCCGAGGGTCCGCAGGACCCCCCGCCTCGGGTCGAAGCCGTGGGCGGGGTCCCAGTACGCGGCCTGGCCGTGCACGGTCTCCCTCTGGAGCACCTTCCGCTCCACGAGCCGGTCCAGGAGCCGGTGGACGAACTCGTCCTCCTCCGGCATCAGGGGGAACAGATGCTTCTCGCTGTACAGCCCCGGCAGGACCTCGAAGATCTCCAGGAGCCGCTCGGACGCGGTCTTCTCCCGCGACTCCGACCGGCGCGCCGCCTTCCGCCGCCCCATCGTCCGTCAAGTCCTCCACGAGGGACGCCCCCGCTGGGATTCGAACCCAGGTCACAGGCTCCGCAAGCCCGCAGTCTGTCCAAACTAGCCTACGGGGGCGCGCCCGCCAACAGACCCCGCCCTCGCTTAACCCTATCTGTCGGGAGCCCGCAGGTCAGACCTTGTCGAGACCCGCCTTCGATTGCTGGCTCGTGAGCCGCTCGTTGTACGTCTTCAGCCGGCGTTCGTACTCGCCCTTCACCTCCACGGACCCCTTCTCCGTGATCGTGAGGAGGAACCGGCTGTCCGCGAGCCATTCCAGGGTCACGTATCCGCCCTTCTCCAGCTCGAGGATCGCCTTCTCGAGGTCGTCGTACGTCACGCCGCGGATCTCCCGGAAGAAGTCCTCGCGGGTCGCCCCGATGTAGCCGCGCTTCGCGACGAGGTTCAGGACCCGCCACGGGACGTCTTCCATGGAGTACGGGATGCCATCCGATTGCCCGATAATAAGGGTTGGTGCCCGGTCGCGCCCACCGCGCCTACTTCCGGAGGGCCTCGAGTATCCGCTGGTGGACCTCCTCGATGTGCCCGCTCGCGTACACGTCCCGGAGGATCCCCTTCGCCCGGTAGTGGGCCGCGAGCGGCTCGGTGAGGTCGTCGTACGTCCTGATCCGGGCCCGCACCACCTTCTCCGTGTCGTCCTCCCGCTGGACGAGCGCGGACCCGCACTTGTCGCAAACGCCCCTCTTCGCGGGCGGGTTCGTGAGCACATGGTACACGGCGTCGCAGTTCGGGCACACCCATCGGCCCGTGGACCGCTTCACGAGGTCCTCCGGGTCCAGGAACAGGTTGACCACCGCATCGATCTTCGCCGCCTTGTCCAGCGCCTGCGCCTGGGGGAGGGTGCGCGGGTACCCGTCGAGGATGAACCCCTTCCTCGCGTCCGGCGCCTTCAGACGCTTCAGGGTCATCTCGATCACGAGGTCGTCCGGGACGAGCTTCCCAGCGGCCATGTACTTGTGCGCGGCCTGGCCGAGCTTCGTCTTCTTCGCGACCTCGTGTCGGAGGATGTCCCCCGTGGAGATGTGGGGGACCCCGAGCCTCTCCGCGAGCTTCACGGCCTGGGTCCCTTTTCCCGCCCCCGGGGGACCGAGCATGATGATCCGCATCGCGGGAGGGAACGGTCCGGCGGGTAGAAAAGCGTTCGTCTCGGCGGCGGGTCAGAAGAGATGGTCGTCCACGAGCCGGGCGGGTCCCCCCACGGAGCAGCGGATCGTCTCGACGCCGAGCTCCTTGATCCGGGACTCCACCTCGTCGCCCCGGTCCGGGGGCGCGTTCACATAGACCGTCGCGCCCGTGTCGATCGAGAAGAAGGCGGGGAACCCCTCCTCCCGCATCTTCTTCACGGCAAGGATCACCCGCAGGGTGTCCGGCCTCCAGAGGACCATCTCCCCCGCCCCCGTCATCGTGATCCCGTGGAGCATCAGGGTGTCCCGCTCCGCGAGCGCGCACACCGTGCGGACCTCCCGCCTCCGGATCGCGAGCTCCATCTCCGCGATGAGCCGGGGCATCTCCGCGAGGCGGGCGTGGAAGAACGGGGAGGTCGTCGCCTCCCGGTGGGCGTCCTCCGTCTCCTTGTATGCGGGGACGAGGGCGATCACGATCGCGAGCTGGAGATCCGTCCCCGCGAGCTGGACGGAGAACGAGTCCTCGTCCGCGACCCCCATCTTCCACTTGCTGAACCCTCCGGTGACGGCGCGGGCCGCGGAGCCCGCGCCGCGTCTCGCGATCCGAGAGAGGTCCTGGAGATCGAGGTCCAGTCCGGCCGCCGCGGCGGACGCGAGGGCGAGGGCCGCGAACCCGGACGCGCTCGCGCCTAGGCCCACGTTGGACGGGAAGTCGTTCGTCGAGGCCATCCGGAACCTCGCCCGCGTCTTCGCCCGCGCACGGACGGGCTCCACAACGGAGAGGATCCGCTCCATCTCGTGACCCCCAACGGGACGGCCGTCGATCGTCGCGGTGTCCCTGGGGAATTCCCCGAACTCCACCGTGGTGCGGGTCGTGAGGGGCGCGGTGCACACGCTGATGGAATCGTGGTACGGGAGGCGGAGGATCGGGTCCGCGAGGCCGTGGTACTTGATCAGCCCCTGGATGGGATGGGCGACCGCGGACGCCTTCACGCCCGCCACCTCCGGAGGATCGCCGGGAGGTCCGCGTGATCCGCGATCTCCGCGTCCGCCTTGTCCGTCCTCGCGTCCCGCCAGAACCCCGTGTTGAACCAGATCGCCCGCATCCCGTGGGCCTTCGCCCCCGCGACGTCCGCGGTCACGTCGTCGCCGACGTGGACCACGCGGTCCGGCCGGAGTCCGAGGTTCGAGAGCGCGACGTCGAAGATTCCCGCCTCCGGTTTTCGGATCCCGATCTCGTCGGAGAAGACGCGCGCGTCGAAGTACTTCCCGATCCCGAGGCGGTCCTGGAGCCGCCGAAGGTAGCGGCCCCACGTGCGGCCCGTGTTCGAGACGAGCCCCACCTGATAGCCCTCCCGCTTGAGATGGTCGAGGGTCTCCGAGACATGAGGGAAGAGGGCCGGCGGGATCTCGAGGAGAGCCCCGCCGAACGCCTCCACGGCCGCCTCGAAAAGTGCGGGAGCCTGCCCGTCGAGGCCGGCGAGCCGGAAGAACGTCGCGATCTGCTCCGACCGGTTCAGGTCCACGCCCCGCCCCCAGGCCTCCGAGAGGATCTCCGTCTGGCGGTCGTACGCCAGGAGGAGCGCCTCCCGGGTGGGGGGTCGGGGGAGCCGGGACAGGGACGGCGCGAGCCTCTCCATCCGGAGGTCCCGCAACCTCCGGTCCTGCTCCGGCGAGCTCATCGCCAGGGTGTTCCACCAGTCGAACGTCACGCCCTCGATCATCGCCCGCCCCTAGATGTCGAAGATGACCTCCGCGACGCCCTTCTCCGGATCCACCTTGAGGCGGTGGTACGTTACGGCCTTCACCGCGAGCTTGAGATCGTGGCGGCGCTTGTCGATCGCTTCCCCGCGGGCCCGCCCTGTCAGGTCGAACCTCTCGATCGCGACGTCGAACTCGCAGAACACGAGCCGCTGGGTCTCGTGGAGGAACAGGAGCTCCTGGAGCCAGTTCACCATGAGGGTCTCGAGGTCCTCCGCTTTCACGCGGACCTCCACCTCGCCCCTCGGCTTCAGGGTCTCGAGGTCCACGATCAGGCTGAACATCCCTGCCGCGGTGTTCTCGAACAGTTCCTCCAGGGTCGCGCCATACGACCGGATGCCGGCGTCCGCGGTGTGATCCAGCTCCTCGAACCGCACACGCTATCCAAGATGGCGGGAGATAATGAAGGTGCCCTAGATGCCGCGGTCCTTGCCGGGCCAGATGTACTTGTGGACCTGGGGCTGGAGGCGGACGCTGAGGCGGTCCTCGAGGATCCACTTCGCGAGGGTCGCGGGGTCGAGACCCCTGTCGACCTTGTGCGCCGGGGTCACCGGTGAGAAGAGGACCGTCCCCGCGGGAATCGTCCGGCTCGTGATCACGTTGCGGGCGAACTCGTAGTCCGTCCGGTCTGCGAGGACGAACTTCACCTCATCCTCCCGCCGCAGGAGTCGGAGGTTCTCGAACGCGACCTTCGCCTTCATTCCGGAGCCCGGGCACTTCACATCCATGATGTACCGCACGAGCCCCGCCTCCCGCTTCGCGGACGTCGCGTCATCGAACGCCGAGAGGTCGACCTCACCGTCCGTCTCGAACGTGTGGACGAAATCTGCGGGCAGCCTCTCGATCGCTCCCACGATCGACTGCCACTGCAGGAGCGGCTCCCCGCCCGTCCAGCAGACGTTCCGGATCCCGTAGCGGGGGCCGCGATCATTCGGGTCCGCAAGGTCCCGGACCCGGGCGACGAGGTCTCGAACGGAAACTTCCTTGTACTCTCCGCCCTCCACCGCGTACATCGAGTCGCACCACACGCACCGCAGGTTACACGTGTATAAGCGGACGAAGACGGTGGGGGTTCCGACGAACGTGCTTTCCCCCTGGATCGTCGCGTAGCACTCGCTGAGGAGGAACGTCTCGCCGGGATTCGCTCGCGGGACGGTCTGCGTCGCCATGGAGGCGGGATGCAATGTCCATGGAGGCGTTATAAGGTCTGCGCCCGCCGCGCGTACGGGAGCGGATCCTTCGCGCCGGCCTCCTTGAAGCCCTTGAGCCGGAGCTGGCAGGAGTCGCAGACACCGCACGCCTTCTCCCCGCCAAGATAGCAGGACCACGTGAACTTCCAGGGAACTCTGAGCTCCTCCCCCTTCCGGACGATGTCCGCCTTCGACATCGAGATCAACGGCGTCACGATTCGGATCGGGCGGCCCTCGACCCCGCGCTTCGTGCCGAGTCGGGCGACCTCCTCGAACGCCCGGTAGAACTCGGGGCGGCAATCGGGATATCCGCTAAAATCGAGGGCGTTCGCCGCGATCACGATCTCGTCCCCATCGAGGGACTCCGCGTAGGCGAGGGCGAGGCCGAGGAGGATCGTGTTGCGGGCGGGGACGTACGTGGCGGGGATGCCGCGCCCCATCTCCTCGAGGGTCCGCTGGGTCGGGACCCGGACGTTCCGGTCCGTGAGGGCGGACTGCGCGATCGCGGCGAGATCGATCTTCAGGACCTTGTGAGACTTCACATCGAAATGCCTCGCGACTTTCTTCGCGGCCTCAATCTCCTTTCTGTGGCGCTGTCCGTAGTCGATCGTCAGCGCGTGGACCTCGCGGCCCTCCCTGGACGTTATCGCGAGTGCCGTGCTCGAGTCCAGCCCTCCGGACAGGAGGACGATCGCACGCAGGGAGGTCACGCGTCGGCAAGATGCGAGGGAGGCATTAAGCCCGCCGCCCGCGCTGCCGAATGCATGTCGACAGACGGCCGGTACACCGCCTACGACTCCTTCGCCTGGGCCTACAACCGGCACTGGGGGTCCGTGTTCTCCGAGGCGGTCTTCCCTGTGATCGACCGGGTTCTTCTTCGCGATCTCCCGCCCAAGGGACGTATCCTCGACGTATGCTCCGGCACCGGACAGCTCGCGGGTCTTCTATCGAAGCGCGGGTTCCGGGTGACGGGAATCGACGGATCGAAGGAGATGGTCGCCCTCGCCCGCAAGAACGCCCCCCGCGCGGCGTTCCGGGTGGCGGACGTCCGCTCGTTCCGGCTCCCGCCCATCCACGACGCAGCCCTCTCGACCTACGACAGTCTGAACCACATCATGACTTCGAAGGAACTCGAGTCCGTCTTCCGGAACGTGAGCGCCGCCCTGAAGATAGGCGGCGGGTTCCTGTTCGACATGAACATGGAAGCGGGCTACCGCACCCGATGGCGGGGCGAGTCCGCGATCATCGAGGACGACCACGTTGTCGCCTACCGCTCCAGCTACTCCCCCCAGGAGGGACTGGGGCGTATGGACCTCACGATCTTCCGGAAGGTCCGAACAGAATGGAGGCGGTCAGATCTGACCCTCACGCAGCGTTGTTATTCCGAGATCGAGGTGCGGGCCGCCCTCGAGCGGGCGGGGTTCGACGTCGTCCGAGTTTTCGACGCTGGGCGCGACCTTGTACCGTTCCGCAGCGAGGGCCGCGCGCTCTTTCTGGCCCGGACTCCGGCGTCCTCATCGGCGGGTCGATAGACGCGGCCTCGAGTCCTTCAATCGTTTCCCGTACCGCCGGACGTACCCATCGATGGTCCTTCGGAGGGCCGGTCCCCGCCGGAGAGTCTCGCGCGCGTGGCGGACGGCGAGCTCGATGAGGTCCACCGCGGTCGCAAGGTCTCTTACCGCCACGAACTCCGCCGCCAGGCGGTTCCCGGCGCCCATGTTGTGATAGTTCCCGAGAGGGATCGCGACCCCGGTCGCGCGATACCCATGGAGGCTGAACGCGGTCGCCTCGCAGGTCCCGCCGCTCATCAATGCTCGCTGCACCGACCTCGTCGTGCGAAGTCGGGCTCGTCCCGCGAGCAGGAGCTCCTCTGCCCCCGCATCGAACGTGCGTCGCCGATCGCCGACCCGGATGACGGGACCGCCGCCGATCTCCACTCCCGGGAGCGCCTTGCTGGCCTCGACGTTGATCACCCAGGCGTCCCGTGGGACCGTGCCGGACTCGATCGCCCCCAGGGTGCCGACGAACCCGATCTCCTCCGCGCGGGTCAGGAGGACGTTCAGGTTCGACGAGCCGGTCCGCGCGACGCGGGCCATCGCCGCAAGGGAGACCGCGCATCCCGCGAGGTCGTCGAGCTGTCGCGCGTGGACCCGCGTCCCCGCCACGCGGAAGTCCTCGAGCTCCCAGACGCCGAAGTCCCCGCGGCGTGCGGTCCTCCCGCCATCGAAGCGGATCGCAAGGCTCGACCTCGTGAACCGGAGGAGTCTCGCGGGGGTCGGCTCTCCGCCATGGTAGACCCGGAGCCGCGTGCCCCGCCGGAGGTACGGTGGCGCGACGCCGCCCGAGAGCCGGGCCTTGCCGGGACCTGTGACCTCGATCCCAGGGTGGTCCATGTGGGCGACGAGCCAGATCGCGGGACCCCGCCGCGGCCGCGAGGGCCGGAGGACGAGGTTCCCATAGGAGTCCAGTCGGATTCGGACCCCCGCCTCCCGGGCGATTCGGGCCGCCTCCCTCACGACCGCGTGCTCGTGGAGGGGCGCCGTGGGCTGGCGGGCGATCCGCTCCAGCATCCGCAGGACCGGCGGCCGGGCCATGGGGCGGGGCGAAGCCCGGCCAGGCAATGAAAGTTCCGGGATGCGCGTCCGGTCACACGCGCTTGTTATGGTCAAATAACCATAATGGATGGTGCGGCCGCGGCCTTCGCCGCCGCCCTAGTACGCGCGGATCTCGTCGAAGACGTAGTCCTTCCAGTCCCGCTCCCCGAGGACGACCTCGAACTCCTGGGGCGTGAGGATCGGCTGCTTGTACTGGAGGATGTCTTCGATCGCGATCCTCGGGCACGCGGTGTTCACCCACGCGTCCACGCGGTACCCCATCAGCAACTCCGGGGACACGAGGTCCATGAGGAAGATCGTCGCGCGGCGGTCGTGCTTCGCGGCGAGGGCCTTGAGGTCGTCCGCGAGCCCGCTGCGGTCCTGGCCGACCTTCCTCGAGACGATGATCCCGAAGGTCTCCGCGTCCCGGGCCCTCGCGATCGCGGCGTGCCGCTGCCGGAGGATCCGGTCCCGCACCTCCTTCAGGTCTCGCGCCTCACCCCGCTCCGGGTCCGCGATGATCACGGGCTTGTCGGGCACTAGGATCGCGACCCCGAGGGGATGGAAGTCCCCCGTCCCGACGTACAGGTATCCGTCGACGTCCTTCTCGATCACGGTCGCGGTGTGGTAGTCGCACCCGAGGAGCTGCCCCGCGTACGCGACCCGCTTGTCCGGCGGGCCCACGAAGACGTCGTGTCCCTTCTCCTGCAGGTACTTCGCGATGGCGGGGAGCCACTCGCGGAACTGATACGTCGTCAGGAGGCCGACCCGCTTCGGGAGGAGGGGGAGTGCCGCGTCCACGAACTTCATGTCCCTCAGGGGCGGGCTCCCGAGGTCGTGGAAGAACACGCGGTCGTACCGGAGGTGGGGCATCGGCGCATGGCCGAGGTGCACGACGAGGTCCACGGGCATCTCCGCGACGTCGCACGCGCCGAACGAGGGGTCCGCGGAGACGATGCACGCGACGCCTGTCCTCGCCTCGATCTCCTGCGCGAGTTCGACCGCCTTCGTCCGGAGCCCCACGGGGAACTGGAGGCCCACGGTCTTCGCGTCCCGGCCCCGGATCACCTCGAGGAGCCGGTCGATGTCCGCCATCGAGGGCTCGACACGCGGGGCGGGGGAAAAACCTGTCCCCGGTCCCGGACCGATGAATACCGCGGCTGGGAATGCCTGTGAAAGCTTTATTACCGGAGAAACGGACGCCGGAGACGATGGGTCTGACCACCGCCGCCGTTGTTGCGGCGCACACGCACCGGAGCCGGGGCCCGCCGAGCCTCCCCTTCGGCTGGGGGGCCGTCACGGTCCTCCTCATCGGGGCCGTCCTCACGATCATCGGTATCGTGCTGATCCTCTACGGGATGCTCCAGTTCTTCACGGGCACGATCGGAGCGGCGATCAGCGACAACTTCTCGATCGGCTCGTTCTTCAGCTCCTTCTTCGGCGCGGTTATCCTGTTCGTCATCGGCGGGGTCCTCGCGGGCGCGGGCGGATGGCTCCTCCGCCTCTGGTGGATCTTCCTCCTCGTCGGCGCCGTGAGCGGCGCGGCGGCGGGGAGCACGGTCCGGGACCGGGAGGAGATGCGGGCGGGGGACGTCCGCGTCCGGTGCCGGGGCTGCGGCCGCCTGAACCCCGAGTACGCGAAGTTCTGCATGTCCTGCAGCCAGCCCGTGTGATCCACGGGACCGGGACTACTTCGCCTTCGGCATCTCGATGACGATCCGCCATGGCGTCGGGAGCTTTACGCCCGCCTTCCGGAGGGCCACCTTCGCGTCCGCGATGTGGGCCTCCGTCGTCTCGATCGAGATGATCTTCGTGCCCGGGTGTACCCGCGCGGCGACGCCGACGGCCCCGCCGAACGCGGCCCGCATCCCCTCGGAGATCCGGTCCGCGCCCGCCCCCGTCGCGATCTTGTTCTCCCGGAGGACGTTGTGCGGATAGAGCCGGAGCTTGAGGTGGTACGCGTTCCCCGCCTTCTTCGCGATGTACCGGTTCGCGCTGATCCGCGCGGCCTCGAGGGCGATGTGCCGGATCTGGCACTGCTCCTCCGCGAGGAGGTGGAGCTTCACGGGGAACTTCGTCTTCAGGTCCCCGATGTCCCACTGGCTGATCCGGATCCCGGGGATCCCGCCCATGTATTCCTTGCGGGTGTACGCCTGGCCTCGGATCTCCCGGTACATCGAGTTCGGCTTGCGGGGCATGGTCGGAGGTCTCCTTCGTACAGGAAGGCGCTATTTAACGGTTCGGCCCGCTACGGAACCCTCGTGGGTGGGATGGTGGGGTCCATCCGCAGCGGGCCCGCCATATAGATCTCTCTCTCGCCTCCGTTCCGGAGGTCGCACCAGGCCGGGTACGCGGAGTCCCCCGACGCCGCGATCCCGATGTAGTCGCCGATGAACGACGTCCCCGGGTCGAACTGCGCGCTCACTCGCTGGTTCCGCCCGAATGAGACGCCAAAGTCCGTCGACATGGTCACGTACACCGTCAATAGACGGTCGCCCGGATCGTCCCGTCGGTCGTAGAACGCGACGAAGACCTTGCCGTTCGTCGACGCGGCGACCCAGGGGAAGAACTGCGCGTTCGCCGTCGCGTCGTCGTTTGCCTTCACGGGCGCCTCCCACGTGACCCCGCCGTCCACCGACGTGGACATCACGATGTCCGCATCGCCGAACCGCCGGTCCGCCCAAACAATGTGCACCCGGTTACCGCCGGACGCGTCGATCGGGTTCACTACGATGCTCGGGAGGTGCGACGTCCGGGGTCGGACCGGGTAGAGCGGGCCCGGATCATCCAGGGTGTTCACGATTACCGTAGGGCCCCAGGTGAGCCCGCCGTCCATCGACTTCGTCACCGCGACGCGTTTGTCGGTCCCCGTGCGGGCGGCCCAGGAGACGTACAGCTCGCCCGCCGGACCGACGGCGGGTTGGGAGCCTTGGTCGAGGTTACCACCGGGGTCCGAGATTTCCTTCTCCGCGGACCATGTCGTCCCTCCGTCGGTGGAGCGGGAGAAGTAGATGGGGGACTCGATGAGCTGCCCCAGGGAATCGTACAAGAACCGAGTCCATGTCACGTACACGTTGCCCCGGGTCGGCGCCGTCGACGTATCCACCGCCATGTACGACTTGTCGTGGATGACATCCGGTTCGGCCGCAACGACCTGGCGGGGCGTGCCCCATGTGAGTCCGCCGTCCGTGGACTTCGCGATCGCGACGAAACTCCAGCCCTCGACGCCGATACACGTGACGTATGCGTTGCCGTCCGCGTCGAACGCGACGCTGGGGTCCCCCGACATCTCGGCGAGGCTCAGGCTCCCGTTCCGCGGCACGAGCTGCTCGATCCAGGTTCGTCCTCCGTCCACGGACGTGTAGACACCGCACCACAGATTCCCCGGCCGGTAGTCGTTCGCGCCCACGACGATGTTCCTCGGGTTCCGCGGATTCAGGGCGATCGACACCTCGTTCTGCGGGCTCGCGTTGTTCGTGACGCGGTGCTCCGCCCCGACCGGGAGTAAGTAGGCCTCCCCGTCGACCGCGAGGGTCCGGAGCGAGTCTGCGCCCGCCACGACGGTTGCGAAATGCGGCCGGAGCGAGGCCGCCGGGGTCTGGATTGAGGGGCCGCCGGGTTCGTCGGTTCTGGCGGAGTCGAGGCTCACCGTCAGGGGCGGAAGCGTAAACACGAGCACGATGAGAACCGCGAAGCCGCACATCCCCGCGCCGGGTTCCGGGAAGGCTCGTGTGTCCAAGAATCTGCCGACGAACGAGGGTCCCGCACCCCCGCACCCGTAGGTCTGCGGGACTGTTCAGGGAGCCGGTTCGTGCGCGTCGCATCCGCTACGGGTTCATCATCCGCGGGACGCCCGGGACGAGGGACAACGGGGCCCCGATGTAGACCTCCTCGTTCCCGCCGTTCCGCAGGTCGCACCACACGGGAAACGCGAAGTCCGCGGACGCCGCGAGCCCGTTGTAGTCCCCGATGAACCAGGTCCCCGGGTCGAACGAGGACGCGCTTGCCCGCTGGTTCCTCTGGAACGAGGCGCCGAAGTCCACGGAGGCCGCGACGTACACGGCCAGGTCGTGGCCGTTCGGATCGTCCCGCTGGTCGTAGAACGAGACGAACACCTTTCCCGTCTCGGAGGCCGCGACCCACGGGAAGAATTGCGCGTTCGTCGCGTCGTCGTTCACCCGCACGGCGGGGCCCCATGTCGCGGCGCCGTCCACGGACGTCGCCATCAGGATGTCCGCGGTCCCGAACCGGCCGTCCGCCCACACGAGGTGGACGCGGTTCCCCGTGGGCGCGTTCACCGGGTTCACCGCGATGCTCGGGAAGTGCGGGGTCCGCGGCGCCCCGCCGTAGACCTCCCCCGGGTCGAGGATCGCGACCGTCGTCTTCGGCCCCCAGGTCAGCCCGCCGTCCAGGGAGCGGACGACGACGACACGGTTCCCGTTCACCCAGGAGACGTACACCTCCCCGCCGGGGCCGACGGCGGGCTGGGAGGCCTGGCTGCAGCGGTACCCGGCGCTTGAGATCTCCGTCGGCGTCGAGAACGTGAGGCCCCCGTCGACGGACCGCGAGAAGTAGATTGGGGCGGCGTAATTCCCGCACTCCCCCGCCCCGGAGATGAACCGGGTCCACGTCACGTACACGTTGTTTCGGGTGGGGCCGGCGGTCGTGTCCGCGGCCATGTACGGCTTGTCGTGGAACACGTTGGGGGTCGTCCCCTCGACCAGGACCGCGGTCCCCCACGTGCGCCCGCCGTCCGCGGACCTCGAGACGGTGAGGACGTTGTCGTTCAGGGTGCGGCTGAACCCGAGGCACGTGACGTACCCGTTCCCGTCCGCGTCGAACGCGACGCTCGGGTCACCGGAGACGGTGACCTGCGTGAGGGGCCCTGTGCGAGGGACGAGCTGCTCGAACCAGGATCGGGCGCCGTCCAGGGTCGAGTACACCCCGCACCACACGTCCCCGGGCAGCCCGGGATACCCGCGGTAGTCGTTCGCGGAGGCGATGAGGTTCTTCCCGTTCCTCAGGTTCACCGAGACGGAGACCTCGTTCTGAGCGTCGGGATTGTTCGTCACGCGGTAGTCCCTCCCGACGGGGATCAGGGTCGCGTTCGCTGCGACCGCGAGGGGCGCCGACCTGGTGCCTGCGGGGCCCCATGGATACAGGAGGATCCCGGACACTGGGACGGGCCCGTGCAGGATTGCGAGTCGGATCGGGGCCGGCTCCCGCTGGAGGGATATCGGGGACCCCGCGTACGCGGTGAGCAGCGGGATCGCGAGGGCCAAGGCTATCGCGATGATCGTCAGGCGGCAACCTCCCATCGCCCCTCTCCGATTCGTGCGGAAGGGGTCGTTCCATTTCAAACTAGCGACGCGGCACGCCGTCGGCGGGTGCGCCGTCCAGCCTCCAGCTATCCTTACGTAAGGATAACATGAGGAATCACCGGGCGCCCGCCATCGCCTCGATCCGCTCCGCCTGGAGCTGGCGGCGCGCCTCGTCGATCGCCCGCCGCGTGTACTGCTCGAGGAGGTCGACGACCTTCCTCCGTGCGTCCCCGTCCCGCGCGGGGCCGACGTAGTCGTACACCTGCCGGCGCCGGCCGTCCTTCGGCTCGTAGTGCCAGAAGTAGAGGTATCCCCGCCCGCGGACGTCCATGACCCGATAGCCGCACCCGATCTGCATGGGGATCCGGAGGAGGTATCCTTACGTAAGGATACCTGTGGGGGGTGGCCGAAAGTGCTCGACGCCCGAGGGAGGCTCCATGGGCCCTCCGGGGTGACCAACCTTTTAATCCGGGCTCGAATTCTCGCACACCCTCCATGCTCCTCGTGAAGCTCGGCGGTTCCGTGATCACGGTGAAGTCGAAGTACCGCACCCTCCGCGGCCCCGACCTCTCCCGCCTCGCGAGGGAGCTCGCGGCGGGGGCGGGCCCGGACACAATCGTCGTGCACGGGGCGGGCTCGTACGGCCACATCCTCGCCGCGAAGCACGGGTTGAGCGAGGGGGCGCGGGACGCCGCCGCCCTGTCGGCGGTCGCGCAGGTCCAGCGGGACGTCCGGGCCCTCGACCTCAAGGTGCTCGACGCCCTCCTGAGGGCCCGACTCCGTCCCGCCGCGGTCCCGCCGAGCCTCGTGATGCGGTACCACGACGGCCGCCTCGTGTCCTTCGACGTCGGGCCGTTCCGGGACTACCTGATGCGGGAGCTCCTCCCCGTCTCCTTCGGGGACGTCGTGATGGACACGAAGCGCGGGTTCTCGATCGCCTCCGGGGACGACGTGATCCTCGAGCTCGCGAAGCTCTTCCGTCCGGACCGCGTCCTGTTCGTCGCGGACGTGGACGGCGTGTACACCGGTGACCCGAAGCGGGACCGGGGCGCGACCCGGCTCGACGTCGTCGACGCCTCCGCCATGGGCACCCTCGCGCTCCCGAACGAGGCGGGGCAGGACGTCACGGGAGGGCTGCGCCGGAAGCTCGAACGGATGCTCGCGATCGCGAAGCACGCGCGGGACGTGCGGATCATCAACGGCCTCGCGAGGGGCCGCCTCGAGGCCGCGGCGAAGGGACAGGACGTCGTGGGGACGCGGGTGGTGGCGTAGTGCCGGAGCCGAGCCGGACGGAGCAGCGGAAGGCGGAGCACGTGAACATCATCCTGAGCGAGAACGTCTCCGCGGAGTACAACTACTGGAACGACGTCCATCTCCTCCACCGCGCGGTCCCGGAGATCGACCTCGACGACATCGACGTCTCCACGACCCTCTTCGGCCGCAAGCTGAACGCGCCCCTCGTGATCTCCTCGATGACGGGGGGCTTCGGGATGGGGCGGGAGATCAACGCGAACCTCGCGAAGGGGGCCGCGGAGGTCGGCGTCGCGATGGGCGTGGGGTCCCAGCGCGCGGCCCTCGAGAAGCCCGAGCTCGTGGACACGTACGCGGTCGTGAAGGAGTACGACGTCCCCCTCCGGTTCGCGAACCTCGGCGCCCCCCAGCTGATCCCCCAGGAGGGGAAGCGGGCGTACGGCCTCGAGGACGCCCGCCGCGCGATCGCGATGGTGGACGCCCACGTCCTCATCGTCCACCTGAACTTCCTCCAGGAGGTCGTGCAGCCGGAGGGGGACCGCCGCGCGAAGTCCGTCCTCGCTGCGATCCGGGGGCTCGCGACGAAGCTCCCCGTCCTCGCGAAGGAGACGGGGGCGGGGATCTCCCGCGAGGTCGCCCTCCTCCTGAAGCGGGCGGGCGTGAAGGGGATCGACGTCGGCGGCCTCGGCGGGACGAGCTTCTCCGCCGTGGAGTACTACCGCGCGAAGAAGGAGGCCGCGACCCTGAAGGAGCGGCTCGGCGCGACGTTCTGGAACTGGGGGATCCCGACCCCCGCGAGCGTCGTGCTCTCGAACGTCGGCCTTCCGGTGATCGCGACGGGCGGCGTGCGCTCCGGCCTCGACGTCGCGAAGGGGATCGCCCTCGGGGCGAGCGCGGCGGGGATGGCGAAGCCGATGCTCGAGGCCGCGAAGGTGAGCGCGGAGGCGGTCGTCCAGGAGTTACAGAGCGTCATCGAGGAGCTGAGGGCGGCGATGTTCCTCGTCGGCGCCTCGAATCTGAAAGAGCTTCGGGAGGCCCGCTGCATCGTGAACAAGCCCACCGCGGACTGGATCGACCTCGCGGGGGACTGAGCCCCTGGCCCGGGACCCCGACGCGAACGCGGAGGGCCTGGAGGCCCGGATCGCGCCGTACCGCGACCGCTCGAACGCGGAGATTCGCGCGCAGCTCGACGCGTACCTCTCCGAGCATCCGGAGTCCCCGTTCCCCTCGAGCCGCACCCTCCGCGCGAACGCGAGGACCCTGTTCGCGGGGAAGCGGTACCGGTACGTCCTCGCCGTCGCCGGATACGAGGGTCTCGCCGGGGAGCCCGCGGGGCCCGGCGTCGCCCGCGCCGCGACGTGGCTGGAGTGGTACCACCTCTACACCCTGTTCCTCGACGACATCATGGACGAGGACGTCCGCCGCCGCACGTTCCCTTCCGCATGGTCCACGAACTCCCGCCTGTACCGCGGGAGGGACGCCTCGAGGCCCGGCGTCGTCTTCCGGACCCGGAGGACCCGCTACGGGGCCTCGCAGGCGATCCTCGACGCCCTCCGGATCCGCTCCTTGGCGGAGCGCGCGATCGAGGGCGCGGAGGGGCTCGACGCTTCCGTGCGGGAGCCGCTCCTCGAGGAGCTCACGGAGGTCGACCTCGTCCTCAGCGACGGCCAGGGTCTCGACATCGACTTCGAGGTCGCGCCCCGGATCCGCGAGGGGGACTACGAGGCGATGAGCGACCGCAAGACGGGCCGCCTGTACCGGGGCGCGGCGGCGACGGCCGCCCTCCTGGCGGGGGCGACCCCGGGCGCGCGGGGCGCCCTCGAGGCGTACGCGCACCGCTTCTCCATCGCGTTCCAGGACCGCGACGACCTCCTCGGGGCGGGCGTCGTGGCGTCGAAGATCGGCGGCTCCTCGACCGGGGACATCCGGAACGGGAAGCGGACCCGCCTGTTCGCGATGGCGGTGGACCGCCTCCCCGCCCGGGATCGGGCGGCGTTCCTCCGCGCGTACGGCCGGGGGCCTCGCACGAGAGCGCGCGACATCGCCCTCGTCCGGCGCCTCCTCCGCGAACACGTCCTCGACGCGATGGAGTCGCGGATCATCACGAACGTCGCGGCCGCCCTCTCAGCCCTCGAGGACGTTTCGTTGCGGGACGACCGCGTGCGGGACCTCCTCCGCCGACTCGCGGAGGCGCAGCGAGGCCGCGTACGTTAGCGCCGACGTTCACTATCGTGAGACGACGGGGGCGGCGGCGGGGGGGTTCGGGGGTTCGGCCCGTAGCCCCTCCGGTGGGCGACCGCATCGATCCCGATCGCGAGGGCGAGCAGGATCGTGTTCACGAGGAGCCCCATCGACAGCCAACTCCCCGCCTCGGGCACCCGTAGGAATCCCGTCTGGAGGGAGAGGAGTCCGATCACCCCTTCGATCCCCGCGAGCGGGATCCCGATCCTCAGGAACGTGAGCCATCGGTCCTTCCGGACCTTCGCCGCGAGGTCGTCCGCGTCGCGGAGCCTCGCCGGCACGTTCGACGTCCCGGGCCCGCGACGGCCCGCCGAGGGGCGCACGATGAGGTCGAGGGGACGGCGGTGGGCGACGACGGCCGCCACCCCGAGGATCACCGCGACGTACACGAGGGAGATCAGCGGCTTCAGGTTCGACGCCTCCGGCGCGTACCGGACCGTCGCGTCGAAGGCGCCCGTCACCAGGAGGCTCGTCGGATCGATCGCGTACCTCGGCGGATCCCCGCTCGTGCGCCGCGAGAACTCCAGGCGGCCTCCCGCCTCGACCCAGTCCGTCCACGCCCCGTGGAGGCCCGGGAGGGTGACGACCCCTCCGCCCTCGTCGATCGCGAGGGACACGCTGTGATCCCCGTCCGTCCCGACGAGGGCGACCGCGGGGCGGTACTCGTGCGCGTACCGCACGGTCCGCGGGTCCGCGGACCGGATCGTCCAAGCGGTCCCGTCGCGGGCGACGAAACGCTCGCGGGGGCCCGCCTGCACGAGCGGCTCCAGGGAGAGGTCCCGGCCATCGTCCACCCAGTCCTCCCACTCGGACGCGACGGGGGCGTCGACAGGGGAGCCGAACGCGACCCCGTGCAGGTTCGCCGGGTGCCCGGCCTCGAGGCCCAGGGCCGTCACGCGGACCCTCCACTGCCGGTAGTACGCGACATCCGCCTCGAGCGGGCCGGTCACGGTCCACGCGGTCGCGTCCTGCGAGGCGTACCGCTCCGCGGGCGAGACCGCGACGGGGTTCTCGATCGCGAGAGGGGAACCGACGTCGACCCACGTCCACCACGTCGCGGAGGTGCGGCCGGAGGAGTCCTCGCCGAGCGCCCGGAACGTGACGGAGGCCCCGAGGGAGGGCGACAGCCCCGAGGTCCGGATCGTCGCGACGACCTGGGTGTCGAAGAACGCGGTGATCCGCGCGTCCACGGCCCCGACCGTGATCCCGTGGGTCGCACCCCCGTCGTCATCCCAGTCGTCGAACACGTCCCGCTCCGAAGGTCCGAACCCGTCGACCTCCGGGACGGAGATCGTGTGGGTGTCCCCAACGGCCCACGAGAACGTCGCCGGAGCGGCGACCGTGACCCCATCGACGGTCACGGATCCACGGTCCGGGTCCCGGGCGATCGTGTACGTGACCCTGGCCTGGGGCGGCGCCTCGAGCACGGTGACCTCCACGGGCGGGAACCTGAGGGTCACGGACCGGTTGTCCCACCGGAGGTACGTGACCTTCGCGTCCGGGTACTCGGACACGGGCACCCGCCCCAGTCTCGGGGTCGAGACCCGATACTCGACGGCCCACGACTCGCCAATCTCGAGCTGGGTCACGTTCCACTCGAGCACGGTCCGCCCGGCGGACGCCCCCTCCCACGCGGGCGGCTTCGGGATCCCCGTCGCCGGGTCCCGGAACGTCCCGGGGACGACGTGGACGCCCGCCGGGACGACGTCCGCGACCATCGGGAGGTCGTCGTTCACGTCGCCATCGTATCCCGCGATCCGGTTCACGACCGTCGCGATCTCCCCGTACACCGCGATGAGGTCGGCGGGGGTCCTCGCGAAATAGTACTTCCCGCCCGTCCGCGCGGCGATGTCCTGGAGGTACGTCTGGTCCGCCGCGCCCCCCAGGCCGATCGTGAAGATCCGGATCCGGCTCGCCGCCGCGATCGTGACCTCGTCGTCCGTGCACGCCTGCGCGTGGCTCGGGAGTCCGTCCGTCAACAGGATCTCGACCCACACGTGGCCGGACATCCCGCCCGCGGGGGGCTGGGGGAACGGTCGCGGGTAATCCGCGCAGGCGGGGGTGGGCCCGTACGCGGGGAGGAACTCCTGGTGCGCGATCTGGAGCGCCTTCTCGATGTTCGTCCCCCCGTTCCCGAACCGCATCGTCTCCGCGTTCCCCTGCATGACGAGCTTGCCCGGGGCGTCCATCCACGTGAGGTGGGTCGGGGTCCCGCCCGCGATGTCGTTCACGAGCCAGGCCCCTAGGTCCTGTCCGTAGTCCGGGTCGCGGGCGAAGCCGACGATCGCGGCGCGGTCGGTCGCGGCCATCCCGGCGATGTACGCCTTGATCGCGTCGATCCGCATCCCCGTCGGGTCGCTGCTGAACGGGGGGACCGTCATGCTCCCGGAGGAATCGACGACGAAGATCGTGTCCTGGGGGAACCGCTCCTCGATCGCCTGCCCCGACCCGACGATCTCGAGGTGGACCGTCGTCTCCGTGACGAGGGGGCTCGGGGAGCCCTCCGCGTAGATCGTCGTGGGGTCCGCCCACTTGAAGGGGTCGATGTGGGGCACCGTCGTCGTAGTGAGCGTGGCGTTCGCCCGGATCATCCCGTTCGACCGCGCGGACGCGAAGACCTTCGTGACCTCCGTGTCCCCCACGGGAGGCGCGGACGGGATCGAGACGAGGGCGACGAGGGTCCTCGTCTCCAGCGGGGAGAGGTCCGGAAAGTCCGGCTTCCCGTCCCCGTTCGTGTCCGCGACCGGGGTCACGCCGTCCGCCTCGACGAGGTCCACCCGCCATCCCGTGGGGGCGCTCGACACCTCGAGTTCCACGTCCTCGGCGTGCCGCAACTCATTCCGGACCGTCAGGTCGTATCGCACGACCTCCCCGAGGTCGCCGAGTCCCCGCTGGTCGGGTTCGATCCGCATTCCCAGCAGGCCCGGCGGGAGATCGAACCTCCAGCCCGCCGCCATCGAGGATGCGTCGTCGAACCCATCGTGGGTCCCTTCCCCCTCCGGGACCCGGCTCATCACCCGGTCCCTCTGGTGCGGGGTGCTCCAGCCCGCCTCGTCCCAGAGCCGGCCCGTGGCGTCCGCGAGGTACACGTTGTCCCCCGCCGCGTCGAGGGACGAGAAGAGCCCCGGTGCATCCGGCGCGAACACGACGTAGGATCTCTGCGCCGGAGAGAAGTCGATCGGCGGCAGCGCGGCGATCGCGTCCCCGACGACCGCGATCCCGGACAGCGTCGCGGGGGCGGTCCCGCGGTAGTAGAGTTCGACGAAGGCGGTGGCCGGGTCCGAGGGATTGTACAAGACCTCGTTCAGGACGAGGCGGGGTCCGAGCATCGGCGGTGGGACCGAGCTCGCGGCGCCCGGCGTCGGGCTCGATTGCCACGTCCACGTGCGACCGTACGCGACGCCGTCCGTGTACCGGCCGGAGGACTGCGCGGGTCTCGGGTCCGGACCCACTCCTTTCTGTCCGAAGCCCGCGGCGTCCTCCCCACCGCCGGGACCGAGGAGCCGGATCCGGGAACCCTCGTCGGCGAGGTCGATCGGAAGGACGAGGGTCGCAGGGGACGAGTCCCCCACGGTGACGTACGCCCCCGCCGGGATCGCGCCGAGGCCGCCGATGTCGAACCGCACGCCGTCGACCTCCAGGGACCACCCCGCCATCGAGATCGGGGTCCGGCCCCAGCCGTAGAGTTCGACGAACTCCTCCCCATCCGGGGAATCCCGGACCTCCGTGATCAGCGGCTGATCCCATTCCGCGCGGGACGTGTACACGTCCGGGAGGGTCGCGGAGCGTCCGTCCACCCAGGCGAAGTGCAAGACCGCCCCCCCGGCGGCGATCGCGGGCCGGTCCTGGGAGGACGCGTCGTCCGCGGGATTCCCGTTGCGGCTCGTGTCGTCCACGCGGATCGGCGCAGACCACGGCCCCCCGGAGGACCACGCGTAATACACGTCGTAGTCCGCCGCGATCGGCCCCGCCGCCTGGAGCGCCCACGCGACCGCGGCGACGGGTCCGAGGACCGCGATCCGGGAGTCCCTCAATGTCGCGCCGGTCACCGGACCCGCCACGGTCTCCGGGACGGAGAAGGCGCGTCCGAGGTCGTCCGAATGGACGTACTCGATCCGCTGGAAGGCCGCGGCGTCGATGCTCGCGACCACGAGGTGAAGCTCTCCGGCGGGGCCCGTGGAGATGTCAAAGTCCCGGATCGACTCCGGGAGCTGCCGGACGACGGCGTCCGTGGTCGCCCAGGTCCCCCCGCCGTCCCCGGAGGCGGCCACGGTGATCGCGTACCGAGACGCGAGGTCCGTGGAGATCCATGCCACGTACACCCCCTCGCCGTGCGCCGACACCGCGGGCCGCAGGTTCTGCAGCCCCGTCCGGCTGAGGGAGACCTCCGGCGTCCAGCTCGCCCCTCCGTCCAGGGAGCTGCGCAGGAACACCTGGAGCCCCGTCGGGTCGCGGTCGTCCGCCCAGACCACAAACACCCTGCCTAGGCCGTCCACCGCGACGGACGGATGGTACGTCGACGCGGTCCCTTGATCCAGCACGACCCCGAGATTCCACGTCGCCCCGCCATCCGGCGATCGCACGAACCAGACGTCCTCCAAACCGGCCCCCGACGTCTGCCATACGACGTACACGCTTCCGTTGGAGCCCCCCGCGGTGAGATCGACGGCGACGTCCGGCTCGTAGCTCACGACGCCCGGAACGGGAGCGTCGAGCCTTCGGTCCGCCGACCACGACGCGCCGTAGTCCGACGAGACCGCATAGTGGATCCCCCCGGATCCGGTCCGGTCGTCCTGCCACGTGGCGTGGACCCGGCCCCACGGTTCCGCGGCGAGAGCCGGCGAGGACGACGTGCCGGACCCCGAGTCCACCCGGACGTTTGACGCGGGCGGCGTGGGGCCGACGGCCCCGAAGGATCCGAGACCGGGCGCCACGAGGATCGCGGAGATGAGCAGACAGCAGAGCCCCAGGACCGTTTTCCCGGAGACAACTCCGGGACGGCGCGTCGTGTTCGTTCCCGCTCCTCCTCTGGCGCGGGCCGGGATCCGTCGGGCCCCGGGGACCGCGCGCCCTCGGGTGAGGCCATCGCGCGATCGTTAGTTATACCTAGTGATGCGGACCCGACTAGCCCTCGACGCCCTTGTTCGTGAGCCGGAATCGCGCGGTCCGGTTCTCCTCCGCGGCGCGATGCTTCACGAGGCGTGCGGCCCGCGTGCTCGGTCCCGTCTTCGACAGCTCCACGATCGTCTTCGCGGAGTGCGTGAGCATGTGCCCCCCGAGGGGCAGGAACCGCCCCGTCTCGATGTCCGTGTACACCTGGGACGTCGCGATCACGGGGATCCCGACCTTCCGCGACACCCGGACGAGCTTCGCGATCTGGCGGGTCAGGGTCTGGAGGTCGTCCCGCCGCGCCTCCTCCCGCTGCGTGAGGCGGTAGTGCATCGTCGCGCTGTCGATCACGATCAACCCGACATCCGGGCTCGTCTCCGTGATCCGGACCGCTTTCTCGATCAGGACGTCCTGCTCGTCGAACGAGTACGGCTCCGTGAACAGGATGTTCTTCACGACGACCTCGAAGTCGTCCCCGCACATCTGTTCGAGCCGCTCCATCGACACGCCCTCCGTGTCGATGTAGATCACCTTCTTCCCCGCCCTCACGACGTTCCGCGCGAGCTGGAGGCAGACGTTCGTCTTCCCGCTCCCCGCCTCCCCGTACAATAGGGTGATGCACCCGCCCTCGAAGCCTCCGCCGAGGAGGTCGTCCACGGACTTCGCGCCGAGGGCCACCCGCATCGCGTGCGAACCCGCAGGACGAGTTATGAACTCTTTGACCCGCACACGTTTTCGCGCGGTCGTCCCCGATCGTCAATGGATTCGGAGTCACACTGGGAAAAGTTCTTAGGGGTTCCACACTTCTATACGATTCCAATCCTACAGTAGCGAGCGAGGTCCCGGGGATACGAGGGGAATGGACGGTCTCGCGGGCGCGGGCCGCGCCGTTCGTGGATCGCGTTCCGACGGGATCCGCCGCGGGGGACGGGGAATCGTGAGGAGCGCACGCGTTGCGTCGGCCCGGCGGGGAGGCGGGGCGTGAGCCGGTTCGGCATCGACGGGTTCGAGCACCTCGTCCCCGGGGGGATCCCGAAGGCGGGGGCGGTGCTCCTCCTGGTGCCGCCCGCGGAGGAGAAGGACCAGCTCGCCGTCCAGTTCCTCCTGGAGGGCCTGAGGAACGGGGAGGCCGCGGTCCTCGTCGGGTCCGATGCCGCGATCCGGGACCTCTTCCGCCGGATGGGGAACCTCGGGTTCGACGCGGACAAGGCGGTGTCCCTCGGCCGCGCGGTCCCCGTGGACTGGGACCGCGTCGCGGCCCCGAAGAACGGGGATCCCGGCGGCCTTCCCGCGATCGAGGCCGCGCTGACCGCCGCGCTGGCCTCCGCGAAGGAGTTCCGGTCCGTCCGGGTCTCCGTCGACCTCTCCCGGACCCTGCCCCCGTCCATCGCGTCCCTGTCCCTCGAGGACCTCGCCGCGAGGCTGCTCGCGGTCACGAGGGCCTCCGGGGCCCTCGCCCTCGTCATCGCTCCCCGCGCCCACGGGGTCGCCCCCCCGGTCGTCGAGTCGTTCGACATGGTCCTCGATCTCCGGCAGCTAAGGCCCGCGGGCGTGGGCCTCGCCGTCGTCGCGATCGGGGGCACGCCCCTGCCCCGCTCCGGGATGGTCCTCACCCTCGTGGAGGGGAGGCTCGTCCTCGAGGCCCCGAAGCGGCCCGCGTCCGCGCCCGCCGCTGCCGTGGAGTGCCCCGTGTGCAAGTCGACGATCCCTGCGGGCGCCCCGGAGTGCCCCGTGTGCAAGAGCCCGCGTCCGATCCGCGGTCCCGGGGAGCCGGAGGTGCTCGACTACATCGAGGCCCTCGGGCAGCGGGTCGGCCTTCCCGGAGCCCCGCTGGAGGCCGGGGGGCCGGAGGCGCCCGCGACCCTGCCGGCGCCCGCCCCCGCGGGCAAGGAGGGGGCCCCCGCGCGCCCCGAGCCCACGCCCCGCGGGCTCACGAACGGCCTCGCGAAGAAGCGGAAGATGGCCGCACCCACGGCCCCCCAGGGTCGGGTGAACGGGCTCACGTCGACGATCGCAGCGGCCCGCCGCGGGATGACGAACGGGCTCACGAACGGGAACGGGTTCACGAACGGCCTCGGGGGCCGCCGGGCCCTCCTCGAGGCGCGTCGCTCCCGCTGGAAGCTGTACGTGGTCCCACTCGTCGCCGGGCTGCTGCTCCTCACCCCGATGCTCCTCCCGGAGCCCGCGTCCCGGCCCCGGTTCGGGATCGACGGGACGTTCGAGGAGTGGGACGCCGCATGGGCCCGGCAGCCCGGGTATGAGCAGACACCGCCCGCCGCCGTGAACCCCTCCGTCGCGCTGACGGGATTCCAGGTCCTGACGGATTCCGGGGTCCTCCTGCTGTATGCGACGGTCCGGGGCCCCTGGTTCGACCACGCCACGGTCTCCCAGACCCTCCACGTGTTCCTCGACCGCGACCGGAACCCGACATCCGGGTATCGGGTCCAGGGCCTCGGGGCCGACCTCATGGCGTCCGTGGAGGGGACCTCGCGCACGGTGACGCGGACCTCCTTCCGCACGTTCTCGGGCGGCGACCCGACGAACTGGTCCGCGTGGCAGTCCCTTGGGTCCGTCTCCGCGGCAGTCGGGGTCGATCGCCGCCTCCCCTCCCCCTGCGACGTCGCGCCCTGCGCGTTGGAGATGTCGATCCCCTGGGACGAGCTCCCGGAAACGGACCCCCTGATCTTCCTCATGGCGGAGGACGGGAGGGGCAGCCGCTCGTTCTCCTCCGTCGCATTCGGGATCGAGCCCGGAGCGGTCCGGGTCCGCCCGTCCAGCTTGGGGGACCTGGTCGCCCGGGGCACGCCGGACGTCCTCACGATCCAGCTCGACGCCTTTGGCGCCCCCGTGAACGTCACGGACCTGGACCTCCGGGTGACGAACGGGACCCCGATCCGGCCCGCGGCGCTGCCCGTGTCCCTCGCCCGCGGCGGGAGCCGGACCCTCACCGTGCGGATCGACACGAGCCTCGCCTCGCCGGGGAGTCGAGTAACCGTGGAGCTGCGCGGGGTCGCCTCGGACCGCCCCTCCCTCATCGTCGGCGGCCCCACCGTCGTGTACGTGGAGTCCGCGCCCGGCGGCAAGACGATCGACGGATGGTTCGGGGACTGGGGCCCGGAGATCAGCGCGGACACGGACCCCGCGGCGGTGGACGCGGACCACGACATCTTCGGCTTCGCCGCGAACCGCACCGGCCCGAGCCTTTTCCTCTACGCGGACGTCCGCGGGGAGCTCCTTGCGGGCACGCCCGCCCCCGTCCGGCACTCGGGCCCCCCTCCCTCCGGGGAACCCCAGCCGCCGACGCCGCCGCCCCCGCGGGTCGTGGGGGAAGACGTGTTCCGCGCGTACGTGGACCTGGACCGCACGCTTCCCGATGGGGTACCGATGTTCGGCCTCCGGGGGGCGGATCGACTCCTCGAGGTCCGCGGGATCTACGGGAGGACCACCCATCTCGCCGGGTTCGAATGGCAGGGCGGGTGGCAGCCGCTTCCCCTCCCTCCGGAGGCCGCGACGGACGAGCGGCGGATCGAGGCGTCCCTGCCGGTGACCGCGTCGGGGTCGATCGAGGTCGTCTTCGAGACGAGCAGTTGGGCGGGCCCCGCGGACTCCACCCCTGTTTCCGGCACCCGCGGGGTTCGCGGGGGACCCGGAGGGGTATTCCTGTCCGAGGGCCGGTTCACGGTCGAGTTCTCCTCCTCGGGCCGGGTGGAGCTCGGATCCGGCGGTGCGTCGATTGCGTGGACCCTCCCGCCGATCCCGGACGCGCCCCTCTCGTCGTGGTCCGTCGCCCCAACACCCGTCGGGGTCACGTACTCGGGTCCGGGCGTCGAGGTTCGCTATTCCGTGGATGTCGCGGGCCTGAAGGAAGACTTCGTGCTCCAGGACCGCCCGGGCCTCCTGCCGGCGCTCACGTTCCCCTTCGAGCTCCTCGGGGACGCCACCGTCTGGGTGGAGGCGGGACACCCCACGGCGATCTACGATGGCGACCGGCGTGCGTTCGAGTTCGCGTCCCCATTCGCCCTCGACGCGAACGGCGCGAGGACCCCTCTCACCCTCGAGGCCGACATGGAGAACCGCCTCCTGAGGATCCCTCTCCCCGCCGCCCTCCTCGAGGGTTCGGCGTATCCGCTCGTCATCGACCCCGCCGTGAACTACACCCTGAGGAACGACGGACCCGGGTACAAACAGGGGGAGCACTTGGGGTACTCCGTCGCCGTCGGGGACTTCAACGCGGACGGGTACGCGGACGTCCTCACGGGGGCGCCCGACAACAACCGGGGCGGGACCGCCCACGGCTACGCGTACATCTACTACGGCCCCTTCGCCGCGGACGAGACGACCCCGGATGTCAGCATCAATGGGACGACGCCGAGCGTCCAGTTCGGCTACTCCGTCGCTACGGGCAAGTTCAACAACGACGCGTACTGGGACGCGCTGATCGCCCGCAAGTCGGGGATCATCGGCTCCGGCGACGTCTCCATCTACTTCGGGGGTTCCTCCTTCGACACGACCGTGGACGTCCAGTTCACGCCGCCATCGTCCCCCCAGAACTTCGGGTGGTGGGTCGCGGCGGGGAACGTCGACAACGCGTTCTACGATGACGTCCTGATCGCGGAGGAGGGGCGGGACGACGACGGCGGCCTCTCCAGCCAGGACGGGGCCGTGTTCCTGTACAAGAGCCCGTTCTCGTCCCCCGTGTCCTCCGCGAACTACACGCTCCTGCCGATCACGAACGCGTCGGGCCGGTTCGGCAGGTCCTTCTCCGTCGGGAAGATCGACTCCGACGCGTATCCCGACATCGTCGTCGGCGAGCCCGTGTACTCGTCGAACACCGGGCGGATCCACCTCTTCAAGGGGAGCCAGTTCACGTCCGGGTCCGGCAACCGGTACCCTCCCGTGACGATCAGCGCCCCCGCGTCCGGAGGGGCCGGCCAGTTCGGGGCCTCGGTCTCCGTCGGTGCCCTGGACGGGGACTCGCACGCGGACCTCCTCGTCGGCGCGCCACTGAAGAATTCGAACGCCGGCAACGCGTACATCTACCTCGCGGACTCCGGCGGGAGCGGATTGTCCTCGGGGGCGACTCCGGACATCACCCTGTCGAGCCAGTCCAGCGCGGAGCAGTTCGGCATGGTCGTCCTGATCGCGGACTTCGACGACGACGGGACCGCGGACGCGATGATCGGGGCGCCCTTCGCGGCGGGGGGCGGCACGAACCGTGGCCGCGCCTACTGGTTCGACGACCCCCTCGGGGACCAGACCGTCGACGAGACGTTCTCCGGCAGCCAGAACACGGAGCGGTTCGGCTGGTCTCTCGGGGCGGGGAGGTTCGGGAACGACCCGAGGACGACGGTCGCGATCGGCGCGTACCTTTGGGACAAGAACTCGGGGAACCCGACCGACAACGACGGGCGGGTCGTCGTCGCATCGATCCCCGAGGGACCGGTCCTGGCGTTCCTCCTCGTCGCCCTGATCCTGCCTCTCGCCACCCGGCGCGTGCGGAGAAAAGGGCCGAGCCCGTCCCGGTAGCGTTAAATACGACACGTGGTAATACTGACGCGGGGTTTCGCGGAGCGAGGGCTCATGCGCGTAATTGCGCAGGGGAAACCGGAGGAGCGACCGTCTGAGAGCGGTTGCGAACGCGTTTTCCAATGAGCTTGCGTTCAGCGTGCCCTGGCCCTTTGGAATGAGGGGGGTACGGTCTGGGGGAACGAGCCGAGACGGCCGGACGTAAGTCGCGGGCGTATCAGGGGAAAGGCTCGAACCTTGGGGCGACTTCATTTCCATCGGAGGGGAACTAAGTGAAGAATTGGCGAACAGCAGCGGTGGCTCTGTGCATCGTAGTCGTCATGGTGCTCGGAGCATTCGCCGGGCTTGCGGTTGCGATCGCACCGCCCGGTAGTGTGAGTGTGTCCCCGAATGTGGGGACGCGTGGGGAGGACCGACGGTTGCTGTCGGCCTTCGACGAAAGCCATACGGCGATGAGCGCGGGAGAAGCCGAAACGCTCGCCGCGAACCCGCACGCCGCTAGCTCCGGCCCGGCATCGTTCCTCGATGCCGCCCCGGGTGCGCAGGCGACGACGGGCGGACCGGTGCTGAAGCCCGTGAGCCAGCAGGAGCTCAAGGACGCTTTGGTGCAGGGAGCGACCGTGACCTACAACGGGGAAGAGGGCAAGGTCTCGATGAA
>JAIBJG010000117.1 GCA_020029475.1 Methanobacteriota archaeon | reverse complement strand
TCCCGGTACGGGGACGCGACGGAGCCCG
Source organism: Methanobacteriota archaeon (assembly GCA_020029475.1). GTDB lineage: Archaea > Thermoplasmatota > Thermoplasmata > RBG-16-68-12 > RBG-16-68-12 > EA-19. The sequence continues at coordinate 3,831 of JAIBJG010000117.1, read as the reverse complement.
CGTCCAGGTGGTCCCGGGTGATCACGATCGGGCCCTTCAGTGTCCCGTCCCGCACCATCCGGTTGATGATCGTCCCGAACCTCGCGCGCTCCCCGTACCCGAGCCAGCACACGCGGGCGGGCAGCCCCTCCCAGGGGAGGTTCGCCTCCGCGAGCTTGATCCATCGCACGAGGGTCGGGTTCCCCGCGAACTCCCGCATCACGACCTCGTCCGTCCTCAGGATGTCCTGCGGGTCTCCGCTCACCGCGATCCACCGGAACGGGCCGCGGCCCTCGGAGAACATCGGCCGGATGAAGAGGGGCACGAAGCCCTTGAAGTCGAACGCGTTCGTCACGCCCGCCTCGAGGGCATGGCCGCGGATGTTGTTCCCGTACTCGAACACCACGGACCCCCGCCTCTGGAAATCGAGCATCGCCCGCACGTGGAGGGCGATCGACTCCATGCTCCGTTTCACGTACGTCTTGGGATCCGAGGCCCGCAACGCCTCCGCCTCCTTCACGGAGAGACCCCTCGGGATGTACCCTCCGAGCGGATCGTGGGCGGAGGTCTGGTCCGTGACGACGTCGGGGGCGATCCCGCGACGGGCGAGCTCCGGGTGGGTGTCCGCGCAGTTCCCGACGAGGCCGATGCTCTTGGGCGTCCCCTCCTTCTGCGCATCGTTCGCCATCTCGAGGGCCTCGTCGAGGTCGCGGATCAGAACGTCGCAGTATCCGAGTTTCACGCGGCGGGAGATCCGGCGATCGTCGACCTCGACGTCGATGCACACGGCCTCGTTCATCTTCGCGGCGAGAGGCTGCGCGCCCCCCATGCCGCCCATGCCCCCGGTGAGGACGAGCCGTCCCTTCAGGCTCCCGCCAAAGTGCTGGCGTGCGCACTCCGCGAACGTCTCGTACGTCCCTTGCACGATCCCCTGGGACCCGATGTACGACCACCCGCCCGCCGTCATCTGTCCGTACATCGTCAGGCCGAGGGCCTCGAGCTCGTGGAACTTCTCCCAGGTCGACCAGTGCGGGACGAGGTTCGCGTTCGCGATCAGGACGCGAGGGGCGTCCGCGTGTGTCTTGAACACCGCGACGGGCTTCCCGGACTGGATGAGGAGGGTCTCGTCCGTCTCGAGGGTCTTCAGCGCCTTCACGATCTTGTGGAAGGCCTCCCAACTCCGGGCCGCCTTCCCGGTGCCGCCGTAGATGATCAGCTCCTCCGGCTTCTCCGCGTTCTCGAGGTTGTTCTCGAGCATCCGGAGAATCGCCTCCTGGCGCCACCCCTTGCACCGAATGGCGGTCCCGCGCGCCGCGGTGATTCGCTCCATGGACGTCGGAGGAACGACCGCGCGGGGTAAAGGCTTTGCTAGATGCGTCCCTCGACGAGGGCGAGGACGTCGTGGCCCACGCGGTCCGCCTCCGTGAGAATCCGGGCGAGGCGCGCCTCGATCTCCGCACGGAGCGCGTTGTCCCTCAGGGCGGAGAGATTGATCCGGACGTTCAGCCCCGCCCCCCGGAGTCCCGCCTCCGCCACTAGCGCGGCGACGCCCGCGTCCGTGATCGCGTTCCGGTTCCCTTCTTGTGCTGCGACAAGCGCGAGCCCGATCGCGTCCGAGCACGCCTGCATCGTGTTCAGCGGGGCCATCGTTGCCCGCTCATACGCTTGCTGCATCGCGCGGACCCTCGCTGCCTTCTCCGGGTCCGTCTTCTTCGGGAGCCGCATCGCCGCCACGACCGCGTCATACGCGGTCGCGTCCTCCTCCATGAGGACGAGGAGGCGGTCCTGGAGGGTCTTCGCCCGCCGGTTTAGGTCCGCGAGCTCCGTCTGCACGGACTCGTACCCTTCCTTCCCGATCGCGAGGTTCGCGACCATCCGGCTCAGGGCCGCGGAGAGGGCCCCGCACAGGGCCGCGACGCTCCCGCCTCCGGGCGTCGGCGTGGGCGCGGCAATCGCCTCGAGATACTCTCCAATCTTCCGGTCCTCTACTCCCACAGCCTCGTCTCCAGGATTTGGTTGACGTTGAAGCTCTCGAGCTTCAGGTAGAACTCCGCGACGTCGACGACCCCCGCGAGCGGGACGAGCCCGACGATCTCGGACCCGACGATCGCCACCCCGTATCGCTCCGCCTCCACCTTGATCAGCTCGTACGCCCGGAACAGGGGCGTCCCCTTGTAGTTCGTCATGTTCATCGAGACCTGGACGATCCCGCGGTCCTTCAGCTCGAACCCCTTCGCGCGGACGTACTTGAGCCCGCCATCGGACTCCCGGATCGCCTTCGCGATGTTCTTCGCGATCTTCACGTCCTTCGTCCCGAGGTTCACGTTGAACGCGATCAGAGGCGCCCTCGCGCCGACGACGGTCGCCCCCGCCGTCGGGTGGAGCTCCCGCGGGCCGAAGTCCGGGCCCCGGCTCGGGTCTTTCTTGATTGCGTCCCGGAGGCCTTCGAACTCACCCTTCCGGAGGTCCGGCAGGGCCCGGCGGTCCGGGCGGGTCGCCGCCTCCTCGTACAGGTACACGGGGACCTTCAATTCCCTCGCGATCCTCTCCCCGACCGTCCGCGCGATCGCGACGCAGTCCTCCATCGTGACGCCGGAGATCGGGACGAACGGGCACACATCGAGCGCCCCGATGCGGGGATGCTCCCCTCGGTGTACGTTCAGGTCGATGAGCTCGACCGCCTTCTGGGCCCCGTGGAACGCCCCCTCCGCGACGGCCTTGCGGTCTCCGATGAACGTGATCACGGCCCGGTTGTGGTTCGCGTCCATCTCGACGTCGAGGACCTTCACACCCGGGACGGACCCGATTGCGGCAGAGATCGCGTCGACGACCTCCTTCCGGCGACCCTCGCTGAAGTTCGGGACGCACTCGATGATTTCGCGGGCCATGCTCGTTCGCGCGGTCCCATGGGACCCTCGGGTAAGAAACTTTCACCGCTCCGGTGACGATTAGAGGGAGCCTCGGAAACGCATAAATAGACACTCTTTCATGAAGGCCGCCGCAGCTTTCGCGGGAAAGGGAGGAGGCACGGTTGCGATGCGTTATTCAAAGGTTGTGAGACTAGGGTTGGCCCTCGTCGTCGCGGGCGCACTGATCATCCCGTTGCTCTCGGCCGCCCGGGCCCCGCCCCTCATCCCGTACGAGGCCTTCGGCATCGCGAGGAACTCCTCCGGCGCCTCCCTGGGGATCAATCAGCCCATCCGGACGTTCATCGACGGTGTGGACTACTCGAATCTTACCTCGACGTACCGCGCGGACGGATCGTACCAGACGCAGATCGTCGGGAACTACTACATCGGCCCCACCTCGGAGACCCCGGCGCTCAAGGAGGGCGGGGACCCGCTCGACCCGATCATGTTCTCCCACGGGGACATGACGGCGAGCGGCGTCGTGTTCCAGGAGACCGCCGTGTGGAACCAGGCGACCTTCCAGAACCGCGACCTCACGGAGGCCCTCGCGGCGAGCCAGCCCGCTTTGATCAAGATCCAGACCATCACGACGCGGCCTGCGGACACGCTGTCCCAATACGCGTACCTGTGCAACCCCACCGCGAGTCCCGTGGACCTCGCCAGGTACTACTTCGAGAGGGACATCCCGGGCAATTTCTTGGGTCCGCGGGTCTCCCTGACGGGGACCCTGGGCGCGGGGCAGAAGATCTTCGGGGATTTCCTGTCCACGGCCTACCTGACGAACAACGGTGACGCCCTGAAGCTCGTGTTCGACACGACGCCCGTCGGGGGAGCTCCGAACGGTGGGGCGGACATCGTCGTGGACCGCGTCGAGTTCAACGCCTCGAGCGGCGGCGCCCTCTTCTGGGAGCCCGGGAACACGATCATGACGGACGCGCCCGCG
>JAIBJG010000009.1 GCA_020029475.1 Methanobacteriota archaeon | reverse complement strand
ACGCGGACGAAGTACCGCCACACGAGGGGCGGCTTCACGTCGAGCCCGATGGTGGCGTGGTCCTCGAGGCTCTCGATCGCATACGCGGTGTGGACGTCGAAGTGCGGGGTGACGAACTCCTTCTCGACCTCGGGGCGGGAGCCCTCGTCGAGGTACGCAATCTGGAGGAGGTAGTGGGACTTCAGGACGTCCCCGGGCACCCGCATCTGCTCCGGGACGAGGCCCACCGCCGCCACGCCACCGCCCTTCCCGTTCCCGCGGTTGTGCATCTGCTCGACGGGGCAGAGGATGTGGTAGCCCCGGACCGGGACCGTGGACGCGAGGCCCACGACGCCGCACCCGCCCTCGTCCTCCGGCTTCACGGCGGCCACCGGGGACTTGAGGTCGCTGCGGGACCGGATGATCAGGTCCGGCTCGCTCACCATTTCGCCACCTTCCCGGAGACCGAGGATGGATCGGGGATGCGGACGAGGAGGTCCGTCCGGCCCCGCAGGTCCCGCACGGAGTCGAGGTTCAGGCGGGCGAGGACCTCCCGGAGCTGGAGCTGCCACGCGCGGTACATGTTCGAGATCCGCTGCGCGCCCCACTCCGGCGGGATCAACTGGCTGAGCTCCGGGTCCGTCGTGGTGATTCCCCACGGGCACCCGCGGCCGGACTCGCAGTTCCCGCACAGGACGCACCCCACCGCGATCAGCTCCGCCGTCCCGAGGATCACCCCGTCCGCCCCGAGGGCGATCGCCTTCGCGGCGTCCCACGCGGTCCGGATCCCCCCGGACGCCATCAGGAGGACCTCGTCCCGGATCCCCTCCTTCTCCAGGAACTTGTGGACCTTCGGGACCGCGTACTCGATTGGCATCGCGATGTTCTTCTTCGAGATGTCCGGGGCCGCGCCCGTCCCTCCATAGCCGCCGTCGAGGTGGACGATGTTCACCCCGGCGTAGTAGCAGCCGACCGCGACCATGTCCACGTCCGTCGGCGTGGAGACCTTCACAGACACGAGGGCGGTCGGGTTCATCGCCCGGATCCAGTCCACGTGCTTCCGGTGGTCCTCGACGGAGTACACGGAGTGGAACGGGAACGGGGAGAAGAGGGAGGTCCCCGCCACGGTCTCCCGCATCTTCGCGACGACCGGGGTGTTCTTGTCCCCGAGGAGGTGCCCCCCGAGGCCCGGCTTCGCGCCCTGCGCGTACTTGATCTCCACGAGGCGGGCCCGCTGGACAGTCTCCTCCCGCACCCCGAACATCCCCGTCGCGACCTGCGTGATCACGTGGTCCTTGTACGGGACGAGCTCCTCCGGGTACCCGCCCTCCCCCGTGGACGTGAACGTGTTCCACGCGGTCGCCGCGATCGCGCGGGCGAGCATGATCTGGAGGGAGACGGAGCCGAATGACATGCCGCCCCCGTACCACGGGATCGGGATCTCGATCTTCGCGCCCTTGCCGCGGCGGTTCAGCGGGAGGGACGTGTCGATCCCCGTGAGGGAGTCCGGGTCGAACCTCCGCTTCGAGGGCGGGAACTCGAAGTCGAGGAGGTCGAAGCCGCCCCCCGCCCTCCCGATGCGGTACTCGAGCCCGCGCTCCGGTGCCTTCCCCGTCTCCGACATCACCCACGTCGCCATGATCAGCTCGTTCGTCCACCGGGGGTTCCCGAGGACCTCCGCGAGCGGGTTCTTCTCAATCGTGATCGCGTCCACGGGGCAGTGCTTCACGCAGTAGAAGTCCTCCGTCTCGCACGCCTCCCCGATGCACCGCTGGGATTTCGGCGCGGAGAGGTGGAGGTGCCCCTCCTTCCGTTCGTGGACGCCGAACGGGCACACCTCCGCGCAGATCCCGCAGTCGATGCACGCGTCGTTCACGTTCACGAGCCACTTCGAGATGTACGCGCGGTACGCCTGCGGGCCCGGGAGGAGCCGCTTCAGCTCCTCGACGTGGGGCGGGTCCTTGTCCAGAGTGATCACCGCGCGACCACCTCCTTCGCGGGGGCCAGGACCTTGATGTCCGCGAACGCCTCCCTCTCCGCCTCGTCCTGGAAGATCGCGCGCCCCATGTCCCCGCGGAGCCGCCGGACCTCCCGCATCCCCATCGCGCCGAGGATCTCGAGGAGCTGGTCCCGCCACGCGTTCATCAGGTTCACGACCCGCTGCGTCCCCCAGGGCACGTCGGAGAGCGGGAAGTCCTCCGGGAAGCGGCCGAGGTGGAGGGCGTGGTTCGGGGGGACGCACTCCATCACCCCGTATAGGGCGAGGTCCACGCCGACGAGGTCCGCCCCGAGGATGATCGTCTTCGGGACGTGCTCCGCGGCCGCGATCGGCCCGCTCGCGAGGACCGTGATTGTATCCCGCACCGCCCGGTCCACGAGATATCCGTGGAGGTCGCGGAGGGTCGCGATGTACGTGTTCACGCCGTCGATCGAATCCACGTCCTTCCAGTCGGCCGTGTAGTGGATGAGGTCGACCCCCGCCTCGAGGGCCATGTCCACCGCGTCGCGGTCGTACGCCGTGACGGGGACCCGGAGGGAGACGATCGAGTGCGGGAGGGACCGCCTCAGGCCGACGAGGTCCGCACCCCCGTGGCGGTACGTCGCCTCGACCCCGGCCGTCTTCTCGAATCCCGTGGTCTCGCCCTCGGAGAGGCGGACGATCACGTGCCCCTGGAGGTCCGCTCCCACGGCGGGCCAGGAGCGGGCGGGGACGATCGCGTACGTGTCCAACGCCTTCGCGGCCTTCACGACGGAGGCGAGGATCCCCGCGGGCGGGGCCCCGGGGTTCGCGACGTCGAGGACGAACGGGACCGGGAGCTCCCGTGGCGGGGTCCAGGGCCCGCCTCTCCGGAAGTCGAGGAACGTGGGACGCGCGCCGACGTCCACGCTCGTGGAGATGTACTCCCGCCCGTGGATTCCGTCCCGGGTCGGCCGCACGATCTCCGACATGTCCGTCCACATCCCGTCGAACCCCTGACCGCCGAACGGCCCCCGGTAGCACGCCCCCGTCACGGGGATCCGGCCCCCCTCCGCCTCGTTCGCGATCGTCCGGAGGACCTCGGGCTTGAAGAGCCCGTTCCCCGCCTCCGTGAACTCCACGTTCGGCTCTAAGCTGAGTGCGTTAACGGGGCACTCCGCGACGCACCGAAAGCACACCCGGCACAGGTGGTCCTCGGGCTCCTCCATGAACCGCGTGTCCGCATCCCGCCGGTCGTGGACCCCGTACAGGCAGGAGTCGATGCACGTGCCGCAGTTCAGGCAGCGGGAGAGGTCCCGGTGGACGTTCACGCGGGTCCAGGGCCGCCGCGAGGGCGCGGGGGCGATTGGGATGTGGTACCGCTTGAACGTCACGGGGCGCCCCTCCGCTTCGCGGCCGCGCTCGTCCCCGCCACGACCCGGTCTTTGAACGTGTAGAACGCGGGGGTCACCATCCCCGCCGCGAGGAGCTGCCGGTACTCGTCGTTGTCCTGGACCCGCCGGGAGAACGCATCGATCCGCTCCTTCGGGATGCCGAACCGCTCCGCGACGAGCCCCTCGAGCTCGTCGTACGCGGCGACGAGGGGGAGCTCGCTCTGGCACACCCGCTCGCACGCGCCGCAGTGGATGCAGAGGAACATGGACTGCGCGTCCTCCGCGGTGATGGGCTCACCCTCCAGCAGACGCGCCGCGACCTGGAGCTTCCCGCGCCCCGTGACCATCTCCGAGTTCGTCGCGAGGTACGCGGGGCACACGGGGATGCACGCGCCGCATGCGGAGCACTCGAGACGGGAGCGCTCGAGGGTGCCACCGTGCTCCTTCGGGGGCTTGTACGCCCGCCGGGCGAGCCACGGGATCATCGGCCCCGCAAGGGCCATCCCCAGCTTCGCCATCCGCGGGGACATCGCGAGGCCGAGGACGTTGCCGTACCGGGATCGGATCCGGAAGAACTTCCCGGGGTTGAGGAGGCCCTTCGGGTCCCGCCGCCGCTTCTCCTCCCGGAGGCGGTTGGCTTGCGCCTTCCCGAACCGGTCCGCCATCAGCGGCGTCTGCCAGATCCCCGTGCCGTACGGAATCCCGCCGAGCTTGATCCCCTCCAGCGCGAGGCGGACGGAGAGGGCGGCATGGAGGGTGAACGCCCAGGCCTGGCGGGGGTCCGTGAGCCACGTGCACAGCCCGAGGACTCTCCCGCCGTCGATCACGTGGGCCTCGAGCTCCGGGTCCAGCCCCGCCGCCGTCGCGATGCGATGCCACCGCTCGAACGCGCCCGCGGCGACGGCCTGGTCGAACATCAGCTCCGCGCCGAGGATCCCGGGGCCGAGCCGCTTCGGCTTCAGGGGGAAGAACCGTTCCCGCCACAGGTAGCTCCCGTGGTGCCGCGGGGCGACCGAGGCCTTCCGGGTCGCGGCGAGTTCCATCGCCTCTCGCCCGCCAACGCCGTTCTCCGTGTGGATCAGGAGGGCGTGCGCCTCCCGGAGGAACGGCTCCTCCATGAGGCGGTTGAACGTGTGCATCCGGTGCGGGTCGAAGTACAGGATGTGAGTCGGGGTCGTCGCGGCGGCGAGGGCCTTCGCGTACTCGAGGGCCTCCGCCGCCTCCGTGAACTGCACGAGGAGGGGTTCCGAGCTCTTCGGCGGGAGCCGAACCTTCACGACGACCCGGGTGATGAGCCCGAGCTGCCCCTCCGTCCCGAAGTACAGGGGGAAGTCCTTGTGGGACTCGTCGACCCACTCGATCCCTCCCGTGGGCGTGACGACCTGGAGGGCCTGGACGTTCTTCGAGAGGTGGCCGAACTTCAGGCTGTTGATCCCGTACCCCCCCGTGGCGACCCATCCCGCGACGGTGGAGAACCAGGAGCTCGGGTACGTCCGGAGCGTGAGCCCCTCCCCGCGGAGGATCTCCTGGAGGGTGGACCACCGCACCCCCGCCTCGACGTCCGCAAGGAACCGCTCCTTGTCGACCCCGAGGATCCTCCGGAGGGCGCTGAGGTCGATCACGACGCCCCCCATCGTGGGGACGGAGCCTCCGAGAGGGAAGGAAGCGGCCCCCCGCGGGACGATCGGGATCCCGAGGTCGTACGCCGCGGACACGACGTTCGCGACGTCCTCCACGCTCTCCGGCTGGACGACGGCGTCCGGGGTCGTCCGGATCAGCATCTTCCGGAGGGAATCGGGGATGTCCGCCTGGTCCCTCGCGTACAGGTCGAGCTCGGCCCCCCGCCAGATCACGCGGGCCTTCGGCCCGACGATGTTCCGGAGCTCTTTCGCGATCGGAAGCTCGGGCTCTCCATCCGACGGCATCAAAGGTCCGGCCTCGCCCGGGCCACCGATTTCCAAGGCGTGAACCGCCATCCTGGCCCCGCCGCGACGCCCCCGCTACCCACGGAGGCGAACGACCGTCGCGACCTAGGGCCGGATGCTATAAATAACGCTCGCCGTCATCGTTCGACGTTCGTCTCGCTCATGCTGTAGGATGTGGAAAATGTATCGTGATGCGCTGTAATTGTGAAACATTGTCCGCCACGGCGGGAGGGGGCAGTTTCGGTCGCCCCCACGTCATCTATTTGTGGTCCCATCCCACCCCGTCTCGGCGGGAGGATGGACTTGCGGATCGCGATCGTCGGCGCGGGATGGGCAGGAGGAATGCACGCCGAGGCGTACTCCTCGATGAAGGGGGTAGAGATCGCCTCCGTGGTGGGTCGGAGCGCGACCCGCGCGAAGGCCCTCGCGGCGAAACTGAAGGCGAAGGCGTCGACGGACCTCGAGGGCGTCCTCGGAGACCCCACGATCGACGCGGTCGACGTGTGCGTGCCCTCCGCCCTCCACCGGGAGGTCGTGGTGCGCGCGTTGGAGGCCGGGAAGCACGTCTTCATGGAGACCCCGATGGCCCTGACGCTCGAGGACGCGGATGCGATGGTCGCGACGGCGAAGAAGCATCGCACGATTGTTGCCGTCGGGCAACTCATGAAGTTCTTGGTCCCGTACTCCATGATCCGGAAGGCGTCCGAGGACGGCGAGCTCGGCGAGCCGAGGATGGCCCACGCGGCCCGCCTCTCCGGTCCGTACTGGTCCGCGAAGAATCCGCGGGACTTCTCCCTGTACGGGGACCCGATGGTGGAACTGATGATCTTCGAATACGAGTACCTCCACTGGATCTACGGGAAGCCCCGCGGAGTCCATGCGAGAGGGGTCCGTGGACCGAGCGGCCACGTCCTGCATGCGCTCGTGACGATGGAGTACGAGGACCATCTCGCCCTCGTGGAGGGGAGCGCGATGATGCCCCGCAGCTGGCCCTTCACGACGTACCTCCGCCTCCAGGGAACCGAAGGCAGCATGGAGACGCGGGGACGCTTCCTCGGGGGCGACGCCCCCGCCACGGAGTTCGTCCGCTACCGCGCGGAGGGGAAGATGGAGCCCGTGGCGTTCGAGGGGCAGGATCCGTACCTCGCGGAATGCGAACACTTCGTCCGGTCCGTGTCCGGGAAGGCGGACGTCGCGATGATCGACGGAGCGTCTGCACGAGAGGCCCTCGCGGTCGCCCTTGCCGCGCGGGAGTCCGTCGATCGGGGGAAGTCCATCCGGATGGCGTGACCCCTCAGTACTCGAGGCGGAGGGCCTGCACGACGAAGTCCGCGGTCCGGCGGGCCATCGCCATGATCGTGATCATCGGGTTCACGCCGACCGCGCTCGGAAGGGCGCTCCCGTCCCCGATGAACAGGTTCCGGACCCCGCGGAGCTCCCCCGTCGGCTTCGTCGGCCGCCGTTCGGACGCGCCCATCGGGACGCTCCCCATCGCGTGGGCGGTGAACAGGGCGAGCGCGTTCGGCCGGATCCCGAGGCGGGCGACCCGGTCCGCGAACCCGTCGAGTTCGGCCGGGGCGATCCGCCCCTCCCGGAGCGGGATCTCGCAGGACTCCGTGTGGAGGCTCCACACCCCTCTCGCCCCCGCGGCGATGTGAATCCTTGCGGACTCCACGATCCCCCGCATCATCGTGCCCCGGTCCCCGCGGGACATCCGATAGGTGATCACGGGATGGCCCTGACGGTCGATTGTCACCCGCCCCGCGCTCCGGTCCCGGACGAGGATGATGTTCGCGGCGATCCGCGGATACTCCCGCATCACCTCCTTGTGGGCCCGCCCTCCCCGCCACGGGAACCCGAGGGCCGTGAGCCCCGGGTGCGCGGGGACGGTCTCGAGCCAGAACCCGTGGTTCCCGTTCATCGGGAGCCAGCGGTCGACGTGGATCGTCTGCGGGACCCCCGCCCACATCCGGATCGGGCGGTCGTACACCCCACCGACGGCGGTCGTAGGGTCGAACCGGATCCCGTGCCCGACGCCGGGGTCCCGGATCCCCGAGCGGAGGAGGATCGCGGGGGTGTGAATCGCGCCGGCCGCGAGGACGACTGCGCGGGCCTTCACCTTCACAGGGATCTCCTTCCCGTCCCTCCGGTGGACGGCCTCTAGGCCCGCCACGGCCCCCTCCTTCAACAGGAGGGCGCGGGCTTCCGTGTCGAACAGGAACTTCGCGCCGGCGCGCTGGGCATCCGGGAGGTACGTGACGAGGGTGGACTGCCGCGCGGAGTACACGCACCCGAAGCTGCAGTAGTCGCAGCGGTTCCCGCACCCCTTCGCGTTCTTCGGGGTGACGTGGAAGTCCACGCCGAGGGTGTACCCGAGCGCCTCGCACCCTCTCCGGAGGGCCTCGCTCGTGGGGGTCAGGACCGCCTCCTCCGTGTTCACCCCGAGGCGGGTCCACACTTCATCGATCGCGGCCTGGAACCCGGGTCCCGCGACCCCCGGGATCCCGTGGACCCGCTCCCATTCCTCAAGCGTGAACTTCGGCGGCCGCAGGCACGTCATCCAGTTGATCGCGGTCCCGCCGCCCACGGTCCGCCCCTGGAGGACGCCGAACCCGAAGTCCCTCGACGTCATCAGCCCGTGCCGCTCGAACATCGAGTCCGTCGCGGGGAGCTCCCGCTGCGTGAACGTCTCCGGCGTCTGGAGGGAGCCCGACTCGATCACCAGGACCCGATGCCCCGCCTTCGCCGCGGTCGCGGCGATCACCGCGCCGCCCGCCCCGGAGCCGATCACGGCGAGGTCCGTCCCGATCGTCGTCTCCCGGTCCACCGCCATGGGGACGAGGACGAGGTCGGGCGGCGTGTGGCGGGTCTCCCGCCCCGCGTCGTCCGGCCCCGGGTACGCGAGGGCGGGCCAGTTCCGGTTCCGGCCGTCGTCCGTGAGGGCGGTGTAGTAGAGGAACGCGACGAGTCGCTTGATTGCGTGGAACCCCCGCCGCTTCACCCCGAGGCGGCTGCGGGCCCACCCGAGGACATACGCTTCCCGCGCCTCGGGGCTCAGCTCCCGGAACCGCGCGGGGCGGCCCGTGAGCAGGAGGTTGAGGACGGGGCTCTCCACCGCCCGCAGGAGCTGACGGAACTGCCGCTGAACGTCCGGCGGCTGGTACTCCAGGATTGCCCGGGCCGCGAGGGCGTCCACACCGAGGTCGCTCGCGGACCCGGCGAGGGGCTCCCCGGCGTCCCCCGTCCGGGGGACGATCGTGTCCGCGAGGTGCCGGAGGGTCACCCGTTCCGCGCCGGAAAGCTCCACGGACGCCTCCGGCGGGGAATGGGGAGGGCGGGATACCTTTTTCCGCCCGCAGGGGCATCCGCGGGTCCCCTTCCGGGGGAGAGGAGACCATGCCGCACTATTTCGTGTTGGGGAACTGGACGGACCAGGGCGTACGGAACGTGAGGGAGTCGCCGAAGCGGATCGACATCGCAAAGGAGATGGCGTCGAAGCTCGGCGGGAGGCTCGAGGTGTACCTGACGATGGGGCAGTACGACTTCGTCGGGGTCGGGGAGATGCCGAGCGACGAGGCCGTAATGCAGCTCGCCCTCCAGATCGGGAGCGCGGGGAACGCCCGGACGACGACGCTGAAGGCGTGGACGCAGGGCGAGGCGACGAAGGTCATCGCGAAGCTCCAGTGATCCCGAGCGCGAACCAGAGACGTCCCTCAGGGCCAGCGAACAGCCTGCTTCCGGAATTCCAAAGTGGTATAACGCCGTTATTCCTTTAGCCATCCTCGGAGGAGAAGGCGATGGCGAACTACGCGCATCCGGAGGTCCTCGTGGACACGGCGTGGGTGAAGGGGTTCATCGGCGATTCGAAGGTCCGGATCGTCGAGGTGGACTACGACCCGACCTCGAACTACCACCTCGGGCACATCCCGACCGCGGGCCTGATCGACTGGCGAAAGGACATCAACGACCCCGTGACCCGGGACATCGTCTCGAAGACGCTTCTCGAGCACCTCCTCGGTCGTCTCGGCGTCACGGAGGACATGAAGATCGTCCTGTACGGGGACTTCAACAACTGGTTCGCGGCGTTCGCGTTCTGGGTCCTCAAGTACTACGGCGTCGAGGACGTCGTCCTGATGAACGGCGGGAGGAAGAAGTGGCTCCTCGAGGAGTTGCCCGTGACGAAGGACGTCCCCTCGTACGCGCACGTGACGTTCCACGCGAAGGAGCCGGACGATTCGATCCGCGTCTACCTGGACTACGTCCGGGAGGCGATCCGTATGAAGGACAAGGTCCTCGTCGACGTGCGGGGCCCGAAGGAGTTCAGCGGCGAGATTCTCGCGCCCCCGGAGTACCCGACGGAGCACGCGCAGCGGGGCGGGCACATCCCGGGCGCGAAGAACATCCCGTGGGGCCAAGCCGTGAACGACGCGGACGGGACGTTCAAGTCCGCGGACGAGCTGCGGAAGCTGTACGAGGGGAAGGGCGTCACGCCGGACAAGGAGGTCATCGCGTACTGCCGGATCGGAGAGCGGTCCAGCCACTCCTGGTTCGCCCTGAAGTACCTCCTCGGCTACCCGGACGTGAAGAACTACGACGGCTCTTGGACGGAGTGGGGGAACCTCGTCCGCACGCCGATCGAGAAGGCGTAGCGTCAAACCTTAATACCACGCGGTCTCCTTCCGAAATCGATGGCGAAACGGGCCTTCCACGTAATCGTCGAGCGCGACGAGGACGGATGGTATGTCGGGACCGTTGCAGAACTCCCGGGGTGCCACACGCAGGCCAAGTCCCTCGACCAGCTACGGGAGCGGATTCACGAGGCCATCGAGGCCTACATCGGCCCGCGCAGGTCGGTGCCGAAGGGCATCACGTTCGTCGGCGTTCAGACCGTCGAGGTCTGATCCTTGCCGCGGCTCTCACCCGTGCCCGCCCGTAAGGTGATGCGGGCCCTTGAGGCGCTCGGGTTTCGACCCGTGAGACAGAAAGGGAGCCATCTCTTCATGGAGCATCCCGACGGCCGGACGACCGTCGTTCCCATCCATCCCGGCGAGGACATCGGAAGGGGTCTCCTTCGGAAAATCATCCGAGACGCGCAGGTGGACGAGGACGAATTCCTCGCGTCTGTGTGATCGAAATCGGGGCCCAATCACGTACCGCCGCATCGGTGGGCGACTGTCCCACGCGTGGCTCGTCCTGAGGTACCTCCTCGGCTACCCGGACGTGCGGACCTACGACGGCTCGTGGACGGAGTGGGGGAACCTCGTGCGGACCCCGATTGAGAAGTAGGTCGGCCCCGCGAGGTCAGCGGACCTTCCGCACGAGGAAGTGGTACAGGTTCCCCTCCTTGCGGGCGTCCGCGACGGGATGTCCGGTCTCTGTGGACCAGCGGTCCATCTCGATTGGCGCGGTCCAGTCATCCGAGACGATGTGGACGACCTCGCCGACCTCCATCCTTGACAGGAGTTCGTTGAGCTTCACGAGGACGGCGGCGCACTCCGTCCCGATCTCGTACATCTCGTAGTCGGGGAACGCCGCGAAGCATCGGACATGAAGGGTCTCGATCAGGGATGCGAGGCCCCCGTTCGCCGCCTGGATGGGGAGCAGGGGCTCCCGGTCCTCGGTCCACTGCGCGGGCCGGACTCGGGCGAACCATCCCTCCCGATACGGGGACTCGGACAGGAGCTTCGACCTCCGGAGGACAGCCTCGTTCACCGCGACGAGGATCCCCGCCACGGGGGTCTTCACCGTACCGAAGTACTTCCCACTCTCCAGCGTCCCGATCACGCGGCCTCGCGCGTACTCCCCGCCCACGGGCCTCGCGGTCACGGACGTGAGCTTGCCCGCCACCGCGGCCTGGATCGCCGTGATCCCGACGACGACCTCGCCGTCCTCCTCGCGGGCCCACGTCAGGCCCCCCGGGTCGTACAGGAGGTCGTCCGGGAACTCGCACTCCGCGATCTTCGTGGTCCTTCCCGCGGAATGAAACCGGGGCGGGTTACTTAGTTTGCGGGAGTCCGGTTCTGTCCCCCAATCGCGTGATTCAGTAGCGCACTCCCGGGTTGTCACCCTCGCCCGCTTATATAGTGGTGATACTTTGTCCAGCCTGTCCCTTGGATGGGACTCAACTGGAAGACCCTGAAATGAAGAAATTCCTGTACCTGACTGTCGGCGGCAAAATGCCAGCGAACGAGGCAGAAGGCAAGAAGGTCATGGCCGCCTGGATGGCTTGGTTCGGTACGCTCGGGAAAAACCTGGTCGACGCCGGCGCCCCACTGGGCGACCGAAAAACACTTGGCGCAACGTTCGCCAGCAAGGCAACCGGATACTGTATTGTCCAGGCGGCGGACCTCAGGTCCGCTATTGCTATGGCCAAGGGCTGCCCCAGCATCGCGGCAGGGGACAGCATCGAGATTCTGGAACTCACGCCCCAGAAGATGTAGATGGGCGTTTCGCGGCCGTAGCCGTTCGTGCGGGCCTCACCCGCCTTTTCTAAGACCAACCCAGAGTGGGTTCCGTACCTTGGGACAGAACTCGGGAGTCGGGCGCCTACGCGGAGGGCGCGAGCAGGACGGACCGCTGCCGGTCGAGATGGCCCTTGTACGTGTCGATCCGGCGGACGAGCTCCTTGATCTCCGGCGTCTCCCCGAGGCTCAAGGCGTCCTGCCGCAGCGCGTCGAGGGTGCCGTCCACGGCATCGAGCACGCGGAGGGCGTCGTTCGTCTCGAGGGAGTCGATCGTGTCTTCGAGCTGGCGGGTCATCGAACCACCGGCGACGCGGAACCTCCTCCGGATATTTATGGTTCGTGGCGGGAATTATTCCGCGACCCGCATACCCTTAAGCGCCGCCGCGGCCTCCCTGCGGGGCCGGTGGGGAGCATGTCCGAGTACGAGTCCCTCGCGAAGAACGTGATCAAGAAGACCTTGAAGGTGAAGCCGAAGGAGAACGTGATCATCGAGTGCTGGAACCACGGCCTCCCGATCGCCGCGGAGTTCGTGTACCAGCTCCGGGCCGCGGGCGCGCACCCGATGCTCCTGTTCGAGGACGAGCCGACCGCGTGGCGGTCGGTCACGACCCTCCCGAAGTCCAAGCTCGGGCGCGTCGGGAGCCACGAGTGGAAGGCGATTGACGAGGCGGACGCGTACGTGTTCGTCCCCGGACCTGCAGACATCTCGAAGATCCGCGAGGTAGGCTCGGAAAAGTGGGGCGCGTTCACCGGATACAACAGCGACTGGTACAAGCGGGCGAAGAAGAACCGCCTCCGGGGCGCGCGGATCGCCTTGGGCTACGCGACGCAGCAGCGCGCGGACTCGTACGGATTCGACCTCGACGCCTGGCGGGCAATGCTCCTTGATGCGAGCTCCGTGGACCTCTCCGAGATTCTGAGGGCGGGGCGGAAGGTGCAGTCCGCGCTCTCGAAGAAGGGCCGACTGGAGATCTCGGCGCCGAACGGGACCCGGTTCTCCTGCGACCTCGTGGGCCGAGGGGCGGGGATCGAGGACGGCGTCGTGTCCGAGGAGGATCTGGACAAGGGCGAGAACGTCGCGAACATCCCCGCGGGGGAGGTGTACGTGATCCCCGACGAGACGAGCGCGCAGGGCACGATCGTGTTCGACCGCCCCATCGCGTACCTCGGCCGCTGGATCCGAGGGATCTCCCTCGCGTTCGACAACGGGAAGCTCGCCAAGTGGAGCGCCACGGAGAACGCGGACCTGATCCAGAGGGACTGGGACGGCGCGAAGGGGGAGCCGGGGCGGGAGCGCCTCGCGTACCTCGACATCGGCGTGAACCCCCGGGGCCGCCAGGGATTCCTCCAGGACGTGATCGCGGCGGGGAACGTGTACGTCGCCGTGGGGAACAACGACGAGGTCGGCGGGAAGAACAACTCGGACTTCTTCCTTGGGTCCTCCCTGACGGGAGCGACGGTCACCGTGAACGGCAAGCCGGTCGTCAAGGACGGAGCCCTCGCGGCATAGCCTATCACTATGGACTTCCGTAGCGACTCCCTGAGAATCACGTCGCGATTCTCGCAGCGGATTTTGTAAACCGCAGCCTTAAGCCGGCGAGCCGCCATCAGTGGGTCCACATCCCATGGTCGTCGCAAGTGGAGACCACGGCATCTCGTCGGAGATGCAGGATCTGCGGGAGAGCGACCGCGAAGTCCTCGAGCTCCTGAGGAACGAGCCCGCCTCCGCGGTGGGCTTCCAAGGCCTCAAGCGGCGCCTCCATCTCCATCCGGAGAAGTTGAGCCGCGCTCTCCGCCGACTCGAGCGGGACGACCTTGTGGAGAAGACGGAACTCGGATACCGCATCGGCGAGAGGGCCCGGGACCTCCTGACCCCGACTGCGATGAAGCCCGCCGTCCCATCGATCCCGATCCTCCAGACGTTCCTCCCGCCGGAGGTCGACCTCCAGGAGCTGGCGACGTACCTCCGCGGGAAGTGGTTCGGCGCCCTCCGGTGGTACGGACTCATGGAGACGCCCGAGGAGCTCACCCTCTCGTGGCTCTCCGAGGACGACGCGATCCAGATCGACGCGCGCCTTCGCACGGGCGCCCTCTCCATCGACGCCCACTTCTCGGAAGCGGCTCAGTTCCCCGCCGCCACGATGGCGGGCCACGAACTGTTCCAGCATATTGCGCAGGCGTACGGCCGCGTACGGATGAACGGCTAGTCGCCTACTCCTCTCCGGGCCTGGCCGGTTCGCCGATCTCCGTCAGAAACGCACGCGGGGTTCGATGTTCCTTGACTCCCGTGAAATCGCGGTCCGTCGAGACGAGGTGCGCGAAGCCGTGCGAGATCACTGTCGCCAGAGCGCCCGCATCCTTTCGCCCTACTAGGGCAACGACCCGTCGCGGAATTCTCAGGTCCGCTTCGACTACTAGCTCGCAGGTGAGGAGAATGAAGTCCCGAAGTCTCGCGGCCAAGTCTTTGCCGTAGTGACCTCTGAAGTACCCCATTACTTCCCGGACCACGCGATCCGTCACGACTCCCTGCAGCTCCCCAGCTGCAGCCAGCTCGAGGATCCGGTGCGAATTCGATTCCGGTCGCTCGAATCCAAAGATGAAGACGTTGGAGTCGATGAAGAGCCTAGTCCGCATCCTCGGCCTTCCGGACCTGCTCTCGCAACCGGTCGGTCGACACGCGACGTCTGGGCGTGGCGTCGATCGCGGCCCACACATCCCGGGCGCGCAGGAGCCCGAGGTCGGTCCCGTACTTCACGAGGGCCGCCCGCACCGCTTCCGATTTCGTCGCGAAGAGCCCCGACCGGACCATCCGGTCCAGGAGTTCGGCCTCCGCACCACGAAATTTGAGAGTCAACGACGATTCCATAGGTATATGATAGTGATTCCATAGTATTTATCCATTTCTTACGGGGCGACGGTCCCAGGGGCCGTGACTCACTCCCGCCATGTCGAGTCAATATGGCCCCGCCCCGTCATGGGGTCTCCCGGGAATACACCCATGACCACAACCATCGGAATCACGTGCTCCGACGGGGTCGTCCTTGCCGCGGACAAGCGGGCGAGCAAGGGCTTCTTCGTCGGCTCGAAGGCGGTGAACAAGCTGTTCATGCTCGACGAGGCCACCGCGGTGGCGATCGCCGGGCAGATGAGCGACGCGGAGTACCTCGTGAACCTCGCGAAGGCGGAGCGGCGGCTGATCTCCCTCCGGCGCGGGTACCCGATGAACGTCCACGAGAGCGCCCGGCTGATCTCGAACATCGTGTACAACGGGATGAAGTCGTACAACCCGTTCTACGTCGAGCTCGTCGTGGCGGGCGTGGACGCGGAGGGACCGCACGTCTTCACGGCGGACATGAGCGGGGCGATCACGAGCGAGCCCTTCATGGCGTCCGGCTCCGGCAGCCCTCTCGCGTACGGCGTGATGGAGCAGGGCTTCCGGGCGGGGCTCGACATGGAGGCCGGGAAGCGGCTCGCGGAGCAGGCGGTCCGCGCCGCGATGGAGCGGGACCCCGGCAGCGGGAACGGCGTGGACGTGCTCGCGGTCCGCAACGACGCCTGGCGGGAGGTCGCGTAGATGGCGATGGAAGCGCAGGGAGGGCGGATGCCCTTCTTCTACAGCCCGGAGGGGCGGCTTCTCCAGGTCGATTACGCTCTCCAGGCCGTGAACCGCGGCTCCACGACGGTGGGCCTGAAGACGAAGGACTTCGCGGTCCTCTCGAGCCACGTGAAGCCCACGCGGAGCCTCCTGGAGCCCGCGGAGAAGGTGTTCGTCGTGGACGAGCACGTCGGCGCGACCGGGAGCGGCTACATCGGGGACGTGACGTCCCTCGTGGACGAGATCCGCGTGCAGGCCCAGCGGCACCGGCTCGTGTACGACGTGCCGATCGACGTCGGCTCCCTCGCGCGGCACCTCGGCCAGTACCTCCACAACTTCACGCTGTACACGGTGCGGCCCCTGGGCGCGTCCCTGATCCTCGCGGGGATCGACCCCCTCGGCATCCAGCTCCTGCAGATCGACCCGAGCGGGACGACGTTCCGCGGGAACGGGTTCGCGATCGGGGCGGGCGCGGACGAGGCCCTCGATGTCCTCACGAAGGGGTACAACGACGGCCTCCGCGTGGACGACGCGATCGCGCTGAACACGCGGGCAATCGAGTCCCTGAACGGCGGCGGGACCGCGATCGAGCACGGCGTGATCACGCGGGAGTCCGGGAAGTTCAACCACCTGAACGGCGGGAAGGCCCCGAAGCCTCCCGCGCCCAAGGGGAAGTAATCTTCGTCCGAAGGGGGAGGGCGAGCCCTCCCCGCCTACCCTTTCTTGACGCGGTACACGTCGTGCGTCTTTCCCGGGACCCGCTCAATCACCCCGCGGGCCTCAATGTCGAGCTTCGTGCTCTCCATGTACCAGGGGATCGAGCCATCGAACTTCCGTCTCAGAGCGTCCTCAACCGCGTGTGTGAGCTCGTGATGGGTGAGTTCCTTCCCCTTGAGGACCTTCAGGATGGCGGCCTTCATCGTGTCGTATTTCGACCGGTCGATTCGGACGCCCTTCTTCCCCTGCGGGTGGAGCGTGAGGATCTTCTCGTCCATGGAAGGCGGAAGGCCTTCGCCGGGATAAAATCCCCGGCCCGCGGGGATGCCTTTCGGGATCGTGGTCGTACCTCTAAGTAGAGGTATGCAGCGGCCGGGGGTGCGACGGACACGCCCCCCGGGTGAACCGTTAAGAGCCTCCCGCGCGTTCGCGCGGACCGGTTCGAGATGCGGATCGCCTCCCTGCTCCCGAGCGCCACAGAGATCCTCTTCGCCCTCGGGCTCGACGACGAGATCGTCGGAGTGAGCCCGGAGTGCGACTACCCGCCCGCCGCGAGGGGGAAGGTCGTGCTCTCCAGGAACCTCATCACCCCGGAGATGATGTCCCAGGGCGAGATCGACGGGAAGGTCGTCGAGCACCTCCGCGACGGCGGGTCCCTGTATCACGTGGACGACCGCCTCCTCGAGGAGGCCGCCCCGGATGTCATCTTCACCCAGGGGTTGTGCGAGGTGTGCGCGCCGTCGATCGAAGGCGTGAAGGCCGCCGCGGCGAAGCTCTCGAAGGCCCCGAAGGTCGTCTCCCTCGACCCCGCGGACCTCGACGGCGTCCTCGCGTCGATCGAGGCCGTCGGCCGGGAGACGGGACGGGAGGCGGAGGCCCGGTCCTTCGTGGAGTCCCTGCGGGCCCGGCTCCTCGCGGTGCAGTCGGAGACGTGGGACCTCGAGCGGGTCCCCACGGTCGGCTGCCTGGAGTGGTTCGAGCCTCTCTTCAACGCGGGCCACTGGGTCCCGGAGATGGTGGAGGCGGCGGGCGGGGCGGACGTCCTCGCGGTCCCCGGGAAGCCCTCCGTCCGGATCGAGTGGCGGGACGTCGCGACCGCGGCCCCGGAGGTCGTCGTCCTGATGCCGTGCGGCTTCAACGTGGACCGGGCCGTGGCCGACTCGAAGGTCCTCGCCCGCCTCCCGGGATGGCGGGACCTCCCCGCGGTGCGGAAGGACGAGGTGTACGCGGTGGACGCGTCGAGCTACTTCAGCCGCCCGGGTCCCCGCCTCGTGGACGGGGTCGAGATCCTCGCGCACATCCTCCACCCGGAGGCGTTCCCGAGGGAGTGGCCGAAGGTCGCCGTGCTGCGGCTGGCGGTGTGAGATGGCCCGGATGTACACCCGGACCGGGGACAAGGGGGAGACGACCCTGATGGGCGGGAAGCGGGCGAGCAAGACCCACCCGCGGGTCGAGGCGATGGGGGACGTCGACGAGCTGAACGCCGCGATCGGGGTCGCGATGGCGGCGCAGTCGGACCCGAAGGTCCTCGAGGTCCTCCGAATGGTCCAGAACACCCTGTTCACGGTGGGGGCGGAGCTCAGCGTCGCGGCGGGGGCGAAGGCGGAGATGCCCCGCGTGACCTCGCACGACGTCATGGCGATGGAGGCCGCGGTGGACGCGATGGACCCGGGGAAGGTCACGGAGTTCGTGATGCCCAGGGGCTCGATGGCGGTCGCCACGCTCCACCTCGCGCGGGCCGTCGCGCGGCGGGCGGAGCGCCATGTCTTTGCTCTCTCGGAGAAGGAGCCCGCGAACCCCGAGCTCCTCCAGTACCTGAACCGCCTATCTTCCCTCCTCTTCACCCTCGCGGTGTGGGTCCAACGGGACGAGGGCGCCCGCCAGGAGCACCCGACGTACCGATGACCGCGGCGTTCCCGACCGACCCCGCCGCTTAGGCCTGCAGGAGCTCGATCCAGATCCCGTCGGGGTCCTTCACGTACACCTCGACCTTGTCCCGCTTCGCCTTCGCGGGGGAGACGACGGGCTTCGCCCCCTTCTTCAGGAGGTCGTCGTACGCCTTCGCCACATCGTCCACGACGAACGCGAGGTGGTCGAGCTCCTCCCCCTTCGTGTAGCGGGTCGCGTACTCTGATTCCGGGGGGTACCAGTTCAGTTCGAGCCGCATCTGTGTGCGCGGGCTCACGAGCTGCACGTACTTCCCGCCATGCCCCATCGTCCCCTTGTTGTCCGGCGTCATCCCTAGCGCCTTCGTGTAGAACCTCAGGGAACGGGGGAGGTTCCGGACCCGAACTCCTGCGTAATAGAACCGATACTTCATGGAACGGGGGAGGGCGTCGGAGGATATGGGGTTAGACCCGCCAAACGGCGGCTATCCGAGGACGCCACGTTCCCGGAGGAACGTCTCGATCTCGTCCACCGCCTTGTGCGGCCCGAGGTCGATTGGCGTGGGACGGACCACGGAGAGCACCTCGGGGATCAGCTCCCGCAACCGGAAGGCGTCCTCGTAGCGGTACCGGAGGCCGAACGCCCGCAGGTTCCGCTCCGCCTCCGCGTGCCCCTTCGGGGGGATCGCGATCACGGGAGTCCCGGCCGCGAGGGCCTCCATCATCGTCCCCTTCCCCGCCATCGTGATCACGAGGTCCGCGGCGAGGACGTAGTCCTGGAGGTTCGGGACGAACCCCTTGTAGTACACGCCGGGGACGTGCTCCGGCTTGAGCTTCGGCCCGCTCACGACGATCATCTGCGCATCCGGGAGATCCAGGCCCCGCCACGCGCGCACCGCTTCGTCGATCAGGAAGCCGCCGACCGCGGTCCCCCCCGGCGCGACGAGGACGGTCTTCTTCAGGAACACGAGGTCCTCCCGCAGCGTGGATCGGTCCTTGGAGAACGGTCTCACGATCGGCCCCACGTAGCGGGCGTTCGGGAGATCGATCCCTTCCTCTAGGCTGAGGATCCGGACGTTCGGGCGGGAGAGGAGGGAACCCATCCACCGGCGGCCGAACCCCTCGACGAGGCGGGTCACGGGGTCTTGGGCGAACGACTGTCCGATGGAATGGACGAACGCGACCGTCGGGATCCCGTGGCGGGAGGCTTCCCGAACGGAGGCCATTTCGCCGTCCGAGATCAGGAACCGGAACCGCTCCCAGTCCGCCTCTTTTCGAAGGAACCGCCCGGTGATCCGGAGGTACTTCGCATACTCCCGGTACCACCGGGCCATGTGGCGGATTTCCCCCCGCTCGTGGAACCACTCCGGTGTCGGGGGCAGAGGCATCGCGTCGAACCCGCTCGCGATCGCGAGGTCGAGGGCGGGGGATCCCGCGAGGAAGAAGAGGTACAGGTCCGGATGGCGGCGGGTGAGCTCCTTCGCGACGGCAACGGCGCGAGCCGCGTGACCCAGGCCGAGGGAGTTCACCGCCACGTATCCAGAGGGGGCCGGCATCGCGGTCCGTCGAAGGCCCCGACTTACTAAGACCTTGACTCTGCCGTAGGGAACGCCCGCAGTTTCGCGGTCCTCCCGCCAAGCCTTATCCCCGTCCACGCCGATGGTCGTCCGTGGACCCTCGTCGTCTCGCCCGGTTCCCGTACCTGAGGGACGCTTCCGGGTTCCTCAGGGACCGCGGGATCACCCTCTCCGACCTCCTCCGCGAAGACGCGTATGGGCGGGCTCGATTCCGGGGGTTCGAACGCGTCCTTCTCGCCCTGGAGAAGGGGGACAAGGCGCCTCTCGAGGAGCCGCCCCTCCACGCGGACGTCGAGGTCCTCACGGAGGTCCTCGCGTACCCCGTCGCCCGGATGCTCGTGTCCGCAATCGCGGACCCCTACCTGATCCGGCGGTACGCCCTGACGGAGGCGGTGTGGGGCCAGATGCGCCTCTCGATCGAGGACGCCTCCTTCATCGTCTCGTTGGCGGGGGAGCTCGGGCTCGACCTCCGCCCCGGGGAGGGCGGGTTCCGGCTCCACTTCACGGACTTCCTCCGGCACACGAGCACGATGCGGGAGAAGGACTGGAAGCTGATCAACCAGCCCCTCGAGGACGGGTACGTCCGCCTCCCCCGGGAGCGGGTCCTCCGGGTCCTCCGGAACGCGATCCAGCGGAAGATTGAGAGCGAGCTGCCCCTCCCCGTGAACGACGATGTCCTCGAGGCGTTCCGGCGGGACGCCCAGCACGTGAAGGCCCTCCTCGCAAACCGGAAGGAGCGGTTCAAGGCGGAGGAGCTCGGGAAGGTCTCCATCACGCGCTTCCCGCCGTGCATGTACAATCTCCTCGCGTCGATCCAGAACCACGAGAACGTCCCCCACACGGGCCGCTTCGCGATCGTGACGTTCCTCCACCACATCGGGCTCTCGAACGAGGAGATCTTCAAGGTCTTCGGGGACGTGCCCGATTTCGCGGTGGACGTCACCCGCTACCAGATCGAGCACATCACGGGGACGACGAGCGCGACGGAGTACTCCACGCCGGAGTGCGCGACGATGAAGTCGTACGGGATCTGCCCGGGGCCGGACGCCCTCTGCCTCACGATCCGCCACCCGCTCTCGTACTACCGGAAGAAGCCGCGATGGCTCAGCTCAGCTGCCGCCACGTCGCGACCGCTCGCTGGACCGCCGTGAGGTTCCCGAGGGCGGCGAACAGGACCATCGCCCACCCGAGGACGGAGTATCGCAGGGGCTCGAGCCCCAGGTCTCGGATCGCGTTCGGGTCGATCCCCGCCTGGACGAGGGCGGCCACGATGAGGATCACGAGCCGGTCCGCCCGCCCGAGGGCCCCGCCATAGTCCCGGCCCGCTCCCACCGCCTGGGCCTGCGTCCCCATGTAGCTCGTCAGCAGGACGCCGACGAGCGCCAGGAGGCCAAGCCACACGGGGCAGTACGGGCCGAGTGCGATCCCCCCGAGCATGAAGACGTCCGCGTACCGGTCCAGGACGTGGTCCAGGAAGTCCCCGCGGCGGGAGGCCTTCCCGGTCATCTTCGCGACCTTCCCGTCGAGCGCGTCCAGGAGGGCGTTCAGGAACACGAAGAGCGCCCCGAGGACGAGGGGCCACCCGCCCTCGAACAGGAACGAGAACCCCGCGAAGGCCGCGGAGACGAGGGCCGCCCACGACAGCGTGTTCGGGGACACGTGCGCGAGCCGGCGAGCGATCGGGTTCAGGACCGCGTCCGCCAAGTGGCGGTATGCGTCTAGTACCATGAGAGCACCTCGTCGCTCCAGTCCAGGCGGCCCGGTTCCCGGCCCGCGACCTTCCCCTGGAGGATCTCCAGGGCGACGCCCGCCACGGCCTCGGGGGTCGTCATCGTCGTCTCGATCTCGTAGACGAAGGGGAGCCGTGCGACGGCCTCCTGGGTGATCGCGTCGATCGCCTCCGCCTCCACGTTCTCCTGGACCTTCGGCGCCGCCCACCCGCGGGCCCGGAGCCGTTCCGCGAGGACCTTCGGGTGGCACCGCAGGACGATCGCGAGGTTCACGCTCAGGAGGTGCGCGTAGTGGCCGACGAGGAACCCGAGCTTCGCGGGGACCCGGATCTCCCGGTCCAGCGCGTCCACGTCGACCTCCTTCGTTCCCCGGACGGCATCATACCCGGTCACGAGCTTCCGCTCCTCCGCGAACCGGTCCAGGGCGACGACAACGTATCCGCGCCGCTCGAGCTCGGCGGCCACGGAACTCTTCCCGGTCCCGGGGGTGCCCGTGAGGGCGACGAGCATGGCCCGCACCAACCGGTGCGGGGTATATTAAGGGTTCACGAAGACTCTGGAAAAGGAAGAAGAAAGGAAAAGGAAAGGGTGGGAAGGCTCAGCCTTCCCTTCGCGTTCGGCTCCGCACCCGCAGGATCACGACCGCCGCTCCGATCGCCCCGAGGACCGCGATTGTCTCGAATCCCGGGATGATCGTCGTCACCCGGGTGAACTTGTCCGGGTCGTTCGGGGCGGGCGTCACAATCACGGACCCCGCTCCGGCACCGGGCGCGTACCCTGGCTTGCTCGCGGTCACGTCAATCCGGTAGATCGATCGGACGGACGGGTTCGCCGTGAACGTCGCGGTGAACACCCCGTTGGACCCGGTCCGGCCGGTGCTGGGGTTCAGCTGGCCCCCCGGCAGGGAGATCGAGAGGGAGACGTCCGCGTCCGGGACGAACGCGCCCAGGCTCGTCACGGTGACCGTAACGGTCGTGGTGTTGCCCGCACCCAGCGTCGGCGTCTGGACGACCACAAGGATGTCCAGGGGACGGAAGGGCGCGTGCGTCGTCAGTCCCGTCGACACGACGGCTCCGACGTAGCCTGCCTTGCCCACGATCGCGGTCACGGTCGCGTCCATGTCCTGGGTCACCGTCGGCGCCGTCCACGTGGGCTGGAACCGCCCGCTCGCGTCCGTCACTCCGCTCGATGGGGTCACGTACCCCGCCGTCTGGGTCATCACGACCGACGCGCCGGGGACCGCGGCCCCGGAGGCGTCCGACACAACGATCTGAATCGTCGTGGACCCGCCGGAGGTCACGGACCTCGTGAACGGCGTGATCGAGACGAACAGGGTGCCCACCGCCGGCAGCCGCAGGCCTCCGAAGGACCACACGTTGTTGATCCCGCCGAAGCGCTCGACCCATCCCGAGAACGAGTACCGGTCGAACGCCTCGAGCGTCTCGTAGTGCACGACGGGCGGCACGCAGGCGCACAGGCTGTTGTAGTACGGCACGTGATTGTAGTGCAGCCTGCGCTCCGCGAGCGTGTACGAGTTCTTCCCGAGGCCGAGGTGCGTGACCGTGCTCGGGTCGTTCGCGTCGATGATCGGCTGGAACGTCTCCATCCACCGCGGGTTCGAGGTCCCGGGATCGTACGTTTCGAGGGCGACCTGCAACGCGCCGCTCGCTTCCGCGGCCCGCAGGTCCGTCCACGAGTTGTACGTGATCAGGTTCGCGTTCACGCCCTGCCGCCGGAGCACGTCGATGTACGCGCCCACGATCGTCGTCTTCCGCGGGTCCACGCTGAACCCGACGACGCCGACGTTGATCGAGAACGCCGCGCCTGTCGGCGTCTGCCGCCAGCCGTCCCCGTCCCGGTCGAGGTACCCGGCCATGTCAAGGGCCTGGGCCCCGAGGAACGGGTTCGTGTCCTGGCGCGGGGTGCCGAGCGGGTCCCGGATCGTTGTGAAGCCCGCGTCCCGGATCACCTCCCATGTGGGCATGAACCAGAACTGGTCGTCCCGGCTAATCAGGGAGTGTGTCACCTTCGAGCTCGGCTCGATCTGCACCGCCAGCTGCTTGTTCACGAGGAGGTACAGCCCCCGTCGGAAGTTCACGTCCCCCATCGCCCCGCCGCCCGCGACGTTCAGCCAGTAGTACATGAACCGCGGGCCAGGGTTGTGGACCGCGGACACGCTCGGCTCTGCGCGGGACGCGTTCGCGTTCACGAGGGACTTGTTCAGGGGGTTGCCCAGGCCGTCCAGGAACCCTCCGTACGCCGTGCACGCGCGCTCGTCCGTGAGGTCGTTCGGCAGGAGGCCGAACCCGATGAAGTCCACCGTCCCCGCCGGAGGCGTCGGCAATGCGCGGTTCTTCAGGAGCCGGCACGCCGCGTCATCGACGGACGACGCCACGACGAGGGTCACGGAGTCCAGTTTCGGGGGGCCCGCCCAGTAGTGCGTGTTCGTTGCGAGCAGGTTCGTGTTCCCCGGCGTCGGCGCGAACATCCCGCTGTATCCCAGGGTCCCCACCGAGTCCCATGCAATCCAGTCGTACAGGACCTCCGAGTAGAACCTTCCGGGTTCCCCCGCCGTGAAGTTGAACACGAGGTTGGAGCCCGAGGCGGTCACGGTGAACCCGTACTGCGTGAACGTCCGCACGAGGTCCGCGTTCGTGATCGCGCCGCCCGCGGACCACCGCAGCCCCGAGCGGATCGAGACGGTGATCGTCTTCGCCGCGCTGTCCGGGGTCCAGCCGAGGGCGGCCCACGGCTTCGGCTCCGACGTCACAGGGTCGGGCCGGGCCAGGGTGTCCCACACGAGGTTGTGGACCGGGGCGTCCGTGGGGTTCGTGGAGGCCGGGTTCCAGCTCGGTGCCGAGAGCACCGCCATCCGGAAGTTCCCTCCACGCTCCCCCGAGAGGTCCACGCCGCCGACGCCGCCGTCGGTGGCGGGCGCGGGCTTGGTGACCTCGTTCCCGTCCAGCGTGACGGCGGCGATCCGTGCCAACGCCCTACCCTCCAGCGTCGCGCCGGTGGTGAATGTGATGGACTGGTCCGCCATCATCGTCCCCACGAAGACCGAGGTCGTCCCGATCGTCGCGGAACTCCCGACCTGCCAGTACACGTTGGAAGCCCTCGCGCCGCCCGCCAGGATCACCTGACGGCCGGAGGTCGTGGTGAGGGTGGACGCGATCTGGAAGATCCAGACCGCGTTCCCGTCGCCCCCACCGTCCAAGGTCAGGTCTCCGGAGGACACCGCAAGGCTCGACGTCGACTTGTAGAGGCCGGGGGCGAGGGTCTGCCCTCCGATGTTTCCGGCAACCGTTATCGGACACAGGGTCCTCCCAGCCGCGTCGTTGTACGCAGTCGTCAGGGAGGCGATCGCCGCGGCAGCGGCGGGATCGCCCGCGTGGATCGCCCCGACCACGATTCCGGGCGGGAAGCCCGTCACCGCGGTGCCGGGACTCACGCCGAGATCGCCGGTGACCGTGGTCATGCCGGTGCTCGTCACCGTCGAGCCCGCCAGGACGCCGAAACCGGCGGCCGCTCCGAGGGGGACCCCGGCCTGGCCGCATGCATTCGGCCCGTTCGGGTCCGCCGCTCGGGCGGGCCCCGCCGGGATCGCGAAGAGGACGGCGACCATGAGGAACGCGAGCCCGAGGGCCGCGGTCACGGGCTTCATAGCTCTTCCTCCTCGGTCGTCATTTCCTCTTCAGCCGGGATCTCTTCCGGCTCCGGCGCCCGCGTCTCCACGACCGTTCCCGCGGGTGCCACCATCACGACGTCCCGCGGGGGCCTGCCGCCCCGCAAGAGCCATCCGACGACGAACCCGATCACGAGCAGTATCAGCGCGACCGATCCGAGGATGTACGAGGTGTAGCTGCGCTGGATCGTCTCGACGACGGGCGAGTACGTCACGGACGTCGTCGCCGTCCGGCGATTCCCGACATCGTCCTGCGCCTCGACGACGAAGACGTTCGAGCCGAGGGACAGCGAGAACTGCCGCCGGAACGCACCCGTCACGGGGTCGACGGCCACCGCGATTCCGTTCACAGTCACGAGGCTCACATCCGGGCTCGTTACGAGGTTCACGGTCCCGGTGACGTTCACCGTGGTCCGGCTCAGGTCCGTGATGATCGAGGGCGTGATCGGAGCCACCGTGAACGCGGGGGCGACGGTGTCCCGGGTCACGACGACGGATACGGTGTTGCGGTTCCCCGCCAGGTCCGACGCCACGACGTCGAAGGTGTTCACACCCTCGACGAGGGGCATCCGGATCGAGAAGCTGCCGTCCGCCCGGACCGGGACCGCGAGGCCCGCGACGGTGAGGCGGCTCACGGCCTCACCCGCGGTCCCGCTGATCACCGTGGTGTCCTTGTTCGTCTTCGAGGGCTCGCTGGACCGGACGTTCAGCAACGTCGGGCCCGACGTGTCGAAGATGATGGTCCGCGTCACCCGGGCCGTGTTGCCCGCCGCATCCGTGGCGATGACGTCGATCGTGTTCGGCCCTGGGGTCAGGATGACCACGGTCGAGAACGCACCCGTGACCGAGTCCACGGTCACGGCCACGCCGTTCACGGTCACCGACACCGCGCCGGGCGCCATGCCGCTCACGACGAGGGCCGGACGACTCACTACTCCGTCGCCCGCGGGGCTCGTGAGGGTGAGCTTCGAACCACTCGCGTCGACGGTCCACGACCAGGTCGCTCGCGCGACGTTCCCCGCGATGTCACTGACCTCGAGGGTCGCGCTGTGGGGTCCGTCCACCATGTCCGTCTGCGGATCATACGCCACGGTCAACAGGTTGTAGCAACACGAGACCGCGCTCGCGAACGTCGGGAGCTTCCGCATCACCTGCGTGACCTCCGCGCCGTCCACCCACAACCGGGCGCTGTCGATGTTGATCATCTGCACGGCCGTGTCGTACACGTTCGCGACGATGGACGCTCGCGGGTCCCTCACCGTCGACCCTGGCGCAGGGGCAAAGTCCTGAATCGTCACGGGCGTCGTGTCGTACCGCACGGACAGGGTGAGTCCCTGGGCGAGGGCGAAGGGCGCGTATCCCGGGCTCACGAAGAGGAGCCCGCTCACGACGACCTGGGCCTGGTTGGGCGGGAACGTCCAGCCGATACCCGTCTGGATCGGGGTGTTCGGCGCGACGTCCGTCGTCGGCGGGTTCACCAAGGCGAAGGGAGAGACGCCGATCCGGTTCACGTTCATCGTGATCGTCGTCGTCGTGCTCCCGGTCGCGTCGAACCCTGCCGCGTGGACCCAGTAGCAGCCCGGGGGCGGGAAGCCCGCGGAGAAGGTCTCCGGGTTCGCGCCCGTAGCCATCGAGGTCCCCGCAAAACTGTTCGCGACCGTGTAGACTCCGTCGCAGTTCAGGTCCTGGAAGATGCCGTAGTCGATGTCCGCCCCGTTGAAGAACTGCGCGACCCATGTCACGCTGATCGTGTTCGCCGTGACATCACAGCGCGCCTTGTTCGGCGCGTTGAACAAGTACGTCTCGAAGTCGCCTCCTGGATATGGGTACGGCGTCACCGGCAAGTTCGCCGCGCAGACCACGCTCACCTGTTCCGTGACCGCGGCCCCGAGGCCGTTGTACAATGGGACGTTCGCCCACACGACGAGCGGGACGCTCCCCGTCAGGCGGTTCGTCGCGGTCGAAACCTCGGTCGGGCCCAGCGGGTTGCCGGGTCCGCTCATCGTCGCCTGCATGATCCCGATGTTCGCGACGAGGGGCTCTGCCCCGTTCGCATACGTGCCGCGGGAGCCGAACGCCTTCAGCTGGAAGGCGATCAGCCCGCTGACAACGTCCGAGTGCATGAACTCCTTGTTCGGGAACAGGGTGTCCGTCACGCCGACATTCTCCTTCGTCGCCGCGAGCTGGGACATCCTGCACGGTCCGTACGTCGCGTCCGCGGTGTATCCGTCAGGGTCCGGGATGCAGCTGAACACGAGCATGTCCGGGTCCGAGAGCCTGCCCTGGAGGATCGCGTTGTAGATCATGCGGCGGCCCGGAACGGACGCGAGGCTGAGGTCCGCCCAGACGTACCGGCTGTCCCCGATCTGGCGCCAGCCGCTGCGGGCGCCCTGGATTACGCCGTTGTTGTCGTACAGGGACGTCGACGGCACGTTCCCGCCCAGGTTCACGGGGAATCCCGTGACGGGCACGTTGATCACGACCGGGATCGTGGTCGTCGTCCCGGCGTCCGTCAGGTAGACGGCGCCCTCGTACAGTCCGGGCTGCGCCCCCGCCGGGACGGTCGCCGTGACCGTCACGGGGGACGTCCCGCCCGCCGCCGGGATGTTCAACGAACCCGCGGATTCCGTGAGCCACGTCCAGTCCGCCTTCTGGTAGAACTCGACGATCAACGTCGCGGGGATCGCCGCGGCGGCCCCGGATCGGATGTTCAGGACGAGGCCGTCGTGCATCTTCGTCGGCAACCTCCCGAACGACTCGTGCACGCTGTTCGCGTTGCCGCCGAACACCGCCACCGTCATCCGGTTGCGTTCGTCGAACCCGTCGTAGATCTGCGGGTGGTCCCAGAGGTACGAGATCTCCACGACGTCGCCCAGGGCGAGGCCCGTGAGGAACGTGAACTCGCCCGTGGCGTAGTTGATCACGTAGTTCGACGGCGCCCAGACATTGCCGTTCAGGAAGACGGTCTCGCTCCCCGGGACGATGCCCGTGTGGGACAGGAAGACGCTGTCCCCGGCCCTGATGAGGACGTAGACGGTGTAGTCACCGTAGAGTCGCTCTCCATCGAGCAGCGGGGCGCACAGGATGATTTCGCCCGTCGCCACGTTGATCCAGTACAGGGTCGGGTCCGGAATGAGGGGGCAGGGCCCCGGCGAGATGTCCGTCATCAAGCCGACGGAGTCCCGGTAGAAGTTGTGCGGGGTCCCAGTCCCCCCCGTCCCGGGGCCAGGCTGGTTGATGATGTTCGAGTCCAGCGACGCTGCGGCAATCCGAGCCAACGCCCTGCCTTCCAGCGTCGCGCCGGTGTTCAGCGTGACGGACTGATCCGCCATAATTGTCCCTACGAAGGCGGAGGTCGTTCCGATCGTCGCCGAAGTGCCGACCTGCCAGTAGACGTTGGAGGCCTGCGCGCCGCCCGCCAGAATCACCTGGCGGCCGGGTGTCGTGTCAAGGGTGGACGCGACTTGGAAGATCCACACCGCGTTCGGGTCGCCCTGGGCGTCCAGGGTGAGATCCCCCGAGGACACCGCAAGACTCGACGTCGACTTGTAGAGGCCGGGGGCGAGCGTTTGCCCTCCGATGTTTCCGGCCACGGTGATCGGACACAGAGTCCGTCCAGCGGCGTCGTTG
The DNA here is from genome assembly GCA_020029475.1 of Methanobacteriota archaeon. Classification (GTDB taxonomy): domain Archaea; phylum Thermoplasmatota; class Thermoplasmata; order RBG-16-68-12; family RBG-16-68-12; genus EA-19. The sequence continues at coordinate 7,620 of JAIBJG010000009.1, read as the reverse complement.
TACGCGGTCGTCAGGTCGGCAATCGCCTGGGCGGCAATCGGATTGTTGTTGTGGATCGTCCCGATCACGGTTCCCGGCGGGAATCCCGTGATCGAGGTGCCCGGACTCACGCCGAGATCGCCGGTGACAATCGTCGGACCGGTGTTCGTCACCGACGCGCCTCCGAGGACGGCGAACCCGGTCGCCGATCGAAGGTCGACTCCGGCCTGGCTGCATGCGAAGCCCGTCGTTCCGGGATTGAACACCTTCGCCTTCGTCTCCCCGTTCACGCCGATCATGATCGTTTGGTTCGTGTACGTCGTGAGCGTGGATTCCGCGACGAGCTCGAACGTGGGGTGCTGGTTGTCGTACCAGTCGAACACGTCGAGTCGCAGGCTCGTGGGCGCCGTGTACGCCGCGGAGTCGTACGTCCACGTGATCTTCGTGAAGTCCGCGGTGTTCCACTGCGCCGTCCACGGCTCCGCCATCAGGAGGGTCGCTCCGTCGCCGGCGTAGATTCCGTCCGCCTTCAGGATGTAGTTCCGGCCCGTCCCGGTGCCAACGCTGACGGCCCAGCTGAACGCGCCGTTCGGCATCCGCTGCATCACCGCGTCCGAGACCTGCACGTTCTTCGCCAGGGTCGGGTGGTGGTTCGTCACCGTGATCGTGGTGGCGTCGTTCGCGCCGGCCGCGAGGAGGTTCACGAACGCGGGCCGCTTGATCCCCTGGTAGCTGCCGGGAATCCATGACGAAGGGCTCGAGGTAATCCCGTCGAGCTCGGCCATGATCCTCGTCGAACGGAGCGCGTTCGTCCATCCCGCACCCTGCTGGAGGATGTCGCGGTGCATGTCGTCCGCGCCCGCCTTGAGGGCCGCCCGCACTTGCGTGTTCGTGGGGAACGCACCGCCGTGGGTGTCGCGGTACGCCGCGATGCCGAGGGCGGCGATCCCCGATGTCACCGGGGTGGCCTGGGAAGTGCCGCTGAAAATGTCGAAGGCGAAGTTACCGTCGCACCAGGCGGGGTCATCTAACCCCGTACCGGGGTTCGTGCAGTACAGGTTCAGGGGCGCGGCTTCGACGGCGAAGGACCCGATGCTCACGACGTCCGGCTTCGGTTGCCCGAGGAGGGTCGGCCCGCGGCTCGAGAAGTACGCGTGGTCGCCGTACGGCCCCGGCCCATCGCCGGAGGCCGCTCCGATTCCGACACACGTCGCCGGGTCGATCGGAGGCGGTCCCGGGCAGAGCGGGAACTCGTAGTTCCCCTCGCCGCCGTCAAAGCCGAACAGGACCCGGTAGTCTCCCGAGGTCCCCGCGCCGATCGTGATGACACCGGGGGACGTCCCACCGGGGGCGCCCGTCGCATAGCCGGCGCCGTTGTTGCCGAACGCGATCAGGGTCGTCACCGTGGGATTCCGCTGCGCGAAGTCGTACAGCCAGCGGTCCTCGAAGCTGAATCCTGTGTTCACGGTCTGGGTGCTCCCGAAGGAGTTGCTGATGATCGAGGCGTCGTCGAAGCCGTTCGTGATCCCATCATACCCGACCGCAGCGAAGTCCCTCTGGTCCTCGATCGAGCCGAACAGACCGATCGGTCCCGCGACGTTGCAGCACGCCGCGATCCCCATGATCTTGGCGCCCGGGGCCGTCCCGAACACCTCGAAGAACGGGCTCGCGAGGTTCCCGAACGGCCGCGCCGCGATCGTCGACGAGACGAACGACCCGTGGCTCTGGCCGAAGTCGAAGTCGCCGTGGAACGCGACGAGGTCCCCGTTCGCGGGGACGAACAGGTCGAGCCCGTGGTTCGCCGCGTAGATGTCGCTGTACGGGATCGGAACTCCGTCGTCGTACGTCGCGAGGAGCCTCCAGCCCGTCGGCAACGGGGCGTTGAAGGTCACCGTGCCCGCCCCGGCGTTCAGGGTGTACGAATCGAGCTGGTAGATGATGTCCACGAAGTCCCCGGCGGGGAAGTTGTGGAGCCACGTGATCTCACCGGTCGCGAGATTGATGCTGTAGTCCGTGCCCGCGGCGAGCGTCGTCGTGCTGTTCGAGATATCGTAGATCAGCCCGATCGAGAAGTCCGTGTTCGGACCCCGGAGCAGCCTCGCGCTGTCCACGGCCCGCCCGTCGAAGCCCGAGAGACCCAGGAGGTCCCCGAGGTCGACCGTCACCGGGCCGAAGACGGTCTGGGCGCTGCCGAGACTCCAAACCGTGTTCGTCTCGTCGCCCGCCCCCATGGAGAACTCCTCGATGATGTCCTCCGTCATGCCCGGCAGGTACAGGGAGGTCGGGCCGCTCTCCAGCGTCAAAGCGATCGGCTCGAACATCCGGAGGCCCGTGACGTCCACCGCCACGCCCCGGTTCGCGAGGGCCGCGCCGGTCTGCGTTCCGGTAATCGACGCGATCACGACCTCTCCAGTGACCCTCGACGAGCTTGCGATGAAGTACAGGAGCCCGCCGGAGACATCCGAGACGCCGTCCCCCGTGAGGTCCGCGACGGCGAGGGGGTTCGCCCGCGTGACGGGCGTGTCGTCCGTGAAGTCGAAATTGAAGTTCAGATCGACGTACACCGTGTCGTACATCTCGGGCACGACGCTGTCCACGAGGAGGATCCCGACCTTCTCGCCCCACAGACCCGTCAGGCTGTCGTCTCGGTTCACGCCGAGACGATACAGGCCCGAGGCGCTGATGATCTGGTCCGGGTCTCCCGGGGCGCCGATCCAGTAGTTCCGGTTGATCCGCGTGTTGAAGTTGGCTCCCCAATTCCCGTACTGCTGCGGGTTTCGCTGCGGTGTGTACTGGCGCAGCCCCGTGACGGGGTCCGGCGTGAGAGCGTTATTGTAGACGAGGAACCCATCGAGGTTCGAGTCGTTCGCGCGGTAGTCCGTGTTCGAGTACCAGACGTCTCCGTCGTTCACGCTGAGCCAGTACGGAAGGGGCAGCCGGTCGATGTCGCTTCCGACCGTCCAGAACCCCTGACCGAACAGCCCCTCCATGGAGGCGGGGTGGAACATCACAGGCCAGCCGAAGTACTCCGAGCCCGGGTTCGTGTCGATCGCCCACTGCCCCTGGAGGCTCGGGTGGCCGAAGTCCTCGCCCGTGTCGATGACGGCGACGTTCACGCCGCTGCCGTCGTAGCCAAGGTCCCGCCAAACGTCGAGCGCCTTGTGCTCGCGGGCGATCGCCCAGCTCGTCGGAGAGACGGAGCCCTTGCTCTTGTCGCTCGTGATCTCGGGCGGGAGCTTGAAATTCCCATCCCTGATCTGCGACCGGACGGACTCGAACTGCGCGTGCTCCTCCGAGGTGACCTCGTCCCGGATGATCGCCGGGGCGTACACGTCCCGCTGCTGGAGGTACGCGACGCCGTCGAGTCCCGCGATGCCCAAGAGGGCGGGGTTCGGGACCTGGACGTAGATGCTCACCATCTGGCCGGCGGCGCCCCACGGGCGGGCGACGAACCGCTGAACGCGGGTCTGATCGTCCACGGTATAGGCGATGCGCGCACCGGCGGCCTGGAGAGCCTGTCCTAGCTGGGGCATGTTCGTCGTGTAGATCATCACGTCGGAGTAGCCCTTCTGTCGGCTCTGTGCAACTGGCTGGAGGGACGGGTCCATCTTGTCGAGCGCGAGCCGGAGTCTTGAATCTCCGGCTGCGGTCGTGGGTGTGAGAGAGTCCCTCGAATGAGTCACTGAAGTGCTGCTGTCCGCGGCGCTCGGGTCCGGCACGGCCGGGGCATCTGCGCGGGCTGCGCTCGTTGCGACGACGAAGCCCGAGAAGACGAGCGCCGACAGAACGAGCAGACTTGCGAGTCTGCGCATTAAGGCGTTCGACATCCTTTTCTCCTCCCTTTTCGCGACTTGCTGGGAAAAGCGCGCCGCAATGTTTCGCACGCTATTTATAGGTTGCCCAGAGGAGAAATCCCTTCAGAAAACTTCGAATTTCCGGGCGATTTCCTCGAAAATCTCCCCGTCCCGCTCCCGCTCGCGCAGAAGACGGCGGACCCGATCTTGCGTCGTGGGGTCGCGGACCCCCGGAATCGTGAACTCGTACACGACCTCCATCAGGATGAGCGGCTCGGGAGGCGCGAGGCCAAGGTCGAGAGAGCGGGAGCCATCGAGAGCGGATTCAATCTCTTCCATAGACGCCTTCCCCGCCTCGAAGCGAAGCGATGCGGAGACGAGGCGCCGGACCAGGTTCCACCGGAAACTGGGGGCCTTAAAGTCGAGCGAGATGCCTCCCACCCCCGGGGTCGCTCGCGCGAGGTCGATCCTTGCCACGGTGCGGGAGCGGTCCCGGGTGAAGTTCCGGAAATCGTGCTCCCCCTCGAATCGACGCAGGACGCCCCCGATCTTGTCGAGGTCGTGCGTTGAGGGGAGGAGGTAGCGGTACCACCGCTCCCTCGCCTTTCTCGCGCTGAAGTCTTCGGGGACCGCGCCGGCCGCCCAGGCCCACACCCCATGGGTCTTCGCGTTGAACGCACGTACCGCGGGTTCCGGTCCGAGCCTCGTGTCGAATGCGACCACGTTCCCGAGTGCGCTCACCCCCCGGTCCGTGCGGCTCGCGCTCTGGAACCGGCTCGACCTCGGATCCCGAATCGCCCGGGCCCGGACGAGGGCGTGGAGGACCTCCCCCTCCACGGTCCGCAGCCCCGGCTGGCGGGCCTGCCCGTGGAAGTCGGATCCCCGGTACGCGATCTTCATCGCGATGCGGGGCACGGTCGTGTATTCTACGTATTATATAGAAGCCCCGCGCTGAGCCGCGCTCGCATGCCGGACGTCGCCGTCGTCCTCGTAGGTCCGAAGAACGAGGGGAACGTCGGCGCCGTCGCCCGGGCGATGAAGAACTTCGGCGCCCGCCGGCTCGTCCTCGTGGACCCGTGCCCGATCGGCGACGAGGCGCGGAAGCGCGCGATGCACGCGACGGACATCCTCGACGGCGCACAGTCCGTGCCGACGCTGGACGCCGCCCTCGAGGGGATGGACCTCGTGGCGGGGACGACCGGGATCTCGACGAAGAGCGAGAAGAAGTTTCTCCGGATCGCGCTCTCTCCGAAGGACTTCGCGGGGAAGGTCGCGGCGATGGACGGCACCCTCGCGGTCGTGTTCGGGCGCGAGGATTTCGGTCTCCTCGACGGGGAGCTCGCGCGGTGCGATCTCCTCGTGTCGATCCCCGCGAGCCCGCAGTACGGGATCCTGAACCTGTCCCACGCCGCCGTCGTGATCCTGTACGAGCTGTTCAGCGCGCGGCGGCCCGCAGGGCGGCTCCGGAAGGCCTCCCGGGCGGAGAACGAAGTCCTACACCGGGCGTTCGCGGACCTCTTGGATGCGACGGACTACCCGCCCCACAAGCGGACCCGGACGAAGGTGATGTTCCGCCGGCTCGTCGGCCGGGCGGTCCCGTCGAAGTGGGAGTTCCACGCCCTCATGGGTGTCGTGCAGCGAGCGACGAAACGGATTCGGCGGCTCGAGCGCCCCCGCGAACGGTAGGTCATCGCGTGAAGATGTCCAAGTAGAGCTTCTTTCCCAGGATGAATCCGCCGACGATTGCAAGAAGGGTCAGTGCAACGGAGATCGCGATAAGGGGTTCTCCCCCGGCAGGGAAGATTCCGAACCCCTGCGAGAGGATTCTTGCGCCCCAGTGGTACGGGGACAGGACGCTCACGGTCTGTGCGAACGCCAGCGCGGCGCGCGTCTCCTCGGGCGTGGGGAACTGGTCCCGCGAGCGGGCGAGGAGTAGGGTGATCTGGAACGCGATGCCGTTCGCGATCAACTCCGTCAGGAGCATGGAGCCGATGATGAACAGCGTCCCCAGGCCCGCGGGCGAGATCACGATCCGCTTCGCGTAGTGTGCGAGGACATGCGCGAGGAAGACGCCCGTGGAGAGGGAGACGAACCCCGCCCCGAGGGCCATCAGATGGATCGCGAGGAAGTCGAGGACGGGCCAGATGCCGAGGGCGAAGAAGGGGGCGAGCGCGCCGAAGAACAGGATCGTCGTGAGGATGAACGTGATCACGAGGGCAGAGCCGAGTTTCGCAAACGCGATGTCGTTCGCGTCGACCGGGTAGAGGATGATTGATCGGATCGTCCCGCTGCGGATCTCCCCGCCGTGGACCTCGTAGAACGTGATCGCGAAGGTGAACCCCGTGAGGGCCGCGGAGATCGCGAAGAAGGGCCGCAACGAGGAGTCGAACCAGCGGAACGCCGTGGGGAAGCGCGAGCTGGCGAGGGCGGCGGGCCCGAGGAGGAACGCGATCGTCGCCGCGACGACCGCACACGCGAGGATCGGGATTCCGGCGTGCGCGAGGTCCTTGCGCACCATCGTCCAGATCAGGGTGAGACGCTCCCGCCATTCCATCAGGAGGTCCCCCCGGGAGGCGCGAGGAACCCGTATCCCGCGCGGGTGAGCCTCGCGTACACGTCCTCCATCGTACCGACGCTCTTCATCTCGAGAAGGTCCACGTCCGCCTCCACGAGGGCCCGCGCGACCTTCGCGGCGTCCGAACGGGCGAGGAGCCCGATATGGATGAGTCCGGGCCCTCCCCGGGAGAGGGTCTGGTGGGGCACCTTCTCTAGGGCGGCCATCGCGCGGTCGACGTCCGTGACCTCGATCTGGAAGGCGGGGGCGAGGAGGGTCTCCTTCAGCTCCCTCGCGGTGCCCACGGCGACGATCCGGCCGAGGTGGATGAACGCGTACCGGTCGACGATCGCCTCGCTCTCGATCAGGTTGTGGCTCGTGAACAGGATCGAGCCGCCGCGGGAGACCCATGCCCGGAGGACCCCTCGGAGGGCGATGCGCATGTCGACGTCGACGTTCGAGAACGGCTCGTCCAGGAGAAGGAGCCGCGCGGGGGACAGGAGGACGCGGGCGAGCTCCGTCCGCTGTCGCTCCCCCATGGAAAGCCGGCCGATCCGGTTCTCCTGGAGGTGGCGGATCACGAGGAGGTCCATCGCCCACAACACGCGTTCCCGGACCTCCGCGGGGGGATGTCCCGACAGCCGGGCGAAAAAGGTCAGGTACTCACTCACCCGCATTCCCTCGTAGGGAGTGGGGAGGTCGAACAGGATCCCGAGGTGTCGGCGGACGTCGTTCGGGGCCGCACGGAGGTGGACGCCGCACACGACGGCGTCCCCCGCGTCCGGCTGGGTGATGCCGGAGAGGACGCGGAGGCACGTCGTCTTGCCCGCCCCGTTCGGACCGAAGAGGCCGAACACCTCGCCCTCGCGGATCTCGAGGGATACGTGATCAAGCGCCCGCGCCTTCGGGTATGTCTTCGTGAGACCGGAGGCTTGGACGAGCATCCCGACTGCGCAACACGCGGGGCGGGGATAATGGTTCCCGGGACGTTTAGGCCCCGATGCCCAGGGTACGGTCCGTCTTCTCGATGCTCTTCCGTCCGTCCTTCTCGAGTTCGAGCATCGCGCGGATCGCGTCGACGTTCTCCGGGACGACATCGCTCTCCTGGTGGACGGCCTGGAAGTAGTACAGCTGCGTCCCGTCGACGACGTGGACCCCGTCCTGCCACACCGCGATCTCGTACAGGTCCGAGCGGGGCCTCCCGAGGTCCCGGGCGATCTCCATGATCTGGGCGGTGGACTTCACGTCCTCCGCGCCCTTCACGAACTTGATGCGGGGGGCCCGCCGCCACGC
>JAIBJG010000116.1 GCA_020029475.1 Methanobacteriota archaeon | reverse complement strand
TGCCGCGAGATCGCCTCCAGGGCGGGCGTCCCCGCGACGTACTCCAGGCGGACGACGCCGTCCTGGATCCGCTTCGTGCGGAGGATCTTGATCACGCCGACCTCGCTCGTCCGTGCGACGTGCGTGCCCCCGCACGCCTCGATGTCCCACTTCGGGATCTCGACGACCCGCAGCTCGCCTCCGGGGACGACCCCGCCCTGGTACAGCCGGAATCCATACTTCGACTCCGCGAGGTCCCGGGGGAGGGTCCGGATCCGCACAGGCGCGTCGGAGAGGACGATCTCGTTCGCGAGCCGCTCGATCCGCTCCACCTCGTCGTCCGTGAGCGCGTCGTAGTGGGTGATGTCGAGGCGAGCGAGGTCCGCCGCTTTGTGGGCCCCGGTCTGCCAGACGTGGTTCCCGAGGACCTTGCGGGCCGCCCCGAGGGTGATGTGGGTGGCGCTGTGGTTCCGCATCAACGCCGTCCGGCGGGCCCAGTCGATCTCGCACGTTACCGGTTTCCGGAGTTCGAATTTCGGCTCCCCCTTCACGAAATGGAGGACGACGTTCCCGACCCGCTGCACGTCGACGACGTCCCGCCCCCCGATCGTGCCGCGGTCCGCCTCCTGCCCCCCGCCCTCCGGGTAGAAGAACGTCTGGTCCAGGAGGACGGCCCCGCCATGGACCGCGACGACCTTCGCCCGGAACTTCTGCTTCCTCCGGTCCTCGTACACCCGCAGCCGCGTCGGCGGGAGGCCCGGGGGCACGTCGATTCGCTTCGCGGTCTCTGCGGGGACGGGCCGCTCGTGGCGGCGCGCGACCTGCGAGAAGAAGTCGTCCGGCACCTCCACCTCCAGGCTCGCGAATTCCTTCACGATGTCCGGCGTGAGGCCGTGGCTGTCGTACAGCTCGATCAAGGCGCCGAGCGCGATGGACCGCCCGCCCGCGGCCTTCACCCGCTCCTCGAGCCGCTGGACCGTCGCGCGGCCCTTCTCCAGGGTGTCCCGGTACCGCTGCTCCTCCACCTTCAGGAGCTTCAGGATGTCCCCCTTGTTAAAGAACAGCTCCGGGTAGTCCTCCCGGTTCTGGTCGATCAGGAAGCTGATCGTGTCGGACATCGAGTACGTGATGTTCAGGTTCCGGAGGGTCCGGAGCCCGCGGCGGATCAGGAGGCGGGCGAAGTACCCCTCGCGGGAGTTCGACGGGACGACGCCGTCCCCGAGGAGGAACATCAGGGCGCGGGAGTGGTCGCAGATCACGTACAGCGCCTCGAGGGGCGCGATCTGCGCGACGAGTTCCTCGACGGGGATCCCGAGCCGGTCCGCGGTCCCCTTCTGGATCGCGCGGACGTCCGCCATCGTCTCCACCTTCGTCATCCCCGCGACCTTCGAGTATTCCGTCAGGACGCGGTCGTCCACCCTCTTCGCCCCCGTGGCGCGTTTCAGGTACGAGAGGGCGTCCCCGAACACGGCCTCGTACGCGGACGTCGTGCCCTGGGAGAGCCACACGAGCCTCTCCAGCCCGTAGCCCGTGTCCACGACCGTCGTCTCCATCGGCACCCGGTGCCCGTTCGTGTCCCGGTTCTCCATGAAGACGAGGGTCGCCGCCTCGGCCCCGCCGAAGACGACCTCGAGGCAGGGCCCGCTGTTCCCACCCCCCTCCCACCAGCTCTCCTTGTACCGCGGGATCTTCGTGTCGCACCCGAGCCGCTCCGTGAGGAACCGGTGGCACAGCTCGACGGTCCGGTCCTTCCAGTACACGGGCTTCTTCGGGAAGTTGAACGCGTGGTGCGCCATCATCTCGAACAGCGTGAAGTGCTGGCCCGTCTTCCCCACGTTGTCGATGTCCGTGAACCGGACGCAGGGCTGGGAGATCACGAGGGGGTTCGCGGGCGGGCTCGCCTCCCCGCTGATCACCCAGGGTTGGAACGGATAGATGCTCGCCTGGGTGAAGAAGACGTCCTCCCGCCACCGTGCGACGATCGGGTACCGCCGGACCCGGGTGTGGCCGTTCGCCTCCATGAAGGAGAGGAAGTCCTCCCGCATCGCGCGGACGGTGAGCCGCTTCTTGAAGGGCGGGTTCCCGATGAAGTCGTACTCCTGGCACGGGGTCTCGCCACAGGTGGTGTGGTCCCCGAGGGTCCAGAAGAACTTCCCGCACGACGCGCACTCGACGCGCCGGAATCCCTGAGTGCGAAAGAACTCGACCTCGTAGTCGCTCTCGGGCATTCGTTTCGCAAATCTGGGTGGCGATATAAAGGTATCAGGAGCCCGATGGCGATTCTCCCCGCGTCCGACGCGCAACCGGTGCACGAACATGGGGCGCACCCGCCACAATCCTTTTCGCGGGGTGCGTCCTCCCCCGCCGCAATGATCGAGGTGGAGGGTCTCACGAAGGTGTACGGCGGGAGCCGCGGAGTCCGTGCCCTCGACAACGTCTCGTTCACGGTCCCGGAGAGGAGCGTGTTCGGGTTCCTCGGTCCGAACGGTGCGGGGAAGACGACGACGATCCGCATCCTTGCCACGGTCCTCGACCCCACGGCGGGCACGGTCCGCATCGGCGGCCACGACACCCGCCGGGAGCCGATGGAGGTGAAGGAGCGGATCGGGCTGATGCCGGACGAGGTCCTCTACTACCCGACCCTCACGGGCCTCCAGCACCTCGTGTACTACGCCTCGTTCTACGGGATCCGGCGGGCGGAGGCGAAGAAGAGGGCCCGCGAACTCCTCGAACGGATGGGGCTCGGGGACGCGGAGGGGAAGAAGGTGAAGGCGTACTCCCACGGGATGCGGAAGCGCCTCTCCCTCGCACAGTGCCTCTTCCACGACCCGCCCGTGATGATCATGGACGAGCCCGCGAGCGGCCTCGACCCTCTCGGGATGCGATCGTACCGGGACCTCATCCGGAAGCTCGCGAACGATGGGAAGACGATCTTCCTCTCGTCCCACCTCCTGTCGGAGGTCGAGCAGCTCTGTGAGCGCGTGGGGATCATCGACCACGGCAAGATCGTGGCCGTGGACACGATCGCGAACCTGAGTTCGCGCATGTACGCGGGCGCTCCGGTCGTCCTCCACGTCACCGCCACGGGGATCACGGATGTCGTCCTCGAGGCCCTCGCCAACATCCCGGGAGTCACCGGGGTCCAGGCGACGCCCACGGGGGTCGACGTGACGACCCAGCCCGGGACGGACGCGAGTTCGGACGTGAGCCGGGCCCTAGTCCTCGCGGGCGCCGAGCTCCGCGGTATGACGAAGGAGCAGAGGTCCCTGGAGTACCTGTTCCTCGCGCTCACGAAGGGGGGCGGGGCGTGAAGCTGCCCGCGTTCTTCCGTGGAATGCCCCAGGTCGCCCTCCAGGAATTCACCACGAATTTGAAGAGTGTGCGGCTGATCGTGATGGCCCTCCTGTCGGCGCTCCTGGTCGTCGGCGGGGCGTACGGGTTCACGGCCCTGACGTCCTCGTTCGGTTCACTCCCGCCCGCCGTCGCCTGGCCTCACGCGTCCTTCGCGCCGAACGGAAGCCACGTCGCGGTCGTGTGGGTCTCCGATCCGTACGGAGCCCCGTTCTCGGACCGCCCCGTGGAGTTCGAGGACGAGAACCGCACGCCCCTCGGGACGGCGCGGTCGGATGCGGACGGCTTCGCCCGGTTCGATGTTGGCACGCGGGACTACGTGGGGGTGACGATCCGCATCGGCACGGCCACGTTTGGCACCGGTGTTGACTTCTTCCCGAGGCCCGTCAACTTCACCGTGTACTCGCTCCAGGGAGACTACTCCCGCCATGGCCGACCGGACGGGCTGGGCCTGAGCGTCCTGGACCGATCGGGAGCTCCGGCGGACGCGAACGTCTCCGTGAACGGGACGAGCGTCGGGACCACGGACCGGTTCGGGTACATCCGGTTCGACCTCCCCGTGGGGCTCTCGCAGGTGACCGTTGA
>JAIBJG010000008.1 GCA_020029475.1 Methanobacteriota archaeon | reverse complement strand
ACGGAGATCATCACGAAGCCCGGGCTCGTGAACCTGGACTTCAACGACGTGAAGACGATCATGAAGGGCGGCGGGGTCGCGATGATCGGGATGGGCGAGAGCCAGGCGGTCGGGGACGGCCGCGCGCTCGAGGCGATCTCGGAGGCGATCAACTCCCCGCTCCTCGAGGTGGACATCTCCACGGCCCATGGAGTGCTCGTGAACGTCACGGGCGGCACGGACATGACGATCGCGGAGGCGGAGCGGTGCGCGGAGGTCGTCCAGCAGAAGGTCTCCCCGACGGCCCGGATCATCTGGGGCGCCACGGTGGACCCGACCGTCGAGCACACGCTGCGGGTGATGCTCGTCGCGACCGGGGTGAAGTCGAAGCAGATCCTCGGTCGTCACGACCCCGCGGAGACCCGGGCGAAGTACGGGGTCGACTCGATCAAGTGAGGGCCGCCGAGGCCCTCTCCCGTCCCGGGGCCACGGCTCCGATTGAGCACGCCACGCTCCATGGAGCACGTTCGGGGACCCCCGGCGAAGGCTTAAGACCCTCCGCGTGTTACCTCTACTTAGAGGTAACAACATGGAGATCGGGTGCGGAGCGCGGGTGCGGGAGATCCGTGGGCATCGGTACTTCTACTTCTGGCACTACGAGCGGGACGGGGGTCGGTCCGTGCGGAGGGAGGACTACATCGGCCGCGTCGACGACGAGAGGGCCCGCCAGGACGTCCTTCGGCGGATGGCCTCGTACCACGGGAGGGCGGAGCAGGACTTCGCCCGCCGGCGAGCGCGGATCGAGCGGCTCGTCGCCCGGGCCGCGGTTACCTCTACTTAGAGGTAACAGCACGCGCCCCGCCGCCCCACGGCGGACGGCGGTCACAGTCCAAGCTTCCCCGGGTTCAGCCGTCCACCAGGGTCCAGTCCCCTCTTCACCCGCCGGAACACGTCGAGCCCCGCCCCCAGCTCCCGCCCCATGAGGTGCACGAGCTTCACCCCGACCCCGTGGACGTACTCCATGGAGCCGCCGAGGTCCTGGGCCCGCCGGAGGACCTCGTCGATCGCGGCCCCGACCTCCGCCTTCGCGCGCGCCCGGTCCCCGCGAATCGGCCGCATCATCTCCAGCGCCACGAGCTCGGGCTGGGTCCACACGCCGAACCCGGAGGGGAAGACGCCGTACCCGCGGAGGATCCGCAGGGCGCCGCGGCGGAACTCCAGGACCCGGGACCGCGGAAGGGCGACGTGGACGTAGTCGAACACGACATCCTTCAGGAACAGGTCCGCGCCGGTGACCCCGGGGGCGACCTCGTCCATTCGGTAGATGATGTCGTGGCGGGTCCGCCAGAACTCCCGCGCCTCCCGATCCGGGCGCGCCCGTGCCCCCGCTCCCCGCAACGTGCGGCGGGCGACCCGCCAGGACGCGGCGACGACCTCGCGAGGGCCGCTGAACCCGAGGTACACCGTCGGGGGCCCCCGCTCGATCGGCCACGGGCCGCCGGGGACCTCGAACTCCTCCTGGAAGTCCATCACGAGCGGCGCGAGTCCCTCGTCGTACATCCGGCACAGGGCCGCGAGCCCCCGCGCGAACGTGGGCAGGTGGAAGGCATGGAGTTCCTCCCGCTCCGGGACCGGAAACCCGCGGACCGTCGCGGCGGTCACGATCCCCAGGGTCCCCTCCGTCCCGACAAACAGGCGCTTCAGGTCGAGCCCCGTCGTGGAGCGGGGGACCGCGCGGGCCCGGAGGACCGTGCCGTCCGCGAGGACGGCCTCGAGCCCGAGGACCTGGTCCCCCATGGAGCCCCGCAGGTACCCCGAATACCCCAGGCCGTTCGTCGCGATCGCGCCCCCGAGGGTCGCCCGGGGACGGGACCACGGGTCGTGGCCGAGGAGCATCCCGTGGCGGCGCATCGCGCGGTCGAGGTCCTCGAGGACAATCCCCGCCTCCGCGGTCGCCGTGCAGGACGCGCGGTCCACGGTCCGCACGCGCCGCATCCCCCGCAGGTCGAGGACGATGGAGTCCGAGGTCGGCCTCGCGCCTCCCATCAGGCCCGTGCCCCCGCCCCACGCGACGACGGGCCGACGGAGCCGGCCCGCGACCCGCACCGCGGCGGAGACCTCCGCCGTCGACTTCGGCAGCACGACCGCGGCGGGGAGCTCCCCGCGTTCGGAGGAGGGGGAGGCCCTCGAGGGCCGCAGCGCGTCCATCCGGTACCGGGGCGGGATCCGGTCCCCCGTCCACACCCGTGCGGGCGCGATCCGCCGCGACAGCGCCCTCCGGACCGCGACCGCGTCCTTCGCTCCCGTGCCCCGCGCATCGCCGTGCGCCTATATCCCCGCGCGGACCGCGATTCCTCCCGGAGGGAGAGGTTCGGCCCGCGTCCCACAAAAGCCTTAATAGGGAAATCCTACTTGCATCCGACCGCCGTTTGTTGGCGGTTTACCGGGTTACCCGGAGGGCCAGCCATGGATTCCATCGTCAGGGAGGTCATCACCCGCGCGGGCGACGAGCCCCGCGTCCCGGAGGGTCCCACGCAGGGGACCGGCGGGTTCGCCGCGGACGACGCGGAGCTCGAGCGGATCCTCGCGAGCCTGCGGACGAACGTGAAGATCATCGGGATCGGCGGGGGCGGGACGAACACGATCGACCGCCTCGTCGAGGCGGGGATCATCGGCGCGGAGCTGTACGCGGCGAACACGGACGCCCAGCACCTCCTCACGATCCGCGCGCCCCACAAGATCCTCCTCGGGCGCCGCGTGACGCGGGGCCTCGGGGCGGGGGCCCTCCCGCAGGTCGGCGAGGAGGCGGCGCGGGAGGCGGAGGAGGAGATCCGCGCGGCCCTCCAGGGGGCGGACATGGTCTTCCTCACGTGCGGCCTCGGGGGCGGCACGGGGACGGGAGGCGCGCCGTACGTCGCGCAGCTCGCGAAGGAGATGGGCGCCCTCACGATCGCGATCTGCACGTTCCCGTTCCGGGCGGAGGGCGCGATCCGTGCGGAGAACGCGGAGTTCGGGCTCGAGAAGCTCCGGAACTTCGCGGACACCGTGATCGTGATCCCGAACGACAAGCTCATCGAGCTCGTCCCGCGGCTCGCGCTGAACGCCGCGTTCAAGGTCGCGGACGACGTCCTGATGCGGGCGATCAAGGGGATCACGGAGGTGATCACGAAGCCCGGCCTCGTGAACCTCGACTTCAACGACATCAAGACGATCATGAAGGGAGGCGGGGTCGCGATGATCGGCCTCGGCGAGAGCGACAGCGACCGCCGGGCGGACGAGGCGATCGAGGAAGCGATCAACAGCCCGCTGATCGACGTGGACATCGCGGGCGCGACGGGGGCCCTGATCAACGTCACGGGCGGCACGGACATGACCGTGAGCGAGGCGGAGAAGGTCGCGGAGGTCGTCCAGGCCCGGATCTCCCCGAGCGCGCGGATCATCTGGGGGGCGGCGGTGGACCCCGGGCTCCAGCACCGCCTCCGGGTGATGCTGATCCTCACGGGCGTGAAGTCGAAGCAGATCTACGGGCCCGGAGAGGGACTGCGGGGACACGCCGCGGGCGTCGACGTGGTGCGGTGACATGCCGGAGATCCTCGAAAAGGGCTGGAACGTGCAACGGCGCATCGAGGAGCGCGCGAAGCGCCTCGGGAAGGGCCGGTACGGCCGCGTCCTGAAGATGGCGCGGAAGCCCACCCCGGAGGAGTACAGCAAGGTCGTGATGATCACGGGGCTCGGCCTCCTGTTCATCGGGTTCCTGGGGTTCTTCATCTACTGGTTCATGAAGTACGGCTACCGCTACATCGAGAACCTGTTCCGGTAGAAGGTGCGGGGACATGGGACTGTTCGACGACCAGGCGAAGGCTCCCGTGCCGAGGGCCGCGGAGGCCGTCCAGGAGAGACCCGCGGCGCCGACCCGAGGGGTGAAGCTCGAGTTCACGAAGCCCGCGGACGAGAAGGCCGCGATGACCGCGGGTCAGTCGCGGGAGTACGAGATTCTCGTGACGAACACGGGGACGGACGACGACACGATCCGGATCAAGGTCGACGTGAACTACGCGTCGGAGGCGCCCGATCCGCCGGAGTGGGGAATCAAGATCTGGGGGGCCGAGCAGAAGCCCTGGGACGTCACGTTCACGAAGATCATCGAGAAGGAGATCACGCTGATCGGCGGGGGTTCCCGGGAGATCACCCTCCAGGTCACGTGCCCGAAAGGCGCGCGGTACGGGGACAAGCTCACCCTCCTCCTCACCGCGACGTCGAAGAGCGATCCCGCGGTGTACGACACGAAGACGATCTCCGCGACCGCGCGGCAGGCGATGATCGCGGTGAAGACGAGCATCGGCCACGAGCGGACCGTCGCGGACGCCCTGCTCGCCCGGGCGAAGGCCCGGGACCTCGGCGTCTTCTCGATCCTCGTCCCCGCGGGCTCCCGCGGCGGGTACATCTACGTGGAGTCGATGAACCCGGATCGCCTCGAAGAGGTCGTCCGGGGGATCCGCCGGGCCCGCGGCGTCCTGAAGGGCGAGGGGGAGTCCGCCGGGATCCCGTTCTCCGAGATCGAGATGTACCTGACCCCGAAGCCCGTCGTGAGCGGGATCATGGAGGGGGACATCGTGGAACTGATGGCGGGGCCGTTCAAGGGCGAGAAGGCGCGCGTGATGAAGATCGACGAGACGAAGGAGGAGGTCACCGTGGAGCTCTTCGAGGCGATGGTCCGGATCCCTGTCACCGTCCCGGGCACCCAGGTGCGGGTGCTGCAGAAGGAGGAGGAGAAGTAGATGGCGGAAGTCCTCGAGGTCCTCGTGGACGGCGGGAAGGCGACCGCGGGGCCGCCCCTGGGTCCCGCCCTCGGCCCCATGGGGATGAACATCATGGAGATTGTGAAGGCGATCAACGATCGCACGAAGTCCTTCGAGGGGATGAAGGTCCCCGTGAAGCTCGTCATCGACACGAAGACGAAGTCGTACACGATCGAGATCGGCACGCCCCCAACCTCCGCGCTGATCCTGAAGGAGATCGGGGCGGAGAAGGGGAGCGGTGAGGCAGGGAAGACCCGGATCGGGAACCTGTCGATCGCCCAGGCGATCCGGATCGCGAACATGAAGGCGGACGTGACTCTCGCGAAGGACCTGAAGGGGCGCGTCCTCGAGGTCGTCGGCACCTCCCTATCGATGGGCATCACGGTGGACGGGAAGAACCCGAAGGACATCACCGCGGAGATCCGCGCGGGGAAGTACGACAAGGCCTTCGCGAAGGCGTGAGGCGCCGCCTCATCCGCGAGGGAGCGCGCGGGTCCTGCGACGCGACGGGGCCGCAAGACCGCGGACCATCGCCTCGAGCTGCAGGCGGACGTAGTCGGCGTCCCCGATCCACAGCCCCTGGAGCTTCTCGAGGACGAGAGCGCCTTCGCGGTAGAACGAGTTCAGGATGAACAGCTCCCGGTCGCTCGGGAACACGAACGTGTGGGCGAGGCGCGTGTCCGGGTGCGGCATGGCGGGGAAGCGCAGCTCGATCCGGACGGAGCTCGCAAGGTCCCCGCGGAGCCGCTCGACGTCTTCCGCGTTCGCCTGGTTCAGGATGACCCGGGACCGCTGCCGGGAGCGACGGAGCGCGCCGAGGATCATCCGGAGGACCTCGGGGTCCACGGCGAACGGGGAGACGACGAGGATCTCCCCCGTCGCCGCGAGGACGACCTCCCGCAATTTGTTCCCGACTCCCTCGGGTCCCTTGTACAGGTACAGGTCCGCCTCGAGCCCGCGGGGCCGGGCGGTGAATTCGTCCGCAAGGGCGGCGGTCTGCTCCGCGGCCGCGACGAGCTCGTCCGCGTGGGCCTGGCGGGCCTGCTCCGCGACGACTCGGGGATTGCGGGCCCGGTAGCGATTCGGGCGGTCCCGGGAGGCCTCGATCCACCCCTTTCCCTGGAGGCTGTGGAGGATCCGGTACACCGCGGGGTACTGGACGGCAAGGAGTCGAGACACCTCGGAAGCCGTCGACGCGCCGGACCGGACGAGGACGATGTACGCCTTCCCCTCCTTCCGGGTCAGGCCGAGCCTCTCGAGTGCCGCGAGCGCCTCCTCCTCCCGCATCGAGCGGTCGATGGAGAAGGGAGCGATAAACGTTGCGTGTTTTATCATCCCTCGGATGATAATTCGGAGCGACCGCTCCCGCTCCCCGACGGGTCTGTGTCGCCGCGGCTGCGTTCCGCGACCCCCTAACTGTTCCCCGTGTCCAGGACGCTGTTCCACGGGCCGAGTCCCCTGACAAACCGGATAAGCCCGGCGCTGCGAAATCCTGTGCCTGTGCATCGTCCGAGCGGAAAAAGGCTGAGGCGTGGAAAACTGCTTGAGATTTGCGCAGAATCCCCACCGTCCAGTCCACGCTTTGTTGGGCGGGTGAATGTTTCTGGTAAATTACTTGCGCGGCCGCACAGTGCGCGCGAGCGAAATACCGATTTGTCGCTGGCGCGCTCACGGCGACTGAATAGGCCCGATGATGTTACCGTCGGGGTCTCTTACACTTGCGATCAGTCCTCAGCTCACCGCTTTCTTCACGAGCGCGCTGATCCTTGCCTCTTCGGTGGCGGTCAGCTCCTTCAGCGCGAAGGCGACCGGCCACAGGGCGCCTTCATCGAGGTTCGCCTCGTCGCTGAAGCCGAACGTCATGTACCTCGTTTTGAACTTCTGCGCGCTTTGGAAGTAGCAGACGACCTTGTCGTCCTTGGCATACGCGGGCATCCCGTACCAGGTTTTCGGCGAGAGGGCTGGCGCACTGGCTTTGATGACAGCATGGAGCCGCTTGCCCATGGCGCGATCCGGTTCCGGCATCTCGGCGATCTTCGCGAGCACGGCGCCTTCCCCGTCCGCCTTGTCCGCGCGCGGGCCGCGGCGCTCGGCCGCCTTCAGCTCTTGGACGCGGTCCTTCATCGCGACTCGTTCCTCGTCCGTGAATCCCTTGAACTTTGCAGCCGCCGTTGTCTTGTTCTTGCGCTCCATGGTGATCCATCTCCAAGGGTTTTCTTGGCCTAATTGTGTATACAGTTCTATACAAAAACTTTGGTTCAAGGGTGGCACAGAATCCATCGCCTGTGGCACGCTCGATGGCGGACCGGTCGGGGCGTCCTACGTTTCCCGCTTCACGGTGATCGGGATGCCCCCGCTGTTGAACTCGATCCACGCGATCTCGATCGGGTCGACGACCCCGGAGGGCACATCGATGAGGATCCGGTCACGTCTTGGAAGCACTGCCCTGGCTTCGCGCCATTCAACGACTACCGACCCAATGCGGCGCCCCCTGTTCCACGGACGTAGCAGATTGTTCCACGACCGGAGTTAGGGCTGGGTCCGTGGAACGCAGCCCTCCACCGCGCAACCCTCAAATAGGACCTGTCGTTTGCTCCGCCCTCTCACTGTAGGAGGCGCGTTGCGCCGCTTGCACTACAGGGGGTGTCCCGTACGGCAGAGAAGAAGACGGTCGAGACGGTCCGGAAGGCCATCGAGTCGGCCCCGGAACGGAAGTTCAAGGAGACCGTGGAGGTCTCCGTGAACCTGCGGGACGTAGACCTGTCCGTCCCCAAGAACCGCCTCGACGAGGAGGTCATCCTGCCGAAGGGACGCGGAAAGCCGATCAAGATCTGCGTCTTCGGCTCCGGCGAGATGGCCCAGAAGGCGCGGACCGCGGACCTCGTGATCCAGCCCCAGGAGATCGAGTCGTACGCGGGGGACAAGAAGAAGGCGAAGAAGCTCGCCCGCACGTTCGACTTCTTCATCGCGGAGGCGCCCCTGATGCCGATGATCGGGAAACGGCTCGGCGTCGTGTTCGGCCCCCGCGGCAAGATGCCCCGTCCCGTCCCCCCGGGGTCCGACCCGACGGCCCAGATCAACTCGATGCGGAGCACGGTCCGCGTCCGATCGCGGGACAAGCGCACGTTCCACGCCCCCATCGGCACCCGGGACATGCCTCCGGAGGACCTCGCGGAGAACCTGGACTTCCTGATGCGCCGGGTCCTGGGGAAGCTCGAGCGCGGGCGGTTCAACATCCAGTCGGCGTGGGTGAAGACGACGATGGGCCCCGCCGTGAGGTACCTGTGAGGCGGTGACGATGGCCCACGTCGCTCCCCGGAAGCTCGAGGCGGTCAAGGGCCTTGTCCAGGAATTCGAGCGGTCCCCCGTGATCGGGATCGTGAACATCCGCGGGATCCCCGCCCCGCAGTTCCAGGCGATGCGGAAGCGGCTTCTCGGCCGCGCGACCCTCAAGGTCTCCAAGAACAACCTCCTCCGGATCGCCCTGAAGGAGGCGGCCTCGAAGAAGAAGGGGCTCGAAGGCCTCGTAGACGTCGTCCAGGACCAGACCGCGGTCGTGACTGCGGCGATCAACCCCTTCCGCCTCTACAAGGAGATGGAGGCGACGAAGACGAAGGCCCCCGCGCGGGGCGGGGAGCGGGCCCCCGAGGACATCTGGGTCCGCGAGGGCGACACCCCGTTCAAGCCCGGGCCGATCGTCGGGGAGCTCCAGAAGGCGGGCGTCCCCGCCGCGATCGAGCGCGGCAAGGTCGTGATCAAGAAGGACAAGCTCCTCGTGAAGGCGGGGGACCGGATCCCGCGGGAGGTCGCCCAGGCCCTCACCCGCCTCGAGATCTACCCGCTCACGGTCGGCCTGGACCTCCGCGGCGCGTACGAGGGCGGGATGGTGTTCCCGCGGGACGTCCTTTCCTTGGACGACGCGAAGGTCCGCGCGGACCTCTCCCTCGCGGGGCGCCAGGCGCTGAACCTCGCGGTCTTCGCCGGGTACGCGAGCAAGCAGACGATCAAGCCCCTGATCTCCACCGCGTTCCGCCGGGCGCTCGCCCTCGCGATGGAGTCCGGGTTCCCCACGAAGGAGAGCGTGAAGTTCCTCCTCGCGAAGGCACAGGCCCAGGCCCTCGCCCTCGCGGCGCGCGCCCCGGACGCGGTCGACGAGGAGACCCGGAAGCAGCTCGGAGGCGGCGGCCGGAAGGCGGCCCCCGCGAAGGGGCCGGAGAAGGCGGAGAAGAAGGAGGAGAAGCCGAGCGAGGAGGAGGCCGCCGCGGGCCTCGGCTCGCTCTTCGGATGAACCGTGACGATCCTACAAGGAGGTGAACGAAGCATGGAGTACGTCTATGGCGCGCTCGTCCTGCACGCGGCCGGCAAGCCGGTGAACGAGGAGAACCTGAAGAGGGTCCTCACCGCCGCCGGCGTGAAGGTCGACGAGACCCGCGTGAAGGCCCTGACCGCCGCCCTCGAGGGCGTGAACATCGACGAGGCGATCGCGACGGCTGCACTAGTGCCGTCCGGCCCCGCCGCCGCCCCGCCCCCGTCGGGCGACAAGAAAGAAGAGAAGAAGAAGGAAGAGAAGAAGGAAGAGGAGAAGGTCAGCGAGGAAGAGGCCGCTGCCGGGCTCGGTGCGCTCTTCGGCATGTAGGCCCGGAGCCACCGCCGTCCCTTCCGACGAACGAGCGGGAGCGAGACCGCTTCTCCGCGGCCCTCCCGCTACCCCTTTTCGCTCGCCTTTGCGCTCTGCTGCGCGCGCTTCGCGCGCTCCTTCGCGTTGTACCCTGTCCCCGCCTCGAGGAACCGGTTGAAGGCGCCGATCGTCTTCCGGGCGACGTCGTCCGGGACGTTCGGATTCATCTCCGTGTCCACGAAGAGGGACTTCCCGTCCGTCCACGCGGCGAGCCGCGTCGCGGCTCCGAAGCTCGCCACGACCTTGCCGTCCTGCGTGGTCGCGGACCCGAACGTCTCCGCGGCGATCGCGCGGAGGTTGTCGCCCGAGAGGTTCTTCGCCCAACCCCGGCGGAGTTCATACGCCCGCATGGAATCGGCGCGGAATCCCCCGCCGGATAAAAGCCTTACCGCGTCAGGAGGGCCCGGACGTCCCCCGTGCACATGAGGAAGTCCTGGAGCTCGAGTTCCGCCCGCCATTCCGTGCGGCACGCGCAGTCGAGGTCCGCGAAGTCCCTCCGGAGTCCGAGGGAGAACTCCTCGATCGCGTCGATCACCCGCCGGTCGCACGCCCCGCAGTTGTGGGCGCCCCGCCGCATCCCGCCCGCGGTCGGGTGGCTCTTCACGTGGGCCTTGAGCTCCCGCGTCCGCTCGAGGACCTCGACGACGGACCACAGCCACGGCGGCCGGTACTGCCGCCGCTTGAACAGGTGGTCCACGAGGGTGTTCCTCTGCACGTTCACGGGGTTGAACGAGATCGTGTCCGAGTGCGGGTCCGCGTCGTGCCCGGACTGCACGGCGTCCTCGATCGCCTCCTTCTCCGTCAGGAACGGGGGCTTCACGAGCAGGTACGTCTTCACGGTCCCGCCCGCCGCACGTACGAGCGCGGCCGCGCGGGCGTGCTCCTTCAGGCCCCACATCTTGTTCACGCCGTACCGGAGGACCCGGTCGTTCGTGGACTCCAGGCCGAACGCGACCTCGAGGTGGTCCACGGACGTCATCGCCTCCTCGACCTGCTCCCTCCGGATCATGTGGGAGAGGGTCTCCACGATCACCTTGTCGCACCGGTCCCCGAGCCCCTCCAGGACCGCGCGGCGGGAGTCCGGGGAGAGCTCGTGGTCGTCGAAGAAGTTCCCGGACGTGTACACCTTCACCATCGGCTGGTCCCGGTGGCGGGAGAGGACGGAGTCGAGCTGGTGCCGGAGGTCCGCGTCGCTCACGTCCACGGCGGTGTCGTTCACGTAGCCGCACATCGAGCATCCCGAGGCGTGCGCCCAGTAGCACCCGCGGGTCCGGAAGATGATCACCCACGCGTCGACGACCTTCCCGTCGAGGAGGTCCTTCTCCGTCCAGGTGGAGATGATCTCCCTCGGGTCGTACGCGCGGTCGACCCGCAGCTCCCGGACGAACTCACCGACCTTCATTGGCCGTGCGCCTAAGAGGAGGGGGGTCAAAAGGCTTCGCGCTGCGCACGGCGCTCGACATCCCCCGATACGAAATCGTCGCGGAGGGCCAGCGTCGTCTCCGCCCCCGGCTCCTGGACGAACCGCTTCATGAGTACATTAGCGTCGACCGCGAGGTCCGTACCGTCGATCCCTCCATTCCCGGATGATCCGGGTGCTGTCGAATCCGGGGGGAGCCGACATCCGGATCCGGTCCGTCAGACGCGCGGCGCGAATCCGATTCCGGGTCCTCCGCTCTGCGATGATTCGAGCGATTGCCTCTCGAATCGTCTCGCTCCAGTTGATGGAGACGGCGTCCATCTCCCGTTTCGTCGCGTCGTCGACGCGCACCGTGATCCGCGGCATCCGCATAGACAGGACACACCGTCTAAATCGATCTTGGGCCGCGTCACTTCGTCGTCCGGAGGCGGACGAGCCCGACGATGACGCCGAGGCCGACCATCAGGAAGCCGATGAGCTGGAGGATCGCGCCGAGCGCCTTGGTGTTCTCGTCGCTTCCGAGGCTGAAGTTCGGCAACCCGCTCGGGTTGAGCGCCATCGGGATCGCCCACAGGACGGAGTACAACAGGAGGACGACGAGACCGGCGACCGCGAGGCCCACGCCGCCCCCCGGGCTCGCGTGCTGGTGGACCTGCACCGCCACGGTCCGGGCCGCGGCGGCCGCCACGGGCCTCGCCGAGGCCGCCATCGCCGCGGAGACCGCCATCGAGCGCGCCGCGAGGATCTGGGCGGTCATCTCCCTCGGCGCGTACTGGCCGCACGAAGGGCAGTAGTGCCGCTGGTACTGCGCAATGAACGTGAGCTCCTTCCCGCAGTTCGGGCACGGGTTCTTCGGCTTCGCCGGCGCGTACTTCTTGCAGGAGTAGCAGTAGAACCGGCCGTACTTCTCGATGTACGAGAGCTCCCGGCCGCACGTCGGGCACGGGTTCCTCACCGCGATGATCTCCACGGCGGGAGGGGGCGCCGGGGTCGGCGCGGGGGCGGGCTCGGGCGGCTTCGGGGCAGGGACGACCTCGACCGTCGGCGCCGGCGCCGGGCCCGGGGCCTCCGCGGGCTTCCCCTCGAGCGGCGCGTACCTCTTGCAGTTGTAGCAGTAGTGCCGGTTGTAGTCCGGGATGAACGTGAGCTCGCGGCCGCACGTCGGGCACGGCTTCCCGATCCGCGGGGGTGCCGGGACCGCCTCGACCTTCACGACGGGCGGGGCGTACGCCTTGCAGTGGTAGCAGTAGTACCGGTCGTACTGGTCAAGATACGAGAGTTCCCGGCCGCACGTGGGGCAGGGGTTGATCACCTTCGGCGCCTCGGGCACCGCGGCGGGCGGCGCCTCCGGCTGCGGGGCGGGGGTCGCGGGGGCCTCGACGATCGCGGCGGGCGTCTCCGCGGCGGGCTCCATCATCCACGACGGCATCGCGCGGATCTCCTGCGCGGGAGGCCTCTCCGGCTCCGTGGATGTGGGCTCGAGTTGCGGAATGGGAGTCGACTCGGGCGTGGCGGGCTCGGTGGACGGAACGGAGGGTGAGGGCCCAGCCTCCCCCACCGGCGCGCTCTCGGGCGCGGGTTGCGGGACCCCGAGCTCCGCCCTCACGTCCTCGACCGTGGCGAGAACCTGAGGCTCCGGGGCGGGCCTCTCGGCCTCCTCGCGGCTCCGCCGCTCCTCCGCGTCCCTGCGCTGGACCTCCGCGAATAGCCGCTCCTTCAGCTCCTCCTTCGTCCCCATGGAGTCCAGACCGTACGCGTTCGCGAGGTCCATCAGCGCGGCCTTCTTCGCGCGCGCGATCTCCTCACGGACGAGGGGCGGCTTCCCTGCCTCCCGCTTCGCCTCCCGGATCGCGCCCGCCTCGATGACCCGGACCCCCGGCTCCTTCTTTCGCCCGGACGGATGAGACGAGGGCGGGATCACCTCGGTGGCGGGCATCGACGGCCCGGACTCGGGCTGCGGCCCGACAGGCGGTGCCGACAGTGCCAGCCCGGGGAGGTTCTCGACGGGGGCAGGAGTGGGCATCACCGGTGCGGGCTCGGGGGCGACCGCCATGGGCGGCGGGACGTTCGCGGCGGGCGCGCTGGCCGGCGGGGAGGGCTCCGGTGCAGGGGCGGGCGCCTCGGGCTCCGGCGGGAGGAGCTCATCGAACGAGGGGAGTTCCGCCGTGTCCTCCGGGGGAGGCGCGGGGTCCTTCCCGTAGTCGTCCGGCGCGTACTCTTGATCCTTGTAGCAGAAGTACCGGGCGTAGTCCGGGATGAACGACAGGACGCCGCCGCACTTGGGGCAGAGGAGGCTCTTCCCGCCGCCGTACCCCTCGGGGGCATACTGGCCGCACGCGTCGCAGTACTGCCGACCGTAATCCTCGATGAAACGGAGGTCCGCACCACAGTTCGGGCAAGGAAGGGATATGGTTCTCCCCTCTCGGGGCGTCGATACATAGAGAGACCCTCATAAAAGTATCCGCGCGAGTGCCCCCTTTGGTTCTACGTAGAAGGATTTTTGCGGGCCGCCGCGATGGTCCACGCCGCTGCCACCGTAGCTCAGCGGTAGAGCGGCGGTTTTGTAAACCGCAGGTCGGGAGTTCGATCCTCTCCGGTGGCTTCTCTACCGTCACTCCCGGTCCCTGCGGAAGTCCGCCCAGTGCTCCTTGAAATCCTCCTCGAGGAGGCGCGACAGGGACCTGCGGAGGACGCGGGCGAAGAGCCTCCCGAGGCCCGTCGCCGTGAACGTCCCGACCTCCTGCACCCGCGTCCCGCCCTGGACCTCCTGGAACGTGATGACCCCGTCCAGCCTCCCGAGCCTCGTCTCGCCGTGGAGCTCCTCCCATTGCGGCGGATGGACCGTGACCCGCCACCGCCATCTCGTCCGCAGTCCCATCGCGACGTACTCGTCCGTCCATTTCCAGGAATCGCCATCCCGCTGGAGTTCCGTGCGCGTCCCGTGGAGGGTCCGGTCCCCCGCGTGGTCCTCCGGGGTGAAGTCCGTCCACCACGCGTACGCCTCCTCACGCGGAGCCCGGACGACGGTCTCGTGGCGGTACTCGAAGGGGGCCATGGGCCCCTCATCGACGATGCGGGGATAACCCTGCGGGCCTCCGCCCCGGAAACCATTATTATCCGCCTCTGCCATCCCGGGCTCGTGGGGGAGATGCGGTGGCACACCGAATTCTCATCCGTCGAGACGAGCGCGCAGCGATCGAGGGGTTGCCCCTCCAGCTGATGATTGCGGTGATCGTGGCGGGGATCGCCCTCGCGATCATCCTGGGCTGGGTGCTCTCGATCCCGGCACCGAACGCAATCAGCCGTGTGGAGACGAGCCCGGAAACCGTGAGTATCGAGGACGCCCCGGCGAACGAGGAGGCGACGAAGATTGTGACGATCACGATCCGGGCCTTCGACCAGAGAGGGAACGCGATCGCGGGGATTGTCGTGAGCCTTGAGGGGGCGGGCGTCGCGAGTGCGCGGACGGACGCAGCGGACGGGGCCTCCGACGGGACCGTGACGTTCTCGAACGTCCAGGTCCGGATCCCTGCGAACGTCCTCACGGTCAAGATCGATGTAACCGTGGAGGCTTCTGGGTTCCCCCGGGGGACGGACGACATCCTCGTCGTGCGGCAGTGAGCCCGCCATGGGGCTCCGTGCGGACCCCTCGGGCATCGAGGGCCTGCCGCTCCAGCTCCTGATCGTCGCGATCGTCCTGGGGATCACCGTCCCCGTTGTGTACGCCGGTCTCGACGCGTACGACCGCGGCCAGGTGCGGACCCGGGTCGAGGGGGAGCTCCTCCGGCTCACGCACGCCGCACAGCAGTACGCCGTGGCGGGGGGCGGTGCAGAGACCCTCGCGCTCGACCTGCGCGGCGGGACGTTCACGACGATGGAGTACGCATGGATCGGGGACCGGCCCGGCGGCCCGTTCGCGAACGTTGTCCGGTACCGCATCAGCGGGGAGGGGGAGCGGGCGATCGTCATCGAGCGGCCGACGGTCTCGATGTCCGGGCCGGACGGGACGACCCTCGTCCTGGGGGCGGGGACGGTCGAAATCCACTTGGAGGTCCTCGACGATTCGGTCGTGATGAGGGTGGTCGCGTGATTGACTGGATCTCCACGAAGGTCGCGATGAGCCTCGCGGCGCTCCTCCTCTTGGCGGGCTCCGTCTCCTTCTTCCTCGCGCAGCAGAACGAGGCCCGGCACGACGCGCTCCAGTCCATCGCGGACCGTGCCGCCGCGTACCTGGACGAGGTCTCCCGGAGCCCGGGGGAGCTGGCGACCTCGATCTCCCTCGGCCCCGGAGGGACGCTGGAGCTGCCCGCCCTCGCGGCGGGGGAGGCGTACGTCCTCACCCTGTACCGCTCCTACGTCGTCGCGGGGTTCGAGGGGGAGCGCGCGTTCGCGGCGATCGACACCCCGATCCACATGTGGCAGCCCCGCGCGGGGTCGTACACGGCCGCGCAGGTCGCGGACCTGGACACGCGGCACCCGAGCCTCACCCTCGAGTCCGGCGGGACCGTGAGCGGGACCGCGATCCTGAGCCGAAGGTCTCTCGTCATCGACGGGACGCCGACCTTGGAGACGTTCGCGTTCCCCTGAGACGTCATCCGAACAGCCGCAGCCGCTTGTGGGCCTCGACCCCGGACTGGAAGCAGAAGTGGACCGTGCTGAAATCCTTCCGGAGTTCGGCGACGTCCGCGGCGACCCGCTCCGGGGCCTCCTTCTTGATCGCCACGCGGGCCATCAGCTCCGCGACCTCCGCCATCTGGACCTCCCGCATCCCGAGGCGGGTGAGTTCCTGGGTCCCGACCCGGACCCCGCTCGGCTTCACGGAGGACGTGTCCCAGGGGAGGAGGTTCTTGTTCGTGATGATGTTCGCCTTCTCGAACGCGAGGGAGACCGCCGCCCCGCCCCCGAGGGAGGCGACATCGACCGCGAGGGCGTGGCTCTCCGTGAACCCGTGCTTCTCTGCGAGGACCGTGAACCCGCGGGAGGCGAGGGCCCCGCCCAGGGCCTTCGCGTTCTTCACGATCTGCGCGGCATAGTCCCGTCCGAACTCGAGGTGCTCGGCGAGGGTGATCCCGAGGGCGGCCATCGCGTGGAGGTGGTGGTTCGACACGACACCCGGGAACACGCCCTTCTGGAGGCGCTTCACGAACTTCTCATCCGCGGAGTCGGAGAGGAGGATCCCGTGCTGGGGCCCGGGCAAGGTCTTGTGCGTGCTCCCCGTGATCACGTCCGCGCCCTCCCGCAGCGGGTCCTGGAACTGGCCCCCTGCGATCAGCCCCATCACGTGCGCGCCGTCGTACCACACGGAGCACCCCGCCTCCTGGAACGCGTCCCTTAGATCCTTCAGGGGCGTGGGGAACAGGAACACGCTCTGGCCGAACGCGGCGACCTTCGGCCGCACGTCCCGGAGGAGCTTCGCGGTCCCGTCCACGTCGATGTTCATCCGGTCGATGTCGAAGGGGTAGTTCACGTTGTTCACCGCCCGCATCCCTGCCGCGCCGAACTTCGCGGAGCTGATGTGGGCGCCGTGGCTCAGGGCCACGGAGGTCATGATGTCCCCGGGTTCCAGGAGGGCGTAGTACACGGCGAGGTTCGCGACGGTCCCGCTGATCGGTCGGACGTCCGCGTGGCGGCATCGGTACAGTTTCTCCGCGAGGGCGACGACCCGCCGCTCGACCTCGTCGACGAAGACGTTCCCCTGGTAGTACCGCTCCCCGGGCAGCCCCTCCGCGTACCGGTCCCCGAAGTCGCTGAGGAGCATCTCCCGGGCGAGGGGGCTGATCACGTTCTCCGAGGCGATCATCGGGAGGCTCTTCGAGAACCAGTCGTGGTGCCGGTCCACCTGCTCCTCGATGAAGGCGATGTCGTCGTTCATGGAGCCGGTCCCGCGTGGGAAGCGGGGAACGGAATAAATAGGTTCGGAGCCTGCCGGTTCGGGGCGGGCCGCGATCCTAGAAGATCCGGCACTTCCCGGCGACGATCTTGTCCGTGAGCTTGTCGATGTTGCCGAGGGCGTCGTCCAGGATCGATTCCACGTCCGGCTTCGCCTTCGAGAGCTTTGCGCCGCTCTGGAGGATGATCTGCGCGGCCGCGGTCTGCGGCTGGTCGATGGGCTTCCCGATCTGGGACACGATTCGGATCCAGACCTCCCGCACGCTGCCCTCCAACTCCTTCGCAATCCGGTGTCCGGTCTCGTGCGCGAGGATGTTGTAGAGCTTCCCGACGTGCGTGACCGGGTTCTTCCCCGCGACCGCCTCCAGGCTCATCGGGCGATATGGCGTGATGAGGCCCGTGTTCCGATTCCCACGGCCGACGCTCCCGTCGTCCCCGTTCTCCCAGGACAGGCCGGTCACGGTGAGGTAGAAAATGCCCGAGTCGTAGTTGTCACCGGTGTTGATGTCCACGACGACCTGGCGATCCGTGTGCTTCACGGCGTTGTCGAGGACCCGTTCCTTCAGCTCCGCCACGACGCTGCGGTAGTGGTCCTTGTCCGGGATGTACCGGTCCACCATCGCCGCCGCAATGGTGATGCGAATCTTGTCGCGGTTGCGGACCGCCATGACCTTAATGTCCTGTCCGACCTCCTTCAGGTCCTTCTTCAGGGGGCCGTTGATCAGCTCCTCCGTCTTCAGCGCCAGTGTCTCCGTCTCGCTGTACGGGGCGAAGCTCACCCCGAAGGAAGTGTCGTTCGCGAGCTGCTTGCGGGTGTCGTACAACCCCCGGAGGTCCACGGACCCCTGGCCGATCTTGCAGTCGATGATCACGTCGTCGTCGACGTTCAGGTTCGTGCACGCGCTCTGGAGGTAGTCGTGGGCCGCATGGACCGCCACGGTGCGGTACGGAAGCCTCTCCCCGTTCACAGACGTCGTCGCGCGCCCGCAGAGAAGGACATACGCGGGCTCGAGGAACGTGCCGCCCCCGAACTTCGGAGCGCTCTGCCCGCCCACGACCTCGACCTGGTCCGTGTTGTGGTGGAGGATGCGGCCGAACCTCTCCTTGTACATGGTCGAGAGCGCGCGGCTCACCGTCTCCGCGAGGCCGTCCGCGACGCTGTCCGGGTGGCCGATCCCCTTCCGCTCGACGATCTCCGTCGGCTGTTCCTCGATCGGCGTGTGGACGAGTTCCTCGACGGAGATGTTCCGGCTCATGGAGAAGCCCCCGTTGGGCCGTCGCAACACGGGCCAGCGGATATATGCTTTTCTACACGCGGCGGGCGACAACGGAGGCCTGTCCTCGCGGCCGCCCGCATCGCCATGGCGGGAGAGGACGGGTACTTCCTATTAATATCCCGGTCGTCTGAAAATTCCAAAAGGAATAAGAAGCCCGGCGCATTCCCGCGGGCGTGCTCCCGGACGTCGACGAGATCCCGAGGATGCGGAAGATGCTCGGCATCACGCAGACCGCCCTATCGAAGGTCGCGGGCGTCTCCCAGTCCACGATCGTGAAGGTCGAGAAGCGACAGATGAATCCGAGTTACGAGATCGTCCGGCGGATCATGAACGCCCTCGAGGCGGAGATGCGCCGGCAGGAGAAGAAGGCCCTGGTCGAGCAGGTCCAGACCCGGAAGCTCCAGTTCAT
The DNA here is from genome assembly GCA_020029475.1 of Methanobacteriota archaeon. Classification (GTDB taxonomy): domain Archaea; phylum Thermoplasmatota; class Thermoplasmata; order RBG-16-68-12; family RBG-16-68-12; genus EA-19. The sequence continues at coordinate 17,798 of JAIBJG010000008.1, read as the reverse complement.
CGACGCGAAGATCTCCCTCGAGGCGGCGACCGCGGAGATGCGGCACTACAAGTTCTCCCAGCTCCCCGTGTTCCACCTCGGCCGGAACGTCGGGAGCCTTTCGGACAAGACGATCACGGACCTGATCCTCGCGGGCAAGGAGCCGAAGGAGCTCTCGCGGATCCGCGTGGAGGAGGTGATGGACCCGCCGTTCCCCGTGATCGACTCGAAGGCCCCCGTGGAACTCGCCGCGAGCCTCCTCCGCCATTACAACGCGGTCCTTGTGACGACCCGCGGGGACGTCACGGGGATCCTGACGAAGTCGGACCTCCTCAAGCTCCTGTGAGCCGTCACTCCGGGTACGGCACCTCGTACTCGAAGAAATCCTCCGCCATGTACGTGTTCGGGAACACCGCCTTCGCCTCCGAGAGGATCGTCGACGTGTCCTCGTACCGTGGGCTCACGTGGGTGAGGATCAAGGTCCGCACCCCCGCGTCCCGCGCGATCTCCGCGGCCTGACGCCCCGTGGAGTGGCCGTACCGGTTCGCCTTCTCCTCCAGCGCGGTGTCCGCGGTCGCGTCGTGGATCAGTACGTCCGCGTTCCGGGACGCCTCGAGGACGCGGTCCGACGGGAGCGTGTCCCCGGTGTACACGATCTTCCGTCCCCGGCGGGGCGGGCCGAGGACCATCTCCGGCGCGACCGTCCGACCGCCGACGCTCACGGCGTTCCCCTCCTGGAGGCGGCTGAACAGCGGGCCTTCCGGGACCCCGAGGGCTTTCGCCTTCTCGAGGTTGAACCGTCCCGGGCGGGTCGCCTCCTCGAGGACGTACCCGACGGACGGGACCGCGTGGGACGTCTCGACCGCCCGGACGACGTACTCCCCGCAATCCACCGCATCCCCGCCCTTCAGCCCCTTCGCGACGACGGAGTACGCGGGGGCGAAGTGGCCGATGTTCACGAGGGCACGTACGAGATCCTCCGTCCCCGCGGGCCCGTGCACGAAGAGCTCCCTCTCCCGTCCGTTCATCGACATCGACTGGACGAGCCCGGGGAGGCCGAGGAAGTGGTCCCCGTGGAAGTGCGTGAGGAAGACCCTCGAGGTCTGCATGAACGACAGCTTCGAGAGCATGAACTGCCGCTGCGTGCCCTCGCCGCAGTCGAACAGGAGGACCTCAGGCCCCCGCTTCACGGCGACCGCGGACACGTTCCGCTTCGGGGTCGGCCACGACCCGCTCGTCCCCAGGAACACGATCTGCACGCCCGCCGAATCGGGGGTGCCGCTATGAACCTTTTCGGGTGTCGCCTCCATGGGGCGACCCGCGCAAAGCCTTAATGGCGCGCGTCCCATCGCCGCCCGGGGGACGTGCGCTGCTCGCGATCGATGGGGACTCGCTTACCGTCGAGGAGGTCGTCCGGGTCGCCCGGGGCGGGGAACCCGTGAAGCTCAGCCATCTCGGGCTCCGGCGGGTCCAGGCGTGCCACGCGGCCCTGCACAAGATCGTCGAGAGCGGTCGGCCCGTGTACGGGGTGACGACGGGCTTCGGGCAGCTCGAGCACGTGCCGGTCTCGAAGGGAGACCTCCTCCGCCTCCAGGAGAACCTCGTGAGGAGCCACGCGGCGGGGGCGGGCCCGCCCCTCCACGTGGACGACGTCCGGGCGTCGATGCTGATCCGGGCGAACGCTCTCGCGAAGGGGTACTCCGGCGTCCGGCCCGAGGTCGTCGAGCTCCTCCTGAAGATGCTGAACCACGGCGTCCACCCCGTGGTCCCGTCGAGGGGCTCCCTCGGCGCGAGCGGGGACCTCGCCCCCCTCGCCCACATCGCGCTCGTGATCATCGGGGAGGGGGAGGCGTTCGTGGGGGAGAAGCGGATGGCGGGAGCGGCCGCGCTCCGGTCCGTGGGGCTCACCCCGCTCCGGCTCGAGGCGAAGGAGGGCCTCGCGATCCTGAACGGCACCGCGGTGATGGCGGGACTCGGGTGCCTCCTCGTCACGGACGCCCTCGCGCTCCTCAAGGATTCGGAGATCGCGGCGTCGATGAGCTTCGAGGCTCTCCGGGGAAGTCCCGTGCCGTTCGACGAGCGGCTCTCCCGCCTCAAGAAGCAGGTCGGGCAGCACCTCGTGGCGGGGAACATGACGAAGCTCCTCCAGGACAGCGAGATCGTGACGAGCCACAAGGGCCCGCACCGTGTCCAGGACCCGTACTCGCTCCGGTGCATCCCGCAGGTCCTCGGCGCCTGCTTCGAGTCGATCCACTACGCCCGCCAGGTCCTGGAGATCGAGATCAACTCCGCGACGGACAACCCCCTGATCTTCCCGGAGACCGGGGAGAGCCTGAGCGGGGGGAACTTCCACGGCCAGAGCCTCGCGATGGCCCTCGACTTCCTGGGTCTCGGGCTCACGGTCCTCGGCGCGTTCTCCGAGCGACGGACCGCACGGCTCGTGGACCCCCAGCTCAGCGAGCTCCCGCCGTTCCTGACGGAACACGGGGGGCTGCAGAGCGGGATGATGGTCCTCCAGTACACCGCCGCCGCCCTCGCGTCCGAGAACAAGGTGTACGCGCACCCTGCGTCCGCGGACTCGATCCCCGCGTCTGCGAACCAGGAGGACCACAACTCCATGGGCCAGGGCGCGGCGTTGAAGGCCCGTCACATCCTGGAGAACGCCCGCCGCGTCGTCGCGATCGAGTACCTGTGCGGGGCCCAGGGCCTCGAGTTCCGGAAGCCGCTGAAGGCGGGGCTCGGCCCGCGGTTCGCGCACCGGCTGATCCGGAAGTCGATCCCGCGGCTCACGTCGGACCGCTCGACGTCCGGGGACATCGACCGGGTCGTGGGGATGATGCGGGCGGGGGAGATCGCGGAGGTCGTGGAGGCCCGGGTCGGCCGTCTCGCCTAACCGACGTCGAATCTGAGCTTCTTCTTCTTGTCCGCGGTTTCCAGGGGCCGGAAGCAGACGGGGCACCGCCCGACGCGGGACGCGCACAGCTCGTGGAAGTCGCGCCCGCAGGAGCACTTCGCGATCGTGAACCCCTTCTTGATCTGGCCCTTGCAGATTGGGCACCGGCTCTCGTACTCTGCCACGAGGGCCCTCTTCTCGTCCGCCCCCGCCGCAGCGCCGGCGACGACCTCGATCTGCGCGATCATCTCCTGGGTGTACTCCTTGTCGTCCATCACGCGGTGGCTCGAGACCTGGATCACGAGGGGGATCACGCCGGGGGCCGTCATGCGGATCCGGAGCGGGAGCCGTTCCTCCCCCTTCGCGCGGATTGCGGCGAGCCCCTTCAGGCCCTCCACCTCCGCGTCCCCGAGGATCCGGACCTGCACGTCCTTCGCCAGGGCCTTCCCGGTGTTCCGCAGGACGAGGGTCGCCTCCGCCCACTGGTCCAGTCGCGGGACCTCGACCTCCAGGCTCCCCTGAATGTTCGGGGCGAACCCCTCGACGGCCTCCCAGGCGAGACGGTACGCGTCCTCCGCCGCCGCGATCGCGCGGGTGATGTCCGTCTTCTTGATCTGGATGGAGGTCTGGAGGGCCCGCTCCGCCTCCTTCACATCGATCCCGAACTTCTTCGCGTTCCGGACCGTGGACTCCGCCTTGTACGTGAGCTCGACGAACCGCTTCTCGACCATCCGGCGGGACTCCACGCGCTCGGAGCCCATCTCGATGAGCTTCAGCGCCTTCTCGAACTCCCCCTCGAGGAGCGCCTGGCTCGCGAGCTTCAGCTGCTCCTCCGCGTCCCCGACGTCCGCGCCGATCCGCTTCGCGTGCTGGACCGTGGACTCCGCGTTCGTCAGGGCGTCGGAGACCTTCGCCGCGATCCCCGCCCGCGCATCCTTCAGGCCGGCCTCGATGAGCTGGAACGCGCTCTCGAAGTTCTCGCTCTCGATCTGCGCCCGCGACTCGGAGAACTTCTTGTTGCTCGAGGCCACGTCGACCTCGAGGCGCTGCCCGAGGTCCGAGACCCCGCGGGCCTTCGCGAGCCTCTCCGTGAGATGGGTCCGCGCCGCTGCGAGTCCGCCCTCGAGGACCTGCTGGTACGCGTTTCGGGCCGCGTCCGCGTCCCCCCGTTCGAGGGCCGCCTCCGCCTCCCGGTACGCCCCTTCCGTCCGCGCGGCCTGCGCGCCGATCGTCCCGAGGACGCCGACGATCCGCTCCGCCCCCGTGCGGGCCTCCATCGCATCCTCCGCGCTCTCCCGCCGGCGGCCGAACTCGTCCCCGCCACGGATCGCGAGGTCGAGCGCCTTCACGTAGTCCCCCGTGCGGAACGCGGCCTTCGCGTCCGCCACGATCTGCTGGACCTGCGGCAGCGGGTGGCCGAAGCCGGTGAGCCGCTTCTCGATCGTCTGGATCGCCTTCGAGGCCATGTCCTGCTGCAGGGAGACCCGCTCCGTCTCGTTCTCCGACTGCATCGCGACCGCGAGGGCCTGCCGGAACTTCCGCTCCCGAAGGAACTCCTTCGCGCGCTCGAAGAGCTTCTCCGCGGACCGGGTGTCCACGCCCTCCCGCTTCGCCTTGTCGATGGACTCCTCGAACCGCTTCATCGTGCCCGCGACGTTCTGCTCCGTCTCCGTCGTGAGTTCCGAGCTGGCCTTGTTCGCGAGGTCGAGCGCCTCGTCGAAGCGGCCGGATTTGTACGACCGGTCCGCCTTCTCCAGGAGCCGCTTCGCAGAGGCCGGGTCGAGGTTCATCGTCTCCACCTCCGCGATCGCGTCCCGGGCCCGCTTCATCGCGACTCCGGCCTGCTCCCAGGTGCGCTTCAGCTTCTCCACCTCGTCCCGCACCTGGAGCGCCATGTCCGCGGCGGCGCCGAGCTGCTGGCTGTCCGCGAGGCTGCGGACCTGGATGACCTTGTTCTGGACGGCGGAGAGAGCGGCCCCCTCGATCCCGGAGAGGACGCCCTCCGCGGTGGTGATGAGGCTCGCGACCTTGTCCGAGATCAGGTCCGTGAGGCCCTTCTCCGCCCGCTCCGAGAGCTGGAGGGCCCTCTCGTAGTCCTTGGCTTTCATCGCCTCCTTCGCGACGTTCAAGAGGTCCCGGAGGTCCGGGGCGTCGATCCCCATCCGGCCCGCGACGTCGAGCTTCTCCCGGCTCGAGATCAGGCGCTGCGCGGACGTGTACAGGACCATCAGCTTCTCCGTCTCCGCCTTCGACCGGTTCGCGAGCTCCAGGGCCCGCTCGAAGTCCAGGCGCTCGAACGCCTTCTTCGACTCGAGGAGCATCTCGAGGACCTTCGTGACGTCGACCTCCCGCTTCTTCGCCTCCGCGACGAGGGCCGCGGCGCTCGAGATCGCGTTGTGTGTCGTGCGGTAGAGGTCGAGGACCTTGTTCGCGCGGTCGTTCGTCTCTTTCATCAGGCGGAGGGCCTCGACGACGTCCTCGACCCCGAGGGACATCTTCGCCCTCTTCAGGAGCTCCCGCATCTCGTCGATGTTGATCCGCATGTTCTTCGCTTGCACGACCTTCTGCTTGACGAGGTTGAACACGGACTCCGATGCGGCCGCGATGTCCTTCCCGACCCGCTCCCGCATCCCGATCACGTCCGCGAACCGGCCGTCCGCCATCGCCGCGTTCATCTCCTTCAGCACCCCGTCGAGGCCGCCGACGTCGGAGCCGAGATCCTGCATCAGCCGCACCGCGGAGCGGACGGTCTCGTGGTACTGTGTGGCTCTGTCCTTCGTCCGGTTCTCCGAGACCTTCTGGCCCTCCGCGAGGAACCCGAACGCCCCCTCGATGTCCTTCGCCGCGACGGCGCTCTCCGCCTTCGAGACGAGGCTGCGGACCGCGTTCGCGTCGTCCCCGAGGAACTGGAGGGAGGCCTTCAATCCCGTCAGGCCGTCATCGAGCCGCTTCTGGAGGGCGCCCTCCGCGAGGTTCCGGCTCTTCACCGCGAGCTCCGTCGCCCGGCGGTAGTCCTTCTCCTTCGTCGCGAGGATCGCCTCCTCGAGGGCCTTGCTGGACTCGGACAGGTCCGCCCCCAGGCGCTCCCCGGAAGTCAGGATGAACTCCGTCTTCTCGACGATCTCCATCGTGCGGTCGTACTCCGCACGCTCGAGCTCCTCCCGCCCCTTCTTCACGGACTCCCGGGTGACCGCGAAATCCTTCGCTTGGAGGGACTGCCGAGCCCGGTCCAGGTGCCGCCGGGCGTTCCCGACCGCGACCCCCAGGGTCTCTGCCTCCGCGATCGTCTTCGTGAAGTCCCGCACGGAACCCTCGACGTCCCGGGACTCGGATACGATCCGGTCGATATCCGCGTCCGCCTTCCGGACCGCGCCGACCGCGGCCTCGAAGTCCCCCTGCTGGAGGGCCTGGCGGGCCTGCTCGAAGAGCCCGAAGGGCCCGCCGAGGTCCGCCCCGAGGCTCTTCGCCGCGATGAACTTGTCCCGGCTCTGGTTCATCATCAGGAGGACCCGCTGGAACTGCGCCTGCTGGAGGGCCTGGAACCCCTGGCGGGCGAACGTCGCCCCGTCCTGGTACCGGTTCTCCCGGATCGCGCCCTCCGCGTGCCGGAACGCGGCCCGGGCCGGGGTCGTGTTCGCCCCGAGCTTCTCCGCCTTCGCGACCCACTGGGTGAAATCCGTGATCTTGCCCTCGAGCCCCTTCTGGAGGGCCTTGTCCCCCTCCGCCTTGCTCTGCTTCAGGGCGTTGAACGCCTTCTCGAATTCGAGCTTCTCCATGTCCGCCCGGGCCCTCTCGATGAGCTGGGCCATCTTCGTGGCGTCCGCGCCCATCTCCTTCGCGGTCCGCATCAGTCCCTCGGAGTCGAGGATCGAGCGGTCGAGCTCCGAGCGGAGCTCACCCGTCACGGTCTCCAGGCACTCCTTCGTGAACCCCATCGCGAGCTCGAAGTCGTTCGACTCCATCGCGGACCGCGCGCGGGAGAGGAGGTCCTCGACGGGGCCCGTGTCCCGCCCGAGGTTCTTCGCGGCCATGATCAGGCTCTGCGCGCGGGAGAAGGAGCCGGACATGTGCTCGTGTAGGACCTTCTCCTGGCGCTTCCACACCTTCTTCGCCAGGTCGATCGCGGTCTCGAAGTCCTCCGAGCCGAGCGCCTCGCGCGCCCGGGTGATCGCGACCTCGTTCTCCACGACATCCGAGCCGAGCGCCTTCGTCATCGTCACGAGGCTGGCGCTCGCGTTCACGATTTCCTTCACCCGCTCCTCGTAGATCCGGCGGGCCTTGTCCCTCGCGGCGACGGCCTTGTCGAGGGCGAGGCGGTAGTCCTTCGCGGTCATCGCGGAGGTGGCCTCCGCGAGTAACTCGTCCGCCTCCGTCGTGACGGCGTCGACCCGTCGGCCCGATGTGATCAGGTCGCCCGCGCTCTGTAGGGCCTTCTCCGCGTCCGAGCGGGACCGGGTCGCCTCCCGTACCTTCTCCTCGAGTTGTTTCCGGAGCGCGATGTCTTTGAGGTACCCGCTCACGCTGGACCACTCCAGGATGCCGCGGTGAGGTGTTCACTCACTGGGGACGCGACCTGATATTTCGTTAGGAGGCTCATGCTATTTAAGCGCTATCCGCCGGTTATCGGCTCTCCCGCAGAACCGGGTGACGGAGACGGCGATCCCTGGGACGATTCGTTGGCGGGCGCACCTTCCGCGGAGGTTCCATCGTCGGCGCCCCTGTCGGGCTTCGGTGTGAACTTCACCCCCGCCTTCTCTGCGAGGAGCCGCCGAATCCCCTCCCGGTCCGCGGCCTTGATCCCGAAGAACTCGACGAAGTAGCGGGTCGTCGTCAGCTCGAAGCTGCGCCCGCTCGGCCTCTTGTTGATGAGGTTCAGGCCCGCGAGCGCCTGCACGTGCTCGTACACCTTCGAGCCGATCATGTCCCCGAGGTCGCTTTGGAGGACGGGCTGGTGGTACGCGACGAGGGCCGCGGTCTTCAGCAGGTCCCGCTCGATCTCCGGCGGGGCGAACGCCCGCGCCCGGTCCGTGTACTCCATCCGGATCTGCATCGTCCACTTCTCTCCCACGGCGGCGACCTCGACCGCGCTGGACCGGGCCGCGTAATCCGAGGCGAGCTCCTCCAGGTGGACCCGGACCTTTGCGACCGTGACCCGGGTGCTCTGCGCGAGCTCCTCCGCGGACACGGGTCGTCCCGCGGAGAACAGCGCCGCCTCGACGATCCCCTTCTCGTCCGTCACGGGAGTTCCTCCGGTGCTGCCGCGGCACTCGCGGGTCCCCCCGCCGCCGTCGGCGCGACCGCCGGAATCGCGGCGAGCTCCTCCGCGTTCAGGGACGCGTCCGGGGCGATCCGCTGGACAAGGATGTCGCCCTCGGGGTACGCCTCCTGCCAGAGCTTCACCTTCTCCATCTTCGCGAGGAAGAGGACGGACACGAACACCGTGATCAGCTCCCACCGGTCTCGCGGGGTCGCGAGGTTGCCCAGCGGCACCGCGTTCCCGTTGAATCCGAGGATCCGGCTCCACGTGAGTCCGATGTCCTCGGACAGGTCCTCGGAGTGGACCTTGTCGTGGAAGTTCGGGGCGAACGACTTCACCGCCTGCGCTCGGAGGGCGGCGAGCTGGAGCTGGATCTCTGCGTCCCGCCGGGCGTCGTCGAACGCGTCCATGAGCTCCATCAGGGTGACGGCCCGTCTCCCGGGTCGGCGGATCGCCTCGGCGATCGGAAGCCGTCCCGCGTCCAGGACCGCCTCGTTGAAGTCGAGGTCCTCGGACCCCTGGAGCCCGCCGAAGTCCCAGTCCGCCGGGGCCTCCTCGACGGGGGGCGCCGCGCTCACGAGGACGGAGTCGGACTGGAGCTTGAGGATCGACCACGCCATGAAGATCAGCTTCCCCGCCGTGACGAAGTTCACGGGCCCGCCCGCCTGGACCTTCTCCAGGAACATCCGCGTGAACTGCGCGATGTCCAGGTCCCACGGGTCGAGCTGCCTCTCAATCACGAGCTCGAACGCCGCGGCGACCGCCTTCTCGAACGGGTCCCGCAGGGCGACGTGCATCCCCTGATCGATCTCCCCGAGCATCGACACGTAGCGGCTGATCCGTTCCGCGCCATCGTGCTCGCTGATCAGCGCCTTGTGGAACAGGAGGTGGTTCAGGACCGTCTCGTACGCCTCGCTCATGCCACCACCGCCTCTGTGGTCCGCTCGTCCTCGACGTCGGACAGGTTCACCCGCATCACGAGGTCGGAGTGTCCCGCGGGGGTCATCGTGACCCCAACGAGGTGGTCCGCCTCCTTCAGTGTGATCTTCCGGAGGGAGATCTGGACGAACTGGGCCGTGTTCGAGTTCCTCTTGATCATCCGCGCGACCCGCTCCGCGTTCACCGCGTCCAGGTTCTGGTCGATCTCGTCCAGGAGGTAGAACGGCGACGGGTCGTACTCCTGGATCGCGAAGATGAACGCCATCGACACGAGGCTCTTCTCGCCCCCGCTCAGGGCCTCGAGCCGGAGCACCTTCTTGTGGGACGGGTTCGCCCGGATCACGAGTCCGCCCGTGAACGGGTCCTTCTCGTTCTCGAGGAGGAGCTCCGCCTCCCCGCCTTCGCTGATCTCCCGGTACACCCGCTTGAAGTTCTCATTGATCGCGACGAACACCGTGCCGAGTCCCTCCTTCTTCTTCTCCGTGAGCTCGCCCGCGAGGTTAATCAGCTCCTGGCGCTGGGTCCCGAGCTGCGTGAACTCCTCCGTGAGCTCCGCGTACCGCTTCTCCTGGGCCTCGTAGTCGTCGAGGGCCCGCATGTTGATCGGGCCGAGGGCCTGGATCTGCGTGTCGCACTCTGAGATCGTTCGCTTCAGCTCGTCCAGGGGCGGGAGCTTCCCCTCGATCGCGCGGCCGAGGGTCTTCAGGTCCTCCAGCGCCTTCGCGAGGCTCTCTTCCTGAGCATGCAGCTCCGTCTGGAGGTTCGTCGCGAAATCCTCCTTCGTCTCGAGCTTGTGGCCGAGCTTGTCGATCTCGCCCTCGAGCTCCGTCTTGTCCTTGTACGCGGCGTCCCGTTCCGACTGGAGCCCCTGCATCTCCTTCGACATCGAGGCCTCCAGCTTCTCGAGCCCGCGGATCTCGTTCTCGAGCTTCTGGAGGGAGGATTCGAACTCCTTCACGCGCTTCCCGTGGTCCCCCTTCTGGCCGAGTAGTCCTTCGATTCTCTGGTCGAACTCCCCGCGGCGCTCGACCTGGACCTTCGCCTGGGCGTCCAAGGTCTCGATCTTCGCTCGGGCGGCGGTGACCTCGTCCCCCGCCTTCGTTCTGTTTGCCATGAGTTCCTTCATGCGCGCGGACACGGCCTGGGGGGCCGCCTCGAGGACCGCGCTCTTTCGGGCGTCCCGCTGGCCCTTCAGGGCGGTGAGCTCCTTCTGGAACCGGGAGAGGTCCTCCTGCACCCGCCTCGCGGTCTTCTCCGTCTCCGCGAGTCGCTTCGTCTTCGCGTCCAGGTCTTCCCGGATCGCGGTGACCTTCATGGTGAACTCCCGCCGCTTCGTCTCGAGCGCGGACGCCTTCACGTCCACGGTGGAGGTCTGGCCGCCGACGTCCTTCAGCTCCGCCTCCAGGGCCACGACCTCCTTCCGGAGGTCCGCGAGACGCCGGGCGACCCGGTCCGCCTCCTCCGTCGCCCGGCGCAGCTTCTCGGACACGTTGTCGATTTCCCGGCGGTCGGGGGCGCCGAACCGGAGGGGCGTCTTCTCGAGGTCCCCGCCGATCATCGCGCCGCTCGCCTCGATCATCTCCCCGCCGAGGGTGACGAGCCGGACCCCGCCCATGTACCTCCGGGCCTGGTCCAGGGTCTCCACGACGATCGTGTCCCCGAGGACGTAGAAGAACGCGTCCCGGTACTTCTCGTCAAACTTGATCAGGTCGATCGCGAACCCCACCGACTCCTTCGCGACCAGGATCGCCTTCCCGCGGGGACGGCCCACGAGCATCTTGCTCAGCGGGAGGAACGTCGCCCGTCCCGCCCGGCTCTTCTTGAGGTAATCGATGCACTCCGCGGCGACGGCGTCGTCGTCGACGACGATCGCCTGCATCCGGCCTCCCGCCGCGACGAGGATTGCGGTCTCGTACTTCGACTCCGCGTGGCCGAGCTGCGCGATCGTCCCGTGGACCCCCTTGATCCTCCCGGTGTCCCGGGCCTCGAGGATTCCCGCGACCGCGGTCGAGTAGCCGCGTTTCAGGTTCTCCGCGACGTCCGCCTCCGCCCTCATCGCGGTGTACTGCCGGGTGAGCTCGAGGATCGCGGACTGGAGCTCCCCCTGCTGCTTCGAGAGGTCCTGCTCCTCCTTCCGCTTCGCGTAGAACCCCTCCTGGAGCTTCGCGAGGCTCTTCGTGGCGGCCTTGGACCCCGTCCGGAGCTCCTTCAGCTGGAACTCGGAGTCGTCGAGCTCGAGTTGGTACGTCTTCAGGATGTCTTCGAGCTGGACGACCTCGTTCCGGAGGCGGTCCAGGGACTCCTTCGCCCGGTCCCCCTCAAGGATGAGGGCCTTCGTCTTCTCCTCGGCCCCGTCCGCCCGCTTGTCGAGGGCGACGACCTCCTTCTGGATCTGGAGGATCTTCGAGTCCGACTTCGAGGCGGTCTCGTCGAGGGCCTTGAGGTCCCGCTCCGCGGCCTCGAGCTCCCCCGTCAGGTCCCCGAGGGACGCCTCCACGGAGCCCCGCTCCTTCTGGAGCGCCTCGAGCTCCTTCGCGACCCGGGTCCGCTCCCTCTGGGCCTCCGCGATCTCCGCCTGGAGCCTCTTGATCTCCTCCGTGCTCGTCGCGATCCCGTCCGTCGCGCGGGCCCGCTCGATCCGCAGGCCGTCGAGTTTCCCCTTCAGTTGCTTCGCTTCGTCCCCGCCGCGCTCCGCGATCCTCGACTCGAGGTCGCCGAGGCGGGTCTGCGCGTTCTTCAGCTCGTCCTGGAGGCCCGACTTCTCCCTGAGGAGCTTCTCCCGCTCCGCGCCGTACTTCGCGAGCTGCTCCTTCGTGGAGTTGATCTCCTGCTCGATGATCTCCCGGTTCTTGTACACGAGCTGGGCCTTCGCCAGGTTCAGCCGGTCCGAGAGCTCCCTGTACTTCAGCGCGCCCTCGCGGTCCGCGGAGAGCTGGTGGAGCTGCTTCTTGATCTCGTCGAGGATGATCTGGATCCGCCCGAGGTTGTCCTCCGTCTGGGTCCGTTTCGAGTTCGCCTGGGCGATGTCGTCGTCGAACTTGGTGATCCCCGCGATATTGTCGAGGACCCGCCGGCGGTCCGCGTCCGACATCTGGACGATTCGCTGGATGTCCCCCTGCTGGACGAGGTTGTACCCTTCCGCGGAGATCCGGGCGTGGGCAAGGAGGCTGTCGAACTCGTCCAAGGTCGCCTTCCGGTCGTTCACGTAGAAATACGAGTTGTACCCGTCCTGGACCGCGGGGGACAGGGCGACGTAGCGGGTGAGCTTCACCTCGTCCGCCTCGATCGGGATCGCGCGGTCCGCGTTGTCGAAGACGAGGGAGACCTCGCAGTGGGTGGACCCCCTCCGGTCCTTCCCGCCGTTCCAGATTAGGTCTGTGAGCCGCTTCGCGCGGATCGCCTTCGCGCTCTTCGGCCCGAGGACGAACAGGATCGCGTCCGCGATGTTCGACTTCCCGGAGCCGTTCGGCCCCGTGACGGCCGTGAAGCCCCGCAGGAACGGGACCCGGACCTTTGCCGCGAACGACTTGAAGTTCTCCATCTCGATCTCTTTCAGAAACATGACATCACCGCGGCGGAAGGCGCAGACTGAGCGTACCGGATGCCCATCCCATCCTGGCCCTTCTGGTTGTCCGACCTTCGTCGGACGGAGGCCGAATATCGGGGGACTCTATAAATATCTTTGGCGGGGAACCGGAGGCATGGGGTTGACAAATCCCCGGATCCCGCGCCCCCTCAGCGGCGCGCGGCGAACACGTACGACGGGTAGTTCCGGCTCCGCTCCATGGAGAACGAGTGCCTCTGGAGGAGGGCCTCCACCCGGGCCCGGTTCCGCGTGACCTCGAGGACGGCGAACCTCGTCTTCGCGAGGGTGTCCGCCGCCCCCTCGAGCACCTCGAGCTCCGCGCCCTCCGCATCCACCTTCAGGACCTGGACGGACGGCAGGTCCGCGGTGAGAGCATCGAGGGGTATTGCCTCCACGGGGATCCTCCGGCCCCCGAGCGGGGTCGCCAGGGACGCGAGCCCGTAGTAGCCTCCCGGGAGGGTCATCGTCAGCCCCTCGCGTGCGTTCCAGCAGGCGTTCGCGAAGGTCGCCACGTTGCCGAGCCCGTTCAGCGCCACGTTCTCCCGGAGCAGCTCGAAGGTCTCAGGTACGGGTTCGATCGAGACGACCCTCCCCCGCGGCCCGACGATCCTCCCCGCCACGACGGAATAGTAGCCCGCGTTCGCCCCGACGTCGACGAACGTGTCCCCGGACCCGAGATGCCCGCGGATGTAGTCGTCGACGTCCGCCTCCCGGCGCGGCATCACGTTGTAGATGTCGTCCGTCCCGGACCGGACCCGGAACCGTGCGGCGGGCCGATCCGAGGAAACGACGCCCGCCACGTAGGTCCGGGGAGAGGTTGCCCGCGATGGGACCGTCGCGAAAAGAGCGATGTCAAGGAAGGCGGAGGCGACGAGCCCGACCCGCATCCGACGACCCTGCCCCTTCAGCCGGGAGAGGATCCGGAGCCAGAGCCGGACCCTTTCGAACCTGCGCGCCCGGCCGCCCGACGACCCGGGGCCATCGACCGCATCCCCGTTCGAGCGCACCCGGGATTCCCCCTCACGCGAGCCCGAGCACGATACGTCCGGGTTTCCCTTCAACGTATGGCTCCGTGCTGGCGGGTCCCAGAGGGTCACCTCCACGCGATCGCGGACGCGGTCCCCGCGAGGCCGTCGATCGGCGCGATCTTCCAGAGGGCCCCGGCCATCAGGCGGCTCAGCCTGCCGAGCCGCAGGCCGGGATCCCAGAACGGGCGCCAATAGTTCGTCCCGAGACTCACCTTCCGGAATCCCGCCGCGCGGAGCTCCCCCGCGAGCTGGTGGGCCGTGAAGAGGTTGACGTGGTCCGGGTCGACGTGGGCCTCCCGCACGTACGGGTTCGGGGAGACCACGAAGAGGAACCCCCCCGCCTTGAGGACCCGGCGCACCTCCCTAAGGAGGGACCGCTCCCCCTCGAGCGGGACGTGCTCCAGGACGTGGTGGGCGAACGCGGAGCCGAAGGTCTCGTCTCGGAACGGGAAGGGGACGGTGACGTCCGCCCGGACCACGGAGAGCCCCCGTTTCGCCGCCTCTCGCGTCCCCTCTTCCGAGGACTCGATCCCGAGGGCGGGCACGGCGTGCCTGCGGCAGCAGTCCAGGAAGTAGCCGAGCCCGGATCCGAGCTCCAGGACCGGCGGGGCGGGCCGCATCCGATCGAACAGGACCTCGTAGAACTCCGTGAAGTCCCGCCCGGCATACCGCCAGTAGTCGTACGTGAGATGGGTGCGATCCGGGGAGGCGGCCACCTCACGTCCACCCCCGGTCCGTCCACATCTCCTCGTAGATCTGGATCAGCCTGGAGGCGCTCCGTTCCGCGGAGAACGCCCGGGAGCGCTCAATCCCCCGGCGGGAGAGGTCCCGGGCGAAGGCGGGGTCCGCGAGGACGCGGAGGATCGCGTCCGCCCACGCCTCCTCGTCACGGGGGTCGAGGAGAAGGCCTCCGGACCCGACGGTCTCCGGGATCGCGCTCATCGCCGAGGCGATGAGCGGACACCCGCACGCCATCGCCTCCAGGCAGGGCATCGAGAACCCCTCGAGGAAGGACGGCACCACGGTCACCGCCGCGGTCTGGTAGAGCTGGATCAGTTCCTCGTCGGGTACGGAGTCCCGCCACTCGATGTGGTCCTGGATCCCGAGCCCCGTCGCGAGTTTCCGGAGGCGGGGGCGGGCGTCCGAGGGCGCCCCGACCTTCACCAGCGTCACCGGCATCGATTCGCGGACTCGAGCGACGATTCGGAACAGGCCTTCCACGTTCTTCCGAGGCTGCTCGGTCCCGACGGACAGGATCACCCCCCGCCCACGTCCGACATCTGCGGGGCGGTACGCCGCGGAGACCGCGAGCGGGACTACGTCGGGCTCCCGGGGCAGACGTACCGCCTCGACGAGCGCGTCGTGGACCTGGCGGGCGGGGACGACGACCCGGTCCGCGAAGGGGAGCCGTGTGAGGGTCCCGGGTAAGGACAGATCGTAGCACGTGACGACGGTCGGCACGGAGTGCCGACGCCGCAAGAGGAACGACTGCAGCTGAGACGGGATGTGGGTGACTGCCCTCCCTCGTTCGAACGCCGCCAACTGTAGGCGGTACACGCGCTCGGCGACAGCCGAGGTCCCGGCGTAATAGAGCCGGAGGACCTCCGTCCGGATCCTTGAGCGGATCACGTCGTAGAGGGCGGTGAACCACTTCGCGCGGATGTCGAATCCTTGGGTTCTCCGTCCGAGAAACGGGTATCGAACCCGCACGTCCATCGGCAGCGAAATGGATGGGCCGGGTCTAGAAGAACGTTCCGAACTCCACCGCCCGACGCCCGACCAGGCCGTCCACGATCTCCCGCAAGGCTGCGCGGCGCCGGTCGATTGGGAAGTGCTCGACGATGCGAGCGCGGGCGTCGTCCCCGCCCCCGCGGGAGTACGCCGTCCGGATCGCATCCGCGGCGCCCGCGGGGTCGCCGACGGGCGCGTAGACCCCGGTGTCTCCGATGAGGGTCGGGATCCCGCCGACCATCGTCCCTACGGGGACGCACCCGCACGCCATCGCCTCGCCGACCGCGCTGCCGAACGCCTCGTACTCGGAGAGCTGGACGTAGACTCTCGACCGGCGATACGCCTCCCGGAGTTCATCGTCGTCCACGCGGTCCATGATCTGGAGGTTCGGGGGTGCGATTGACCGGAGCTTTCGGGTTGCCTCGTTCTGCCTCCCTCCTATCAAGACGAAGGGAAGGTCGGGGAGGAGAGCCGCGGCCCGGGCGAACGTGTCTAGTCCCTTCCGCCGCACATTGATGTCGTCGACGACCCCGACGGTGAGCACGGTGCTCCTAGGCCCTTCGTCGGGGGAGAACTGCTTCGTGTCGAAGCCCAAGGGGACCGTGACGACGTCGTTCCTCCGGATCCCCGCGTTCCGCTCGATCTCCCCTCGGAGGGCATCATCGACGACCAGGAGGCGGTCCGCCTTCGCCATCGCGTACGCGCTCCGCCGTCCCTTGGCGGGGTCGAGGTGGACCCCGTAGCCGAGCTCAGGAACCTTCGCGGCGTCCCCGCCACCGACCATCACGACGCTCTTCCGGCCGAGGAGGCGGGCGACCCGGACCGCGCCGTACGCGTGGTCCAAGGCGAACCAGGCGAACGCGACGTCGGACCTCGCGACCGCCCAGATGAGGCTCGGTATGCTCCGCTTCCCGTTCCACGGGACATACCGTACGTCGAACCGCCTCTCGAGGAGGCGGCGATCCGTCGCCACGAAGCTCGATTCCGCGGCGGCGATCAACGCGACCCGGATCCGTGCCATCCTCTACGCCCCTCGCGCGGCTCCGGAGGAGCCCCCTACTTCGGGGCGGGGCCTCCGGACTGAATCCACCGCTCCGCCTCCTCTACGGCCCGCCGGATATTCGGGTCCGTCGCGACGGAGATATCCACCCACTTTTGGACGAATTCGATCTCCCTCCGGCTCTCCGGGTCGTCGCGGCCCCTCGCCCGCATCACGGGGATGTAGATGTACCGCCACATCAGGATCTCCTTCGGGCTCAGCTTCTCCCGCGCGTACGGATTCTTCTCCACCATCACATCGAGCTGCTCCCGCCAGAGCCGCAGGTACTTGTCGTACACGATGCCAAAAGAGAAGAGCCCCGCGAAGACCGCGAGGAAGAGGATGATCAGCGTCACCGCCACGAACCCGGGGGTGGAGGGGTCGAGCCCAATCTGGTGCTGGAGGAACGCGCCGACGAAGGGGAACGCGGTGAGCGCGATCACGATGCCCCAGAGGACGAGGCTCAGGAGGGTGTAGCTCTGTTGTATCCTCCAGAGCTGGGTCATGAAAAAGCGCTTGGCCATTCGCGGGGTCGCCTAAAGGGAGTGCCGTATTAGTAGGTAGCGGGCTCGGGACCCGCTCTGCGCCGACGGTCTTCACACGGGCCCGCGATTCCGCCCCCTGCGGGCGCCGGCGCCGATCCACTCGATTAACCCGAGGAGGCCCAGGATCGCGGCGAGCCCGAGTCCGTGTCCGACGCGCGGGGGTCCGGGAACCGAACGATCCCCATCCTTCCCGTGTTCGGGATCGTCCCCGTCCCCACACCGGCGGTCGCAGTCGCCGGGGTCATCGTCGTCGTGATCATCGCGGCCCCCATCGTCGTCATCGTCGCACTCGTCATCCTCGTGCTCGTGCTCCCCGTCGTGGTCCCCCTCCTCGCCGTCTCCCTCGCGGCATCCGTCGGAGTCCGGGGTGAGGCGGCCGTTGTTGTAGTCGTCCAGGATGCCGGCGAGCGCGGTCATCGTCCGCCCAGTCGCGGACGACGGCGGGATCCCGTACGGGAGCCGGCCTGCGACGGGGGCGAGGACGGCGTCCGCGTCGAGGATCGTTTGTTGGACCGGCGCCGGGTCGGACCCGTTCGCGACGTTCAGCTTCGCTGCGATGAGCTGGCGGGCGAGGATGACGCTCGCGTCCCCCCTCGATGGTGCTCCCAGGAGTGTGAGGAGGTCCGCCTTCGTGTACGTCTCGTCCCCGAGGGTCAGGGAGTCCACCGGCCACTTCCCGGCGTGGTTCTTCCAGAATCCATGGGACAGCGGGCAGGGCCTCGAGGGAGGGGCGGAGCAGTCGAAGAGCTCGAAGGAGATGTCGTCGTAGTGGTACAGCCCCTGCAGGGCGTTGAACGCGAC
>JAIBJG010000056.1 GCA_020029475.1 Methanobacteriota archaeon | reverse complement strand
CTCGCGATCCGCCCGCTCGCGGAGGCGGGGCTCATCGACACGGAGCGCGTCGTCGTCGACGCGAAGACGGGATCCTCCGCCGGAGGCGCGGACGGCGGGCCCGCGTCGGCCCACGCGGAGCGCTCCGGAGTGATCCGGGCGTACGCCCCTGTGAACCACCGCCACACCGCGGAGATCGAGCAGGAGGCGGGCGTGAAGGTCGCGCTCTCCTGCCACGCCGTGGAGGCGGTGCGGGGGATCCTCGCGACGTGTCACACGTTTCTGACGGCCCCCGCCACGGAGAAGGATCTCTGGCGGGTGTACCGCGACGCGTACGGCAAGGAACCCTTCGTCCGGATCGTGAAGGAGTCCCAGGGCCTGTACCGCCTCCCGGAGCCAAAGATCCTCTCCGGGACGAACTACTGCGACGTCGGCTTCGCGCTCGATGAGCACACCGGCCGCGTCGTCGTGGTGTCCGCGCTCGACAACCTGATGAAGGGGGCCGCGGGGGCCGCGGTCCAGTCCATGAACCTCGTCGCCGGCTACCCGGAGGCGACGGGACTTGATTTCCTCGGCTTGCATCCGATCTGAGGTGACAAGGCGTAAATGATGGTAGTCAAGGTAGGCGGCGCGGAAGGCAACGACATCGACAACGTCCTGATCGACCTAGCCCCGAGGCGGGACTACGTCCTCGTCCATGGGGGCTCGAACGAGGTGGACCGGCTCGCGGAGGCGCTAGGGCGCCCCACGCGGTACATCACGTCCCCGAGCGGGGTCGTCTCGAGGTACACGGACAAGGAGACGATGGAGGTCTTCACGATGGCCCTCGCCGGGAAGATGAACACCGCGATCGTCGCGCGGCTCCAGTCCCTCGGCGCGCCCGCGATCGGCCTGAGCGGGGTCGACGGCGGCCTCATCCGGGGCCACCGGAAGGAGGCCGTGCGGTGTGTGGACAACGGCCGGGTCCTCCTCGTGAAGGACGATCACTCCGGGACGGTCGACGAGGTGAACGCGGGGCTCGTCCAGCTCCTGTTCGACGCGGGGTATGTGCCCGTCATCTGCCCTCCGGGGGTGACGCCGCGGGGCGAGCTGATCAACACGGACGCGGACCGGGTCGCGGCCCTCGTCGCGGCGGGGCTGAAGGCGGAGACCTTGGTCCTGTTCACGAACGTCCCCGGGCTCCTGCGGGAGCCGAGTGACCCCTCCACGCTGATCCCGGAGGTCCCTCGGGAGCGGCTCTCGTACTTCATGAACTTCGCGTACGGGAGGATGAAAAAGAAGCTCATCGCCGCGCAGGAGGCCCTGGACGGCGGCGTGAAGCGGGTCGTGATCGCGTCCTCCCAGCCCGCGGACCCCGTCGAGCGCGCGCTCGAGGGGATGGGCACGGTGATCGCCTGAGCGCGGTGGACGCGAGGGCCGTGGAGTTCGCGTGCTCTCCGAAGCGGGCCCCGACGTTCGTGCGGGGCTCCGGTGCGACCCTGTGGGACGATGCAGGCACGGAGTACATCGACTGCGGCGCCTCCTTCGGCGTCGGGAACCTCGGGCACTGCCACCCGGAGATCGTGGCCGCGATCACGGAGCAGGCGGGGGAGCTAATCCACGTCGGTCCCACGTTCGGGACGGACGCGAAGGCAGAGTTCACGCGGAGGCTCCTCTCCGTCGCCCCGCGGAATCTCCGGCGGGTGTTCCTCAGCAACTCCGGCTCCGAGGCCGTCGAGGCCGCGATCAAGTTCGCGAGGGCCGCGACGGGGCGGAAGAAGGTCGTCGCCGCGATGCGGGGATTCCACGGCCGCACGATGGGCGCGCTGAGCGCGACGTGGCGGCGGGAGTTCCGGGAGCCCTTCGAGCCCCTCGTCCCCGGGTTCGGGCACGTCCCGTTCAACGACGTCGATGCGCTGCGGAAGGCCGTCGATGCGGACACCGCCGCCGTGATCCTCGAGGCCGTCCAGGGAGAGGGCGGAGTCCACGTCGCGTCCCCGGAGTACCTCCCCGCCGCGCGGGAGATCTGCGACGCGTCGGGAGCGCTCCTGATCCTTGACGAGGTCCAGACGGGGATGGGCCGCACGGGGAGGATGTTCGCGATCGAGCGGTGGGCCGTCGAGCCCGACATCGTCACCCTCGCGAAGTCCCTGGCGGGCGGCGTCCCGATCGGGGCGACCCTCACTACGGAGGCCGTCGAGGAGCGGTTCCAGGGGAGCCACAACTCCACGTTCGGCGGGAACGCGCTCGCGTGCGCCGCGGGCACCGCCGCCCTCGAGGTCACCGTGCGGGACCGGCTGTGGGAGCGCGCGGAGCGACTCGGGACGGAGGCGATGGAGGAGCTCCGGGGCCTTGGCGCGCCCTCCGTCCGGGAGGTCCGCGGCCTCGGGCTCATCATCGGGATCGAGCTCCGCGGGAAGGCGGCCCCCGTGCTGCAGGCCCTGCAGGAGGACCGCGTGATCGCGATCGGGGGCGGGTCAAGCGTCGTCCGGCTCCTCCCGCCCCTCGTGATCCCGGAGGCCCAGTGGTCCTTCGCGATCGACGCGCTCGGGAGGGCCCTCCGCGATGGATGAGGTCGAGGTCCTCCGCACGCTCCTCGAGACGTACAGCCCGTCGGGCGACGAGGGCGCCGCGGTCCGTGCGTTCCTCGGTGCCGCGCGCTCCCTCGGGCTCTCCGCGCACGTGGACCGCGCGGGGAACGGGATCGCGAGGGTCGGCGTCGGCCGGCCGAAGGTGATGTTCCTGGGGCACATCGACACCGTGGAGGGGAGGCTCCCCGTCCGGCTCGATGGCGGGAGGATCACGGGCCGGGGCGCGTGCGACGCGAAGGGCGCCCTGGCCGCGGCCCTCGTCGCCGCCTCCCGCCACGCGGGACCGGGGGAGGTCCTCGTCGCCGCGGCCGTCGGGGAGGAGCGGGACTCCCGGGGCGCACGCCACCTCATTCCCCGCCACCGCCCGGACTTCCTGATCGTCGGGGAGCCGAGCGGCTGGTCCGGGGTCACGATCGGCTACAAGGGGAACCTCGCCCTCCTCGTCCGGTTCGAGGGGGAGCGGACGCACCTCTCCTCGCCCGCGCCGACGACCGTGGAGGACGCCCTCGCGTTCCTCGACCGCCTCCGCGAGTTCGTCGCGGAGCGGCGGGACGAGAGCGGGTTCCGGTCCCTCACGATGAAGGTCCACTCGATCGACACGCGGCGGGAGGGGAGCTCGGAGCACGTCGAGATCGGGGTGAACCTGAGGCTCCCGCCCGGGGTGGCGACGGGCGAGATCGTCGCGTTCCTCGAGGAGAACGGCCTCGCGGGCCGGACCGAGGTCGTGGACCGCTCCGAGGCCGTGGAGGTGGACCCGCGGAACGTCGTCGTCCGCGCGCTCTGCGCGGGGATCCGACGGGAGGGCGCGCAGCCGACCCTCCTTAGGAAGCTCGGGACCTCGGACATGAACCTCGCGGTGCCCGCGTGGGACTGCCCCGCCGCGGCGTACGGCCCCGGGGACTCCCATCTCGACCACACGGACGCGGAGAGCCTCGAGGTGGAGGAGTTCCGCCGGTCCATCGCGGTGCTCGAGGGCGCGTTCACCCTCCTCGCGGCGCAGCCCCCGCCGAACAGGATCGTCGAATCCCCGAAGGTCGCGTAGCACTACTCGGAGAGGACCCGCTCCTCGAGGCCCTTCGCCGTCACGTCCACGCCCAGCCGGTGGAAATACCGCGCGACGTTCCCGCAGTCCCGCGTGAACCACTCGTCCGCATGTCCGTGGGCCAGGGGCACGGCCTGCCCGCAGTCGATCACCCAGAGCTCGCCATCCCACACGAGGACGTTGTACTCGCTGAGGTCCCCGTGGACGAGCCCCGCCTTGCGGATCGCCCGCATCGTCCCGACGAGGTCCTCGAGCGCTGCCGCGGGGTCGTCGAGCCGGACCTCCCGCAGGAGGGGCGCGGGCCGCGTCTCGTCGCCGACGTACGACATCACGAGGATGTTCCTCTGCTGCTCAATCGCCTTCGGGACCCGCGCTCCCGCCGCGGCCATCCCGAGGAGGTTCTTGTACTCCTTCTGGGCCCACGCGTAGATGATGTCCTTGCGGGTGCGCCGGACGTTCCGGAACCGCGAGTCCCCGATGATGTAGTTCGCGATGTTCTTGAAGCCCGCGTTCCCGACCCGGTAGATTTTCATCGCGAGGGCGCTGCCGTCCTTCGCGGTCGCGTGGAACACGTTCCCCTCCTTCCCCGTGGAGACGGGGTAGTCCACGGTCGACAGGACCCCGTCGTTGATCAGTTTCGCGATCAGGAGGAGGGTCTGCTGGTCGAACACCTCGTCGTACGTCTTGCGTTCGTCGGCGTCCCGGACCCTCGACCGCCAGGAGTCGATCTTCCTCTCGAGCTGCTGGAGGGCATGGTCATCGAGCATGATCGACTCCCCATGCGGGGCCGTCTCTAAAAGGTGTCGCGCGCAGTTCTCCGAGGGCACAACAAGGGCAGTCCGGTCGAGACGCCCCCGCCTCGAGTCGACCCTGCGCCTCGATCGTCGCCCCGCGCACGTTCCCTGCCCATCAGGGCGATGGCGGCGGGGGCGGATACGGCCCCTGCGGGGGCTGCTGGGGCGGGTAATATGGGGGCGGCGCGTACGGGCCCGGCGGCCCCGGATACGCGGGGGGAGCCATCGGCGGCGGCGCCATCGCCCGCTTCTCCCGAGCCCGCAGAGTGAGGACCGCGACGAGCGCGATCACGATGATCACGACGAGCGCGATCCCCCCGAGGACGACGAGGGAGGGGCCCGTCGGGAGCGCCCGCGTCAGGTCCACGGTCACCGTGACGTCCCCCGAGGGCACGGCCCCGGTGAAGTCCACGTTGTCCACGATCACGGAGTCCGTCCCGGAGTTCTGGGAGGTCCCGACGAATGTACCCGCGATCGTCATCTGGTTCTCGACACGCCGGTACAGGACGAAGGACTGCGCGGACTCGCTCTCGTAGTCCACGAGCCCGTCGGCGGGCACGACATACATGTCGATCGGCGCGCCGGACGTGACCGCGATGTTGTACGTCAGCGTGTCCCCGCTCCCGATGGAGAACGTGTACACCGCATAGTTGTTCATGTGGAGCGTGACCGTCTCCGAAATTTGGAGGGAGACGGACTTCGTCGTTCCTGTGTGGTACGCGGCCACCGGAGGCGCGTTGATCCCGAGCACGACGAGGAGGAGCAGCGCAATCGCGACGCCTCTCCACGAGGCCCCGCGCGTGGCGACCATGACTCGGGAAACGGGGTCGGGGGAGATAAAGCCTTCAGGGAGGCGGCGGGAAGGACGCGTGCTCCGCACCGGGGACCACCTGGGCGGCGTACACGGGCTCCGCCTCGAGATGCTTCGGCTTCACCCGGATCCGAATCGTCTCTGGCCTCGGGCGGATCAGGTTCCATCCCGCCTTCGTGATCGAGGCGCCGACGAGCCACATGATGATGAGCATGAAGAACGTCGCCGCGACCGCGGCGACGGCGACGAGGATCCCGAGGATCGGCCGGAACACGGCCCCGAAGTCCAGGCTCCCCGCGATGTCCCCCGGGTCCACCGTGCTGTTCCCCTGGGTGTTCGCCCCGGGGAACGCCTGCACGTTCCCGATGGCGGCGTTCTGCTTGTCGTTCCCGTCCCGGACCGTGAGGCGGACGAAGCCGCTGAAGTTCGTCGAATACGTGTGCTGCGGGCTCTGCTGGTTCGAGCGGGAGCCGTCCCCGAAGTCCCAGTCCCACGTCGCGATCGGGGAGTCCCCCGACTGGGAGCCGTCCGCGAACGTGACCGTCAAGTTCGCGACCGCGTACGTGAACGAGGCCCTCGGTCCCGCGCTCGCGTTCTCCTGGACGGTCGGCGGGATCTGGGACTGGATGTAGCCGGCCGGGTTCGAGACGATCCGGAACGCGATCGAGAAGCCCGTGAGGAGGAGTCCGACCCCGACGAGGAGGAGGACGATCCCGAAGATCAGGGACAGGTTCTCCTTCCGGTTCTCGGGCTTGAACATGGGATCCGCGACCGCCGAGAGGGCGGGGCGGGATAACCGTACCGACACTGTTATCGCGGCTGAGAACGGCCCGCCGGGAGCGGGCCTACCGGAAGATGTCGACCGACTTCGGGAGGATCCCCCGCCGGCTCAGGTACGTGGACTCCGTCTTCGTGTACCGGTGGCGGATGTCGGACTTCTCGTCCTGGAAGTCCCACGGCTTCACGATCAGGAGGTCCCCCTCGCGGATCCACATCCGCTTCTTCAGTTTCCCCGGGATCCTCCCGAGGCGGGACTTCCCGTCCGCGCACATCACGCGGATCCGGGACGCCCCGAGGAGCTGGTCCGCGACCGCGAAGATCTCGCCGTCTCTCGTGGACGGGAGGCGGACCCGGACGACCTCTTCCTGGGGCACGTCTCGGCCCATCCCCGGAGGTCGTATTAGCGTTTCGGGTCGCCCGGCGGGGGACTCCCGGGAGGACCGCTATCGACGGCCGACGCGGGCCCGGCCCGTCGGGGAAACCGGACGAGGAGGCCAGGGAGCAGGGCGGTCCCCAGCATCACCATCATCGCGAGGGGCAGGAGCTCGGTGCTCGCCCCGATCAGGATTCCGTACTGGGCGATGATCAGGGAGATCTCCGCCCGGGGGACGAGGACCGCGGAGAGCTTCCACGCCCCCGTGCGGTCCACGCCCGCCAGGCGGGGGAGAGCGAGGACCCCCGGGACGACCTTCCCGACAACGGCGACCCCGATCGCGGCAAGGGAGAGGCCGAGCACCCCGAGGATCTTCCCCGGGTCGATCAGGAACCCGATGCTCGTGAAGAACACCCCCGTGAAGATCGCCGTCACGGGGCTCAGCTGGCGGCTCACCCGCGCCCCGTACTCCGTGCTCCCGACGATGCTCCCCGCGAAGAATGCCCCGACGAGGGGCGGGAGCCCGAGGACCGCGAACGCGAAGCTGACCAAGAGGGCCGCGGAGACCGCGACCATCATCGTGCTGCTCGGGGAGAAGCGGTCCGTCGCCTTCAGAATCCGGGGAAGCGCGTGGCTCCCGAGCCAGACGAGGAGGAGCGCGAGGCCGAAGAGGATCCCGAGGCCCGTGAGGAGCGCGACGGCGGACGGGGCGGTGGGAGACGCGACCCCGACAGCGATCG
Organism: Methanobacteriota archaeon; assembly: GCA_020029475.1. Lineage (GTDB taxonomy): Archaea > Thermoplasmatota > Thermoplasmata > RBG-16-68-12 > RBG-16-68-12 > EA-19. The sequence goes on along the minus strand of JAIBJG010000056.1, from coordinate 4,261 downwards.
TCATCAAGACGAGGGCCATGATGTCGTCGATCAGGATCGCGGCGGTGACGAGCTCCACGCCCGGCGTGTCGGTGAGGTCGAAGTCCGCGAGGAACTTCAGGCCCAGCGTCGAGCTCGTCGACGTGAGGACGAGGCCGAGGAACATCGATGTGAGCATCCCCCATCCGATCGCGATGCCGAGCCCGAGGCCCAGCCCGAACGAGGCCCCGACCCCGAGGCCCGCGAGGAGGAACGGCCGCCATCCCAGTTTCCGGAACATCCGGATGTCGAAGGACAGGCCGATGGAGAACATCAGGAACACGGCGCCGAGGAGGGCGAGGTCCGCGAGCGCGACCTGGTCGACCACGATCCCCGGCGTGAAGGGACCGATCACGATCCCCGCGACCACCATCCCGACGACGCGGGGAAGATGGAGGAACCGGAAAAGGGTCCCCCCCACCTCGGCGACGATCAGGACGACGGCGAAATCTAGGAGGAGGGAGGGACCCGCCACTCGCGCCCGGGAACGCAGGCCGGGATAAAGGGGCGCCGGTCCTCGCGGGATCCGGACCTCACTCGGCGAGGTCGATCTCGGTCCCGCGCTCCTGGGCCTGGGCGGGGACCTTCTCGTGGTTCACGGGGACGTACTCGTACGGCACGGGCGGGGACTCGAAGAAGTTCGCGTCCACGACGCTCACCCCCTCCGGCATCGGGAGCTCGACGTCGTCCACGAAGCCGAACCAGTACACGACCATCCCGTCCCCGAACAGCTCCGTGTATGGCTCGAGCTGCTTCTTGATGTGCCGCTTGATCTCGACGGGATCTCCGAAGGTCGCCTTCGACTCGATCCAGTATTTCTTGGAGCCGTCCACATCGATCGGCTTGTGGAGGAGGACGTCCGGGGTCTTGTCGTACTCCGCCCGCAGGTCCTTCTCCGTCCGGTACTCGAGCCCCTTGGCCTTCAGCCACGCCCCGAGCTTCGCCTCCCCCCAGCGGCCCCGCGCGTACTGGCGGGCCGTGCCCTCCTGGGAGTACACGATGTCCACCTTCGCCGCCTCCGCGAGCTCCGCCCGCAACCGGCGGTCCTGGACCCGGTCCAGGTCGGAGAGCATCTTCCAGAACATCTTCCGGTTCACCTTCCGCTGCTCCAGGATCATCAGGGCCGTGAGGATCGGCGGGAAGTCGAACTCCCGGGCGATCTGCACGAAGCTCTTCCCGTGCTGCCACGACCAGGCCATCTTCTTCGCCTGGTCTTTCACCCGGTAGAACCGCTTCGTCGTGTCCCGGACGACCCGCTGTGTGTAGACCACCAGGAGGAGCTCCTTGTCGTACCCGAAGTTCTCCGCGAGAAAGTCGATGTCCTCGGGAGTCGCGAGGTGGTCGTAGAGGTCCCTGTACTCCTTAAGCTTCATCGGAAAAAGCCCGTCGCTAGGCGCGTTATGGGATGACAGAAAGGCGGGTTTCTCTTAAAGCTTGCGGGTTGGGTGCGGCGAAACGGACCACGGGCCTATGGAGGGCCGCGAAGGTTGATGCCCGCCACGGGGATGGCGGGCGGATGGGGGCCCCGGACTTCCTCCGGAAGCTTGGCGGGAGGCCCGGGGACCTCCTCCTCGTCCCGGAGGTGGACCTGAGGGCCTTCGCGGCGGGGGCGACCGTCCTCGAACGGCCGCGGAAGGGCGGGAAGGTCCGCGGGGTCTTGTTCCGGCCGAGGCGGCGGGCGACGCTCCCCGGAGACCTCCGGCGGTTCCGGGCCTTGATCGAGGAGGACGGCTTTCTCTGGGTCGTGATCCCGAAGAAGACCGCGATGGAGGCCCTCGGCCGGGACGTGACGTTCCAGGACGTCCTCGCCATCGCCCTCCGCACGGACCTCGTCGACAACAAGACCCTGACGTTCTCCGGGACGGAATACGGCGTGAGGCTCGTCGTGCGGAGGCACCTCCGCCGCGGGGGAAGCGGGGACGGGAGCACCTAAATACGCCGCCGGGGATGGGACGGCCCGCCCGATGCCCACGGACATCTCGAGGATCATCAGCGACGCGGCGTACCAGGCGTACGAGCGCCGGCTCCTCGCGCAGGTCCGGGCGGGGGTCGTCCCGCACCACGTCGCGATCATCATGGACGGGAACCGGCGGTTCGCGCAGGAGCTCGGGCTCGGGAACCCCGCCCAGGGGCACGAGAAGGGGCGGGACAAGCTCGAGGAGGTCCTCCAGTGGTGCCTAGACATCGGGGTCCGCATCCTCACCGTGTACGCGTTCTCCACGGAGAACCTCACGCGGCCCACGGAGGAGATCCGGGACCTGATGCGGCTGTTCGCGGAGAACTTCCGGAAGGTCGGGGACGACGAGCGGGTCCACCGCCACAAGATCCGGGTCCAGGTGTTCGGGGACCGCGACCTCCTCCCCGAGGACGTGAAGGAGGCGATCGCGTACGCGGAGGGGCGGACGAAGGGGTACGACCACTACCGGTTCAACCTCGCCGTCGCGTACGGCGGGCGGGAGGAGATCCTCGACGCGATCCGGGACGTCGTGCGGGAGGCCCAGGAGGGGCGCGTGAAGCCGGAGGAGATCGACGAGAAGTTCTTCTCGAAGCGGCTGTACACCGCGGACCTCCCGGACCCCGACCTCGTCCTGCGGACGAGCGGGGAGGAGCGGATCTCGAACTTCCTCCTGTGGCAGCTCGCGTACTCGGAGCTGTACTTCGTGGACGTGTACTGGCCCGGGTTCCGGAAGATCGACTTCCTGCGGGCGATCCGGTCGTACCAGCAGCGGCAGCGGCGGTACGGCGCGTGAGGTGGGCGCCGGGACTTGCGTCCGCGACCGGCTGTTACCTCTACTTAGAGGTAACTCTCGGACGCCTCGGGTCGGCCCGCGTCGTCCTCACCTTCGACCCGCACACGGGGCACTCCCTCGTCGGCTCCTCGAAGAACCGCCCGCATCCCGTGCATCGGTACCGCCAGACGACGACCTCGCGGATCCCCCGTTCGACGACGCGCTCGTACGGGATTCCGAGGCGGGACGCGACGTTCTGGATCGAGTAGTCGTCCGTGAGGATCGTCGCCCCGAGGTCCCGCGCGAGGGCGAGGAGACCCCGGTCCGCCGGGGAGAGGCGGGCGATGTCCCCCGTCCCTCGTGCCGCGGCGTCGACCGCCTCGAGGGATTCCTTCGAGGGCGTGAGGACCCGCACCTTCGTCGCGAGGACCGCGTCGAGCTGCGGCGTGCTCCCGAGCCGGCGGACCTCCGCGACCACCTCCGGGGTCGTGTACAGCTCGCCGTCGAAGGACGCCCCGCTCAGGAGGGCGGAGGCATCGAGGACCCGCCGCATCCGTCCGCCCATGGAGGGGCGTCGCTAAAGCCTTCCTACGCGACCGCGGGGTTCTCGACCGGGTCCGTGAGGCCCAGGACCCCGTACACCCGGTCGATCGCGGACTTCGCGGCGGCCTCGTCGTCCGTCTTCACGAGGATCTTCCCGGACTCGTAGAACGTGAGCTCGGGGTCCCCCGCCACGACGAGCATCACCTTGAAGTCCGTGACCCCGAGCCCCGAGGCCGCGAGCCTCCGCGCGGCCTCCTCCAGCGGGAACCGCCGCGGCTTCTTCAGCGTGGAGATGAACGCGGTCGCGGTGCGGCACGGCTTCAGGAGAGATCTCCGGCCCCTCCGAGATCTCGAACGTCCCGATCTCCCGGGCGATCCGCACGGTCTCGTCCTTGTCGAACCCGATCAGCGGGCGGAGCACGACGAGGGACGCGGCCGCGTCGATCGCCCGCAGGTTCGGGAGGGTCTGGCTCGAGACCTGCCCGAGGCTCTCCCCCGTGAGGAGGTACGCGCATCCCTCCCGCAGTGCGAGCGCCTCCGCGATCCGGACCATCAGCCGCTTCGAGAGGACGAAGTACAGCCTCCGGTCGCAGACGTTCGCGATCTCCGCGAACGCGGGGCCGACGGTGACGACGAAGAGCCTCGAGAGCTCGAGCTTCTCCGCAAGCTTCCGGGACTTCACCGCGGCCGCGTCGTCCGTGATCGGCTCCAGGGAGAAGTGGACCGCGAGGACCTCGAGGCCCTGGCGGGCGATCAGGTGGCCCGCCACGGGGCTGTCGATCCCGCCGCTCAACAGGAGGAGCGCCCTCTCCGCCACGCTCACATCCCCACGTACTTCGCGTACAGGGAGCGGGCCCGCTCCGGGTCATCGATCCCGCGGATCAGGGCCCGCCCGTCGGAGAAGAGCGTGAACCGCGCGCCGTCCGCCTCGAACACGAGGATGTTCCCGAGGGACTTCACGGCCCCGAGGC
>JAIBJG010000055.1 GCA_020029475.1 Methanobacteriota archaeon | reverse complement strand
GAAATCCGCCTTGGCCTCGAACGAGGCCTTGGCAAGGGCTGTACGGTTCCAGCCCGGTGCCCTCCGCCGTGACGTGGTGAATTCCCTCTGCCACCTTTCAGGGATCCTGAGAGGAGCACAGGAGGGGCCGAGCGGAGAGGAGTCTGGACACCCGAGGGGGGTCTGACGGAACCGCCTGTGGGAATCCGGCCATGATGGATAACGTCAATTCCGTGGTCGGAACACGTACTCGTACACGACCGCGCCGAGGATCCCACCGAGGAGGGGGCCCGCCCAGTACACCCACCAGTTGTCGTAGAACCCGGAGGCGACCGCGGGGCCCAGCCACCGGCCGGGGCTCATCGCGGCCCCCGTGAACCCGCCCCCGAAGAGCCAGTCGATGCCCACGATGAGTCCGATGGGGATGGCCCCCAGGGTCTTCGCCGCCCCCCGCGGATCGATCGCGGTCGCGAAAACGACGAACACGACGAGGAACGTCATCACGAGCTCCAGGAGCATCCCCGCCTCCGGTGTGATCCCGTTCACCGCGGGGGTCGCGAGGCGGAAGCCCGCGGTGACCTGGGACGGGTACAGCCACCGGAGGAGGAACCCGCCGAGGAGACTGCCGACGAGCTGGAATGCGATAATCACCGCTCCGATGTCCGCCCGTTGGTGGCGTGTGACCACGAGGCCGAGGGTCACCGCGGGGCTGATCTGCCCGCCGGAGAGGGCGCCGAGGGCGGTCCCCATCACCGCGATTGAGAACGCGTGGCCGAACGCCGCGTACAGTTGGTTCCCGTCCGACGCCAGGACGGAGCCCGCCCCGCCGACGACAAGGGTGAACGCGCCGATCATCTCGCCGATGCCCTTCCGCCACCAGCCCTCTTCCATCGCAGGAGCCCCACCGGGCGAAGGAGGAGGGCTATTTATGGCTTTTTATTCGATGGACGATATTATAAACGGGCGCCGGAGGGCTACGCGATGTACCCCGTGTTCCCGCGGTCAAAGTCCGGGACGATCTCGAACCTCAGCTCCCCGGGCTGCCACGCCGCCTCCGGGTACACGAGGTGCGGGAAGAAGCGGCTCACGTCCTCCGCGATCTTCGTGACGACGTGGTCCTCGCCGAAGAGGGACCGGCTGATCTCCAGCGCGAGGGTCCGGCACCGCATTTCGTCCACGAACCCCAGGGCGTGGAGGTACTCGTGGAGGAGGACGTGGAACGCGTAGTGCTTGTACAGGTGGGGTTGCGAATCCTTGATCCGCATCAGGGGGACCTTGTTCATCACGATCACGTTCGACGCGACGACGTAGAACGCGCCGAACCAGCCGTTCGGGTAGTTCCCGAGGTCCGCGAGGGCGAGCATCAGCCCGCCGCGGGTCCGGCCGAGGTGCTGGGAGGCCGCGAGCTTCACCACCTCGAACACGTCGGGGAGGGACCGCGCCCGATCGATTATCTCCTTGAAGTCCACGGGGCACACAGCCGCCCCGGCGGCTTAAACCCTCGGCCGGCGGAATCAGCCGCCGATGGGGATGAGGTTGATCCCCTCGACCCCGAGCAGGAGGAGCACGCCGTACGCGATGCTCAGGGCCGCGGCGACGATGCTGACGACCCGCCGCACCTTCGCGTCCCCCCACTTCAGCATCGGATAGTTCAGCCCGACACCGAACAGGATCATCCCGAGGATCACGCCGAAGCTGAACACGACGACCCCGGCGACGAGCCCCTCGATCGTCGCAATCGCGAACGATGCCACGAGGAGGATGAGGAGCTCGTCGTTGCTCGCGAGGCCGTGGACGACCCCGATGCCGAACATCGTCCCGTGATCGCCGAAGCGGGAGAGATGGAAATGCGGGTGGGCGTGTTCGCCGGCGGGGTGTTCGTGGGGATGTTCGTGGAGGAGGCCGACCCGCTGGAGGACGCGGAACTCCCACAGGATCCCGATGACCCCGATCACGACGAGCATGACCCCGACGATGATTTCGAAGGCGGCGAGGAACCCGCGAAGGAGGCTCTCCCGGAACACGAAGAGGATCACCGTGATCCCGGAGGCCGTGAGCATGTGTCCCGCCGCCCAGCTCACGCTCATCAGCACGGTGCGCCGGAGGTCGTGGCTCCGCACGAGAAGGTTCGACACCGCGACGAGGTGGTCCGCGTCGTAGCTGTGCTTGAACCCGAGGACGAGGGCGAGGCCCAGGAAAAACAGGAGATCCATGAGCGGGACGCGGGGCTCCACGGCGGCGCGGGTCAAGAAGGTTTCGAGGCGACGCGCTCCTGGGGTCGCGACCGCGATCGGGTTCGGAATGTTTTTGTGCGAGCCGTGGGGTTCGCCGCCCGATGGGGATCCTCAACCGCTTCGCGTCCCAGTGGGTGGCGGGGGAGGCGATGGGGGACGGACTCCGGAGGGCGGAGGAGGCGAACCGCCGCGGGCTCGGGGCGATCCTGAACCTCCTCGGAGAGCACCACAAGGACCCGACGGAGATCGACGCGGCGGTGCAGGAGTACCTCGAGCTTCTCGACGCGATCCGTGCGAGGAACCTCGATGCGTCCCTGTCGATCAAGCCCACGCAGTGCGGGCTCATGCTCGGCGAGGAGGTGTACTGGCGAAGCACGGAGACGATCCTCGACCGAGTGCGATCGATGGGCGGGTTCCTCTGGATGGACATGGAGGGTTCGAGGTTCACGGACGCGACCCTCGCGGTCTATCGGAGAGCCCTTGCGGTGTACCCGGAGGTCGGCGTGGCGGTGCAGGCGAACCTGAGGCGGACGGAGGCGGACGTGGCCTCCTTGCTTGAAATCGGCGGAATCGTGCGGCTCGTGAAAGGCGCGTACCGGGAGCCGCCCCCCGTGGGGACCGCGAACCGCCACGAGACGGACGCGAACTACCGCAAGATCCTCGACCTGCTCTTTGAGCGGGGGGACCGGTTCGCGGTCGGGAGCCACGACTCCGCGATGATCGAGTACGCGATCGAGAAGAACCGGACGCGACCTCGCCGTTTCGAAATCCAGATGCTCCTCGGAGTGCGCGACCCGCTGAAGACGGACCTGTCGCGGAGGGGACATCGCGTCGTCGAGTTCATCCCGTACGGCCCGAACTGGCTCCCGTACTTCACCCGCCGCCTCCGGGAGCGACCGAGGAACATCCTCACGATGGTCCGGTCCTTCGTGAGCGGCTAGCCGCGATAGCGGGGCCGTCATGGTTATGGCGGGCTCCCTCCCTACCGCCCCCGTCCATGGACGTCCCGACGTTCCGCCGGGTCCTCCGGACCCTGATCGAGCGGTACAAACCGAAGAACTGGGCGGCGGAGATGGACCCGTTCGAGGCCCTCGTCGCGATCATCGTCTCCCAGAACTCCACGGACCTCGTGACGGAGCGGGTGATGAAGGACCTCTCGGCCCGCGTGAGGGTCACGCCGGAGACGATCGCGAAGATGCCGGAGGTCCGGCTCGTCAAGATCCTGCGGCCCGCAGGTCTCGCCCGCCAGAAGGTCCCGAAGATCAGAGAAATCGCCCGCACCGTCGTGAAGAAGCACGGCGGGAAGATGGACGCGTTCATCGCCGCCCCCGCCCCCGTCGCTCGGGAGATGCTCCTCGAGCTCCCCGGGGTGGGCCCGAAGACCGCGGACGTCTGGCTGAACCTCGTCGCGGGGCGGGACACGATGCCGATGGACACGCACATCGCCCGCCTCGTGCGACGATGGCACCTCTCGACCGCGACGGACTACGACGGGATCAACGAGGACCTCCGGCGACACATCCCGGAGAAGGACCGCCAGATGGGCCACCTCGCCCTGATCATGTTCGGGCGGGAGATCTGCCAGGCCCGACGGCCGCAGTGCGAGGCGTGTCCGGTGTACGAGGACTGTGACGCGGAGGAGAAGCGGCCCCGGGCCCGGTCTCCAAAGATTAATACCGCCTCCTAGCCAGTGGCCTCCGCGGTGCGATGGCGTCCTGGCGGGATTACTTCCAGCTGATGAAGGTCCGAATCGCGGGGCTCCTCCTCCTCGTCGCCCTTGCGGGGTACATCGCGACGAGCGGCACCGCCATCGACTGGGCCCGCCTCGGCTGGCTCGTCGTCGCAGGGTTCCTCGCGTCCACCGGGTCGAGCGTCGTGAACTCGTACGTGGACCGGGATATCGACCCGCTGATGGACCGCACCCGCCACCGGGCACTCCCGATGGGACGGATCCACCCGCCCGCGAAGGTCCTCGGGTTCGGCGCGACGCTGATCGCCGCGGGGCTCGTCGTCGCGTGGCTCCTCGACAACCCACTCACGGCGGGGTTCATCGCCCTCGGGGTCGCGACGTACCTCGGAGTGTACACGGTCGGCCTGAAGCGGAGGAACGAGAGCAACATCGTGATCGGCGGGTTCGCGGGGTCGTGCCCCGCCCTCGCGGGATCCGCGGCCGCGGCCGGGGTCGTCTCCCTGCCCGCCCTCTTGATCGCCCTCCTCGTGTTCCTCTGGACCCCGGGCCACTTCTGGGCCCTCGCGTATCGGCAGAAGGAGGACTATCGCCGGGCGGGCCTCCCGATGCTCTCCGCGACCCGGAGCGAGAAGACCGCGGTCCGCGCGATCGCGTTCTCCTCGATTCTTGTCGCCGTCGTCGCGGTGGGGTTCGCGCTGACCCCCGCCTTCGGTGTCGCGTACCTGGTCGTCGCCCTCGTCACCGCCGCGGGCCTCGTGTACGTGACGTGGCGCTTCACGGCGGCCCCGGGACCGGACACCGCGTGGGCGGGGTACAAGTACTCGAGCATGTACCTCGGCATCCTCCTCGTCGGCGTCATCGTGGACGCCCTCCTCCGGACCCGACCGTAAAGGCGGGACGGCCAAGGCCGTGACGAAAACGTAAAGAGGGCCGTCCGCCCTCAGTTCACCGTTTCGGGGACCTCTCGGTGCCCGGGCAGGAAGAAGGACGCGCGTGGGCTCCATCGGCGGAGGGACCGGGTCTCCGAGGATCGACAAGGGACTCGACGACGTATACGTGATGGAGAGCCGGATCTGCTTCGTCGACGGGGTGAAGGGCCGGCTCCTGTACTACGGGTACGACATCCGGGACCTCTCGGACCACTCCACGTTCGAGGAGACCGCATACCTCCTGTGGCACGGGAAGCTCCCGAACCGGGACCAGCTCGCTGCGTTCTCGGCGGAGCTCGCGGCGAATCGCCCGATCCCGAAGGGGATCGTCTCCCTCCTGAAGGGGCTCCCGAAGGAGACGGCCCCGATCGACGCCCTCCGGACCGCGGTGTCCGCCCTGGCAGGATACGACCCGGAGCTGAACGGTCAGTCCCGGGAGGCGAACCTCCGGAAGGCGATGCGGATCGCCGCGAAGGTCCCGACGATCGTCGGCGCGTTCCACCGGATCCGGAACGGGCAGCGGGTCGTGAAGCCGAACCCGAAGTACGGCACCGCCACGGACTACATGCGGATGCTCACGGGGAAGAAGCCGGACAAGAAGACGGCCCGGATCCTGGACGTCGCGCTGATCCTCCACGCGGACCACTCGATGAACGCGGGCACGTTCGCCGCGACCGTCGCCGCGTCCACGCTCCCGGACCTGTACTCGACGATTGTCGCTGCGATCGCGACCCTGAAGGGGCCCCTCCATGGCGGGGCGAACGAGACGGCGATCCGAGCGCTCCTGGCGATCGAGTCCCCGGAGGTGGCGGAGGAGTACGTCCTGAAGACCCTCGCCGCGGGGCAGAAGGTGTTCGGCTTCGGCCACCGCGTGTACAAGACGTGGGACCCGCGGGCCCTGATCCTCCAGGACGTCGCGAAGAAGCTGAGCGGGAAGACCGGGCACGAGAAGCTGTTCATGGTCGCGAAGGCGGTCGAGGAGGCGATGGTGCGCGAGGTCGGCCCGAAGGGGATCTACCCGAACGTGGACTACTGGGCCGGGGTCGTGTACTACATGCTCGGTCTCGCGCCGGACCTGTTCCCCGCCACGTTCGCGGTCGCGCGGATCACGGGCTGGGTCGCCCATGTCCTCGAATACTGGGGGGACAACCGGATCATGCGTCCCCTGGACTGGTACGTCGGCCCGAAAGAGGCCGTGTACGTCCCGATCGACCAGAGGTCGTGAGGCGACCCGCCATCCTTAAGCGGGTGCCCCCGTTGCCGCGCCGGGGTCGCGGATGCCCGCCGAGCGCCTGAAGTTGAAGCCGCCCACCGAGGGCCACAAGATCGTAATCGCGGAAGGAGGCCTGAAGGTCCCGGATGACCCGATCCTCCCGATCATCGAAGGGGACGGCATCGGACCCGATGTCACGCGGGCCGCGCGGCGGGCGATCTCCGCCGCCGTCGAGCGGACCTCCGGCGGCCGTCGTCGGATCGTCTGGTACGACGTCCCTGCCGGGGAGATGGCCTTGTTCAAGTTCGGGGAGCTGCTCCCGCAGGCGACGTTCGACGCGATCCGAGAGTACGTCGTGGCCCTGAAGGGCCCGCTCACGACTCCGGTCGGCGGGGGGTTCCGCTCCCTGAACGTCGCCCTCCGGCAGGGCCTCGACCTGTACGCGAACACGCGGCCCGTGTACTGGATCCCCGGGGTACCAAGTCCGATGAAGCATCCGGAGCGGATGGACATCGTGATCTTCCGGGAGGCGACGGAGGACGTCTACGCGGGAATCGAGTGGGCGAGGGGCTCCGAGGAGGCGGGGAAGCTGCGGGCGTTCCTCGAGAGCGAGTTCCGCGTGAAGATCCCGGAGGACGCGGGGATCGGGCTGAAGCCGATCTCGGAGCGGAAGACGAAGCGGCTCGTGCGGAAGGCGATCCGGTACGCGATCGAGAACCACCGCCGCAGCGTCGCCCTCGTCCACAAGGGGAACATCATGAAGTTCACGGAAGGGGCGTTCCGGGATTGGGGGTACGAGGTCGCCCGCCAGGAGTTCCCGAAGGACACGATCACGCTGGACGAGGTGAACCGGAGCTTCGGCGGGACGCCGCCGAAGGGGAAGGTCGTGATGAAGGACGTGATCGCGGACAACATGTTCCAGCAGCTCCTCACCCGCACGGAGGATTACGATGTCCTCGCGACCCCGAACCTGAACGGGGACTACCTGAGCGACTCCGCGGCGGCGCAGATCGGCGGGCTCGGCGTCGCGCCCGGCGGGAACATCGGGGAAGCGCATGCGGTGTTCGAGCCCATCCACGGGACCGCGCCGAAGTACGCGGGGATGGACAAGGTGAACCCGACCGCGGAGATTCTCGCGGGGGTCATGATGCTCGAGTACCTCGGATGGCGGGAATCGGGAGAGGCCCTCCGCAACGCGGTGAAGAAGACGATCGCGCAGAAGATCGTCACGTACGACCTCGCCCGCCAGATGGAGGGCGCGAAGGAAGTGAAGTGCTCCGCCTTCGCGGACGCGGTGATCCGGAACCTGTGACGCCATCGCCGGCCTCCGGGTGGCGGGCCGGAGTTACCCTTGAGTAAGGGTAACTCGACCCGATGGGGCGAAATCCTCCCACGGCCTCCTCTGGGACGCTGGCTTGAAATGGCGGCCCGCCTTGTGGACGCACGATGGGGCTCAGCCCACTCGACACCTATGCGGCGACGGCCTTCCTCGCGGTGGCGCTTTCGATCTTCGGCCGCAAGATGTACCTCCGGCTCCGGTACCTCTTCTCCGGAAAAACGAAGGAGCGGCGGTGGGACCGCCTACCCACGCGCCTGAAGAACTTCATCGTGTATGGGATCTTCCAAAGGAAGGTCGCGAGGGAGTGGTACGCGGGCGTCCTCCACTCGTTCATCTTCTGGGCCTTCGTGATCCTCGGCGCGAGCGTCGTCGAGATCACCGCGCAGGCGTTCGCGCCGGGGTGGCAGATCCCCACGCCGACGATCGCGGGGGTCTCGCTGAACGGCCCCCTGTACCTCGCGCAGGACGTGATCGCTGTCCTAGGCGCGGTCGGGGTCGGGATGGCCCTGTACCGGCGGTACGTGATCCGTCCGAAAAAACTCATGCACGAGGGGATGCTCGACGCGACGATCGTCCTCTCGTTCATCCTCGGAATCGTGATCTCCCTCCTCCTCTACAACGCGGCGGACATCGCCCTGGGGACCGCGGCGATGCCGGAATGGAAGCCGATCTCCTCGGCCCTCGTCGGCGTCTCCGTCGTCCGCGTCGACCCCGCGTTCTGGTGGCACGCGTTCTGGTGGACCCACGTCGTCCTCCTGTTCACGTTCCTCGCGTACGTCCCGCACTCGAAGCACATGCACATCATCTTCGCGATCGTGAACACGTTCTTCATGGACCTCACCCCGAAGGGGGCGCTGAGGAAGGTGGACCTCGAGGCCGCGACGACGTTCGGCGTGAACCGGGTCGAGCAGCTCTCCTGGCGGCAGCTCCTCGACGGGTACGCATGCACGGAGTGCGGGCGGTGCACGGACGCCTGCCCCGCGAACGCGACGGGGAAGCCTCTGGACCCGATGCGGATCATCACGAACATGCGGGACACCCTGGACGAGCAGGGGGCCGCGATTGTGGCGGGGAAGACGGAGGGGCTCCCGGACATGTTCGCGACCGTCCACTCCGAGGACGGGATCTGGGCGTGCACGACGTGCTACGCGTGCGTGTACGAGTGCCCCGTGATGAACGAACACGTCCCGAAGATCATCGAGATGCGGCGGCACATGGTCCTCACCCAGGGGAAGATGCCCCCCGAGGCGATGGAGACGATGCGGAAGATCGAGCAGAACTACAACCCGTGGGGGATCGGGTGGGACCGCCGGGGGGACTGGGCGGAGGGGATGTGGATCCCGAAGCTCTCGGAGGGCGGGCGGTACCTGTACCTCTTCTGGGTCGGCTGCGCGGGCTCGTTCGACGACCGGAACCGGAAGGTGACCCTCGCGTTCGCGCGGATCCTGCAGAGGGCCCACGTGCCCTTCGCGATCCTCGGCCCCGAGGAGAAGTGCACGGGGGACCCCGCGCGGCGGATCGGGAACGAGTACCTCTTCCAGGCGATGGCGACCGCGAATGTCGAGACGCTGAACAAGTACGAGGTGAAGAAGATCGTCACGGCGTGCCCGCACTGCTTCAACACCCTGAAGAACGAGTACCCGCAGTTCGGTGGGCGGTACGAGGTGATCCACCACACGCAGCTCCTGCGGGAACTCCTCGAGGACGGGAGGATCACGCCGACGAAGGAGGTCTCGGAGCTGATCACGCACCACGACTCCTGCTACCTCGGGCGGTACAACAACATCTTCGACGAGCCGCGGGACGTGCTGAAGATGCTCCCCGGGGTGCGGACCGTGGAGATGTCCCGCTGCCGGGACAAGGGGTTCTGCTGCGGGGCGGGCGGGGCCCGGATGTGGATGGAGGAGACGATCGGCGAAAAGGTGAACCACCGCCGGCTGAGCCATGTGGAGGAGACGGGGGCCGAGGTCGTCGCGACCGCGTGCCCGTACTGCCTGATCATGTTCGACGACGCCGCGAAGACGAAGAACAAGGAGTCGATCCGGCGGTACGACATCGCGGAGCTCGTCGAGCGCTCGTTGTAGGCGCCCAATCGGTTATCAGCGGGGCCTCAGCAGGTACACATGCCCGAACCATGCGAGGTTCCACGGGGAGACCTTCTCGGACCCGGACAGGAGAGCGTTCTTGAGCCCCCAAATCTCGGCCATGAAGTCCGGCAGTGGCGATCCAGTTACCCGTAGCGCGACGCATTGGTACTTCCTGATTCGTGGCCATACCCGAAGCGGCGTCTCCAGGCGAGCAACCCAGCGAATCCCGACCTTCGCATCGACAACCCGTTCCACGATCTCCGCCGGACCCAGGGCCAGCTGAACCGCAGAAAGATCCGAGTCCAGTTCCAGCTGGAACCTCATTCCTGGTGCGAGCCCGTATGGAGGGTCCATCCTCTCTAGCTAGGGGAATCCTGTCCTTAAACTCCCCGAGGACGCAGCCGCCAATCGGCCGACCTCCCCGCGAGGTCCCTCTGAGATTAGACCCTTGAGATTGATTCTACGAACTGCAAAGTTTTAATACTATGAATTGAGGAGTGTTGTACCATGACCGGTCCTCTGATTCCCGTGATACCGGACCTCGCAGCGACCTTGGCGCGAATCGCCCTCGGCGCCCTGTTCCTCGTCCACGCCCTCCCGAAAATCCGGAACCCTAAGCAGACAATCGCGTTCGTGAAGGGCACGGGCTTCCCGGGCGGGGCGGTGTTCGCCGTCCTGTTCATCCTCCTCGAGTTCTTCGGCGGCATCGCGCTCGTCCTCGGGTTCCTCACGCAGGTCGTCGGGGCACTGATCGCGCTCGAGATGGTCGCGACCTCGATCTTCGCGAAGACGAAGCTCGGGAAGAAGTTCGTGCTCGGATACGAGCTCGACGTCGCGTACCTCGTGCTCGGCCTCGTCGTCGCGCTCCTGGGCGCGGGTCCCTGGTCTGTGGACCGGCTCCTCGGACTCGGCTAGAGCGCGTCGATCTTCTTCGCGAGTTCGAAGTCGAGTTCCGTGAGCCCGCCCCGGTCGTGGGTCAACAGGGTCAGCGTGACCTTGTTCCACGAGTTCACGATGTCCGGGTGGTGGTTCATCCCCTCCGCGAGGGCGCCCACCTTGTTGATGAACGCGAGGGCCTCCGCGAAGTCCTCGAACTCCCAGGACCGGGTGATCGCGTTCCCGAGGCGGGTCCACTTCGGGACCTCCGCGAGGCGGGTGGCGATCTCTGCGTCCGTGAGGAGCTTCCGGCGGACCATCTCCCGCCATGAGGGCGGCTCCCGGTAAAGAGTTGGCGGGCCTCACCGCACGATGACGAGCGGGGTCTCCGCGACGAGGTCCGTCGCCCAGGCGATGTCGAGCCCAATCTGGAGCAGGTAGCTGTAGTACGAGTACGTCCCGCGGTAGCTGGATTGGACCTCCGACGGGATCGGGATCTCGAACGCGAACGGCTCCCCGACCCGGATCGTCGCTATCGGGATGTCGAGCTCCGTGATCGTCGACGTCGTCGTCTCCGTGGCGTTCTGCGCGCGGGCCCACTCCCCGCCGATGAGCCGGACGTACACCCGCCGG
>JAIBJG010000054.1 GCA_020029475.1 Methanobacteriota archaeon | reverse complement strand
TCGCGGAGTCCCTCCCGTACGTGGACCCGGGCCGCCTCGGAATCCTCGGCGCGAGCCAGGGCGGCCTCGTGACGCTGTACCTCGCCGCGAAGGACCCGCGGGTCGCCGCGGCCCTGCCGATGATCCCCGGTGGCAATCTCGAGGAGGCGTACTGGGCGCCGAGCCTCGCGCACCTCCTCCTTCCGAAGGACGCGACCCTGTCGGACCCTAGGCTCGTCGGGTTCCGGCGGCACTACGACCCCCTCGGGTACGCGCCACTGATCACCGCCCCTGTGCTGTTCATGGCGGGGACCGCGGACGAGTTCTTCCCGATCTGGGGCGTGATGGAGACGTACCGCGCGGTCCCGTCGCGGACGTGGCTCAGCCTCGTCCCGAACCACGGCCACTCCGGATACGAGGGCTGGATCCCGACCGCCATGCGGTTCCTGGATTGGGCCTTCGACGGGGCGGCGCCCCTGCCGGACCCCGCGGTCCTCGGGGTCACAAGCGACCTCCTGGGGGTCCACGTGACCGCATCCGCGACCGCGGCCTCCGAGGTCGTCCTCCTGTGGCGGGGGTCCACCGCCGCGGAGACGTGGCGATCCACGACGATGGCCCCGGGAGGGTCCCTCTACACCGCCACGGCCGGGCCGATGTGGCCCGGGCGGGTGAGCCTCTTCGTCTCGATCGTCGAGGCGGGCGTGTACACGACCGCGACCCCGGTGATCGCGGTGGACGCGACGGGGTACGCGGGCCCCGGCCTCCTGATCGCGACCGCGGCGATGACCGCGTACCTGTGGGGCCTCCTCGGCCTCCCGTTCCGGGAGCGCCGGATCCCGCTCCTCTCCGTCGTCCTCGCCGCCGCGGGCTCCGCGTGGGCGTGGATCGGCGTCCCGGGGCGGACCGCGTGGGGCGTGTACGAGATCGCGGACCGCACGCCCCTCGGCGGGCTCTTCCTCGGCGCGTTCCTCCTGTTCTTCGCGGGGCTCTTCGCGACCGCGCTCCTCCGGCCCCGGAAGCTCCTCGTCCTGAGCTGGGTCCCCGTGATCTTCTCCGCGTCCGTGTACGGGCTCGCGGCGGCCTTCCTCGGCGGCGCGGCGACCCTCGCGCCCTCGTGGGGATTCGCGCTGATCGTGGCGGCCCCGCTCCTCGTCCTGGCGGACCGGCGGTGGCGGACGGAGCCCCGCGTCTACTGAGCCCGCGTAACCTTAATGGCCCGCCCTCTCTTCATCCGCGGGACCCATGCACTGGGCGGACGAGCTCATCGAGAAGGTCATCGAGTTCGTGCGGGACCGCGGGGACCTCGTCGTGTCCTCCGGGCTGTCCGTCTCCGGCCTCCAGCACGTCGGCCGCCTCCGCGGGGAGGTCGTCCTCGGGAACACGATCGCCCGCGCCCTCCAGGAGGAGGGGCACACGACCCAACACGTGCTCGTCCTGTACACGCAGGACCAGTGGAAGGCGAGCCCCCGCCAGGTCGCGGAGTTCAAGGACGGGAGCGGGTCGAGGTACGCGTCGTGGCGGCTCATCGACGTCCCGGACCCCCACGGCTGCCACCCGGGCTGGGTGGACCACTACTGGGAGGACTTCGGAGACCACCTCGAGGACTTCGCCCGCGGGGTCCACGTCGTGCGGACCTCGGACATCTACACGTGGCCCGAGATGAAGGCGGTCGTCGAGGACCTCGCGGGCCGGAGCGAGGAGGTGCGGGAGCTCGTGAACCGGTTCCGCGCCCGCCACCCGTACCCGCCGGGATGGCTCCCGTTCGAGCCCCTCTGCCTCACGTGCAAGCGGATCGGGAAGGCCCGCGCGGTGAAGGTGATCGACCGGACCGCCGTCGCGTACGAATGCGACTGCGGCGGGCGGGGGGAGAGCCCGATCGAGAAGGGGAAGCTGAACTGGCGGCTCGAGTGGCCCGCCCTGTGGAAAGTCCTCAAGGTGGACATCGAGCCCTTCGGGAAGGACCACGCGACCCCGGGAGGGTCGAGGGACTCGTGCAAGGAGGCGGCCCGCGTCCTCCTGAGCATCGAGCCCCCGTTCGGGATCCCGTACGAGTGGGTCGGGATCGCGGAGAAGGGCGTGGACCTCGGGGACATGGACTCCTCCGACTTCAAGGGGTTCTGGCCGGGGGACTGGCTCCGGGTCGCGGACGCGGAGGTCCTCCGGTACATCTACCTCGTGAACCCGATCGGCCGGCGGATCGTCCTGGACCTCGGGAAGGTGGACGTGTACCACGACCAGTACGACACCGCGGAGCGGGCGTTCTACGCGTCGTCGCGGACGGAGGACGAGGAGGTCCAGGCCCGGAGCCACGAGCTCGCGCAGCTGGACCCGCCCCCGAAGGAGGCGCCGTTCCAGCTTCCATATCGGCACGCCGCGTTCCTCCACCAGATCTCCCCGCCGGGGAATCGCCTTGAGTGGTGCCTCGCCCGGCTGAAGGACACCGGGATCCTCACCCGCAGGCTCACGGACTTCGAGACGGACCGCGTCCGTCGCCGCCTGGAACAGGGCGGGGTGTGGGTGGAGCGGTACGCGCCGGAGAACCGGGTCGTCCTCCTCGAGCGGCTCCCGAAGGAGGTGCTCGCGCAGCTCACACCGGAGGATCGCGAGTCCCTGCGGGCGTTCGCGAAGGGGATCGAGTCGACCGATTGGCGGGAGGACGCGATCAAGGAGGCGATGGTCTCCCTCACGAAGGGGGGGAAGCTGCCCGTCGACACCCCGCGCTTCTTCCGGAACCTGTACCTCGTCCTCCTCGGGAGGGAGAAGGGCCCGCGGGCGGCGCCCTTCCTCGCGGTCCTCGACAAGACGTTCGTCCTCGCCCGCCTCCGGGAGGCGGCGGGATAGGGACCGCTCGCAAGCCCCGCTGCGGGGAAGAAATCGTTAAGAGGCCAGGGATGCTAGGGCGGCCCGCATAGCCCCGTAGTCTAGTGGCCAAGGATACGAGGCTCTGGATTGGCACAGAGACCGGCCGAGGAGAGACCTCGTGGCGGCAGTTCGAATCTGCCCGGGGCTATCCCTTTCTTTTTGCGCAGTTGGGCCAAATGCGCGCGGGCTGTGCCCAAACGGGCACAATGCGATCGCGCTCACACGACGAGGTCGATGGCCTTCGGAAGGCAGAGGAAGCGGGTCGGGTCCACTCCGACGAGTTCGCCGTCGAGGTCGAGGTACGCGAGCTCCGTGCGCTCCGTCTCGAGAAGGTTGCCGCGGGACGAAGAGACAAACTCCAGCCCGAGGTGGGTTCCTTTCCGCAAGTCCCCGAGGTGGCGGCGGACCGTCTTGAAATCGATGTCTCCGATCACGACGACGTCGAACTGGCCGTCGTCCACCTCTGCCCGCGGTGCGGGCATGAGTCCACCGCCGAAATACCGGCCGTTCGCGACGATGAAGTTGTTCACCCTCGCCTCCGCCCACGACCCGCCATCGATCCGCCATCGCACTCCCCGGTTCCGGTACTTCGGGAGCGTGGAGAGGATCGCCAGGAGGAAACTCATCCGTCCGCCGAGGACCTTCGTCGTGCGGTTCACCTTCTCCACGACGGCCCCGCCGGAACCGAACTCGGCGATGTTCATGAAGTATCGGGAAGCGGCTCTGCCCTGGAGGTCCGTGTAGTCGACGAGGCCCGCATCGATGGGCCTCCGGTCGTCTCTCCGGAGTCGCGCGAGCACCTCGCCCGGTTCCGCGGTCTGGTGGATCGTCTTCGCGAAGTCCGTGCCCGTCCCGACC
The DNA here is from genome assembly GCA_020029475.1 of Methanobacteriota archaeon. Classification (GTDB taxonomy): domain Archaea; phylum Thermoplasmatota; class Thermoplasmata; order RBG-16-68-12; family RBG-16-68-12; genus EA-19. Next base: position 7,521 of record JAIBJG010000054.1, on the reverse strand, counting down.
GGCGCGATGGCGAGAGCGACATCGCGGTTCGACCGCCCTCCCCCGAGGAACCCGTTCGCGACCTCGTTCACGGTGCCGTCCCCGCCGATCGCAAGGACCGTCGTGGCCCCCGCCTCGATCGCCTCCCGGGTGAGTCGCACCCCATCGAAGGGCGCCGTCGTGTACCGGATCGCGATTGGAAGGCGTGCCTCTCGCAAGGCACGCTCGAGTCTCCTCGCATATCTCCGGGCCCGACCGTTCCCTGCCTCCGGGTTCGCGACCCCCACGATGTCAGAACCTGGCGTCGCGCCCCTCCTCCCGCCATCGCCGGTTCGCCTGGAGCATGCGACCGAATCTCTCGAGTTCCTTCGCCCGTCGGTCTGCGTCCCATCCCAGCTCCGCTCCCATCGTCTCGACGACGGTGGGTGCGATTCCGGCGCCCTGGTCCAGGAGTTCATAGAACAAGCCCGTCCGACGCATGAGGAAGTCATCGAGGTGGATCGCCATCTCGTGCCGGACCGCCCGGACCACGGCGGCTTCCAGGTGCGTGACGTCCGCGGGTCCCCCCGCATCCTCGAGCACGATCTTTCGAGTGTCCCCGCGCTCCTCCCGCCCCTTGGCGGCGCGGATCCGCCGCTTGGAACGGCGCATCGCAGCTGCGGTGTCCCGCCTGAATTCCTCAAAGAGCTGCCGCTTCTCGATCGTCCAGAGAATCTCCGTGGCCATCGCCCGCCCCGTCGTGAGCTTGCCCCCCGCGACGGAGACGAGGCCATCGGGGTCCACGATAATCTTGTGCTCCCGCGAGATGTCCGATTCCCTCCTCTCTCCTGAATCGATCAGGGGTCGGAGTCCCGCGTACGTCGCGACGATGTCGCCCCGGGTGAGGCGGGCCCGGGGGAAGCCCTCGTTCACGCCGCTGAGGAGGTACTCCACATCCTCCGGGGTGGCCTCGACGGCGTCCTTCTCTCCTCGATGCAACGTGTCCGTCGTCCCGATAAGGGCAAGCTCGCCCCATGGGAGGACGAAGATCACCCGCCCGTCGTGAGTGGGGAGCGTCACCGCGTCGCGATTTCCCACCCGCTCCCGGGGGACGAGCACGTGGATCCCCTTCGTCGGCCGGAGACGGAGCCTCGCCCGCTCGCCCTGGAGCTCGTTCACCCAGACGCCCGTCGCGTTCACGATCGCCCTCGCGCGGACGGTCCGGAGGGTCCCGGTCTCTCCATCGAGGATTCTTGCCCCCGAGACCCCGCCCTCCTCGCGGATGAGGTCCGTCACCCGCGCGTGGTTCGCGACGAGCGCGCCCGCGTCCGCGGCCTTGCGGACGACGGCGAGGACGAGCCGCGCGTCCCGGGTGACCGCGTCCGCGTACACCGCGGCGGCGACGAGGCCCGCGGGCGACAGGGAGGGTTCGAGGGCGAGCGCCCCCTCCGGCGTCAGCCACGCCCGCCGGGGCAGGGTCTTCTCCTTCGAGAGCGCGTCGTACAGCCACAGACCGATCCGCAGCTGCCAGTCCTTAGGGCCGCGGTCCTGGTACACGGGGATCAGGAACTTCAGCGGCTTCACGAGTCCAGGGGCGATCCGAAGCAGGAGGTCCCGCTCCCGCGCGGCCCGCCGGACGACCCCGATCCGGAACCGCTCCAGGTACCGGAGCCCTCCGTGGACGAGGCGGGAGGTCTTCCCGCTCGTCCCGCTCGCGAAGTCCCCCTTCTCGACGAGCGCGGTCCGGTGCCCCCGCATCGCGGCGGTCAACGCGGTCCACGCGCCGACGATCCCGCCCCCGATCACGAGGACGTCCACGCGCCGGGCGGCCATCGCCTCAAGGTTCGCGGAGCGCGTGCGGGCGGAGAACTCGTCCATCATGCCCCCACCGCATACACCTTGCCCGGGTTCATGATCCCCTTCGGGTCCAGGGTGCGCTTCAGGTCCCGGAGGAGCCGCCACGACTCGTCTCCGATCGCCTCCCGGAGGTACTTCGCGTGTTCCACGCCGACCCCGTGGTGGTGGCTCAGATGCCCGCCAAGGTCGAGGATCGCGCGGGTCGCGGCGGCCTTCACCGCGTCGTACTGCGGGATCTCGTCCCCGCGCTTCTGGCGGGCGAGGAACGTGAAGTACAGGGACGCACCCTCCGTGTACACGTGGGACACGTGGCACCCCACGAGCCCCTGGACCCCCGTGCCCCAGATCCCGGTGAGGAGCGCCTTCCTCGCGCCCTCGTACAGGCGCTCGAGGTTCGACCACGTCGTCGCGGTCTCCACGGTGTCCACCATGATCCGGTGGTCGATCAGCGAGTCCCGGAGGTACGGCGTGTCGTACCGCTCGCGGAACCACCCCTCCGCGGGGCCCGGCCCCGCGGCGCTGCCCGCCCCGCAGTACCGCCTCCCCGCCGCGAGGTGGTCCCGGACGAGCCCGCGCGAGCCCTCGTATCCGATCAGGAGGAGGGAGCCGCCCCTGGCGGTGCGGGACCCGGAGCCGCCCGCCGTCGCGGCCGCGAGGCGGGTCTCGTCCTCGTCCATCAGGTACGTCATGTGGGCCGGCACCCCGTCCTGCGCCATCCCCCGCAGCGCCTCGAGCCCGTCGTGGAAGCTCCGGAAGAGGAAGGACTCGAACGCCCTCGCCTCCGGGGCGCGGTGGACCCGGATCGTCGCCTGCGTGATCACCCCGAGCGCCCCCTCGGACCCCACCGCGAGGCCGAGGAGATCGGGCCCCATCGCGTGGCGGGGCCGGGACTGCATGTCGTACACGCCGGACGGCGCGACGAGGCGGAGGCCCGCGACGAGGTCCTCGATCTTCCCGTACCGGTTCGACAACGCCCCGGAGGACCGCGACGCGATCCACCCGCCGAGGGTCGAGAACTCGAAGCTTTGCGGGAAGTGCCCCACGGTGAGGCCGTGCGCCCCGAGCTCCTCCTCGAGCAGCGGCCCCCGGATCCCCGCCTGCGCGGTCGCGAGGAGGGACATCTCGTCCACGGCGAGGACCCGCCGCATCCTCCGGAGGTCGATCGTGATGTGGGGGCGCGATGCGTCCACGACCTCGACCCCGCCCACGACGCTCGTGCCCCCGCCGAACGGGATCACACGGACCTCTTTCTCGGAGCAGAACTCGAGGAGCCGGCGGATGTCCTCGTCCCCCTCCGGGAACAGGACGAGGTCCGGGGGCGGCGGGATCGGGCCGAGCCGGAGCCGGATCAGGTCCCTGTAGGACCTCCCCGTCCCATGGGTGAGACGGTCCCTGTCCGACGCCGCGATCCCCTCCTCCCCGATGATTTTCCGGAACTCCGCGAGCTCCTCGTTCGAGAGGCGGGAGGGCGGGAGCCGGATCGTCTCCGGGTCGGGCACGGGGAGCAGGTCCGTCGGCGGGAGCTCCAGGACTTGCCGCAGAAGGGCGAGGAGGGCGGGCTTCGATTCGAGGGGGACGGAGCGGTCCTCGAAGCCCCAGCCCCACCACTTCGCGGGCCGAGCCTGCATCGACCGCGCGATTCCCTCCGGCGGGATGAAGGTGCCGCCCGCCACAAACGCTTAAGCGAGCCCCCCGCATCGGGCCCGCCATCAGATGACGCCGTGATCGACCGCGAGCGCGTCCTGAAGGTGCTCGAGGGGTACGACGACGGCCGCCTCTCCGTCGGCGTGATCGGCTCCCACTCCGCCCTCGACGTGTGCGACGGGGCCGTCGAGGAAGGCCTCCACACGATCGCCGTGTGCGAGCGGGGCCGGGACGCGACGTACTCCCGCTACTTCCGCGCCCGCCGGGATGCCTCCGGGGCCCTCGAGCGGGGCGTCGTGGACGAGCCCCTCGTGTTCGGGAAGTTCTCCGAGGTCCTCACGAAGAAGGTCCAGGAGTACCTCCGGAACCGGAACACAATCTTCGTCCCGAACCGGTCCTTCACGTCGTACTGCGACCTCGACGCGATCGAGGGGGAGTTTCTCGTGCCCCTCTTCGGGAGCCGGAACCTCCTGCGCACAGAGGAGCGCTCGGAGAAGAAGAGCTACTACTGGCTCCTCGAGAAGGCGGGGGTCCCGTATCCGGAGAAGATCGAGAGGCCCTCGGACATCGATGGCCTCGTGATCGTGAAGCTCCCACACAAGGCGAAGAAGCTCGAGCGAGGGTTCTTCACCGCGGCGAGTCCGAAGGAGTACCGGGAGAAGTCCGCGACCCTGATCAAACAGGGCGTGATCTCGAAGGCGGACCTCGCCGCCGCGCGGATCGAGCGGTACATCCTCGGCCCCGTGTTCAACTTCGACTTCTTCTACTCGCCCCTCGAGCGGGAGGGGGAGCGGCTCGAGCTCCTCGGCGTGGACTGGCGGTTCGAGACGTCCCTGGACGGCCACGTCCGCCTCCCCGCGACCCAGCAGCTCACCCTCGACCCGTCCCAGGCGATCCCGGGATACATCGTGATCGGCCACAACTCCGCGACCCTCCGGGAGAGCGCGCTGAACGAGGTGTTCTCGATCGCGGAGCGATGGGTGGAGGCGACCCAGAAACACTACGCGCCCGGGATCCTCGGACCGTTCACTCTGCAGACCTGCGTGGACCGGGAGGAGGACTTCTACGTCTACGACGTCGCGCCCCGGATCGGAGGAGGCACGAACGTCCACATGGCCCTCGGCCACCCGTACGGGAACGCGCTGTGGCGGCGGCCGATGAGCACCGGGCGGCGGCTCGCGGTGGAGATCAAGCGGGCCGCGGACGAGGGCCGGCTCGACGAGATCGTGACGTGAGCCTTCTTAACGTTAATATCGGAGAATCTCATCCGAGCCCGCGTCAGAAGGGAGTGGGCAGCTGGAACTCTGGCTCCTCGCCGCGGTCTCCGTGGGCCTCATCGCCGTGGGCTTCCTCGTCCTGAACCAGGGGGCGAAGTTCCTCACGGACAACGCCCTCGGGCTCGCGCAGAAGATCGGGCGGAGCCGTTTCGTGATCGGGGCTCTGCTCGTGTCCACGCTCTCCGCGCTCCCGGAGGTCCTCGTGAGCGGGATCGCACTCCAGGAGGGGAGCCCGGACATCGCGCTCGGGAACGCCCTTGCGTCGAACGTCGTCACCCTCGCGTTCGTGATCGGCGTGTCCGCGATCCTGGTGCCGATTCACTCGACGCGGGAGATCGTCCTCCGGGACGCCGTGTTCTTCGTGACCGTCACGGTCGTGTCCGCCGCGCTCCTCCTCGACGGCACCCTGAGCTCGTACGACGGCCTCGCCCTCGTCGCGCTATTTGTCCCATACACCGTGAACCTGCTGATCGTTCAGAAGAAGGTGGCGCCCGCGGAGCTCGACGCGGCCGTCCAGGACATGAAGATCGAGCTCGAGATGGCGGGCTGGCTTTTCGGACGGAAGGTGGAGATCCGCGCGGGCCTCCCGTGGCTCCTCTTTGGAGTGATCTGGGCGGTGATGGGCGCCCAGTTCATCGTCCTCGGGGCCGTGCAGCTCTCCGGGGCCTCCGGGGTCAGCGAGTGGATCCTCGGGATCACGGTCGTCGCCCTCGGGACGTCGCTCCCGGACATCGCGGCCGCGTACCACGCGACCCGGAAGGGGTACACGGACCTGGCGCTCGGGGAGGGGCTCGGCGCGTGCGTCGTCACGGCCCTCCTCACCCTCGGGATCATGGGGATCCTCCGACCGATGACCTACGCCGCGTCCCTAATCATCCCCGTGGTCACCGTCGCGATCGCGACGTCGTTCCTCCTCCTCGCGTTCATGCTCGGCGGGTGGAACGTCTCGCGGCGGGCGGGCATCGTGCTCATCGGTGCATACTTCGCGATGGTCGCTGTGAATCTCGCCCTGTTCGCAAGCGGGTCTCAGTAGACCGCGCCGCACCGGACGCATGTGAGGCGGCCGTCGCCCCGCTGGACGAGCTGTCCCCCGCACGCCGTGCAGTACCGCATCTGGGGCACGAGGTTCCCGGACTCGTCCCACTTGTGGGCGGGCCACTGCCCCCCGGCGGGCGGGGCCGCCTGTCCGGGCCACCCGCCCGCGGGCGGGGACTGCGGCGTCGTCGGCGGGGTCATCGTCGCCTGCGTCGTGGGCTGGGGTTGCGCGGGCGCGGGCTGGCCCCACGCCCCAGCGGGCGGCGGGGTCGGGTGGGGCGGCACGTACTGCATCTGGCGGAACTGCTCCTCGATGTACGCGTTCGCGTCCACGCGGGTCACGGAGGTCCGGGCGAGCCGGTCCAGGTACCGCTGCCGCGGGTCTCCCTGGGTCGCGATCCCGATCACCCAGTCCACGAGGACGAACAGCGGGTGGACCTTCGAGAGGTTCCGGATCAGGGCCTTCTCGATCGTCATCGCGCCGTCGATCGCGACGACCTGGAGGTTCATCACCTTCTTTCCGAGGGTCGCCCGCATCGAGCTCCCCTCGAGGAGGGTGGAGTACAGGACCCAGACGATCCCGTAGATGAAGGACCACCACAGTCCGAGGGCGAACAGGGCGCCGAGGAACAGCGCGTTCAGGACGATCGTGATCACGGCGAGGATGATCGCGTCGACGATGATCGCGATGAACCGCTTGATCCAGTGCTCTTGCAGGGCCGCGTTGTTGCCGATGAGGTCGATGCCGGTGGGCATGCCCATCTGACTCCTGACGGGGCCGACGTATGCAGTGCCCCGTTATAAAATAGATGGCGTTAAAAATCAACGTGAGGAGATAATTTAGTCCGCGGACGCTTCCTCCGGAGACAACTCCTCCTCCGCCCGCTCGGAGCGCTTCAGAAACTCCGGCGGGACTTCACTCGTGAGGTACACGGTCTTCCCCGCCTTCTTGATCACGATCCCCGAGGCGCGCGCCGCCTTCGTGTCGATCTCCACGATCACGGGCACCTGGATCCGGACCCGCCCCGCCTCGACCGCCGCGTGGAACGTCCCGCTGAGGTGGACCATCTTCCGGTCCGACGGCCGGAGGCCGGCCCCGAGGAGCACGCCGAGCTCCTCCTCGCTCGTCGGGTAGAAGAGGACCTCCGGGATGTTGTCCGTGGGCAGGTCCAGGTCGACGTCCAGGCTGTGCCCGTACGTCGCGCGGATCCGGCCGTCCCGGAACTCGTACCGCCCCTTCGGGTCCGTCTGGATCAGCCCGAGGATGTGGTTCGGCTTCAGGAACCGGAAGCGCTTGTTCCGGATCGACACGGCGGTGATGAAGTCCCGGAGGTCGATCCAGCCGTTCGCGTCCATCTCCAGGCCGTACCGGTCCGGGAAGTGGCGGAGGACGCCCGCCATCGTGCGGCCGACGGCGTCGATCTCCTCGTCCTTGAGGAGGAAGTGCGTGTTCGACGCCCCGCACATGGGGCACATCTCCTCACCGCGGTAGTATCCGTGAGAACTGCATTCTCGGAGCAGGAGAACCCTCCCGACGTCCCTCGTAACCGGACGGCGATTAATAACTTTGCTTCGGGGGCAGCGGCGCGAGGTCCTCCTCCCGTACGGAGCGGAGACCGCGGGCCTCGAATCGGGCCTGGAGGTCCCGGAGGGTCCCCTTCTCGAGGGCCTTCCGGTGGAAGTACACGAGGGTCGCGCCCGGGGTGCGGGCGACGACCTGGTCGATCATCGCCTCCGTGAGGAACGGGAG
>JAIBJG010000007.1 GCA_020029475.1 Methanobacteriota archaeon | reverse complement strand
GTCGATCCCGAGGTGGGCGTCGAGCGGGTACAGGGTGCGGATCAGTCCCGTCGTGTTGCACGAGGGCACCCGCAGGAACTCCGCGCCGAGGGCCTCCGCGTAGTTCGCGGCCGCGTTGAACGAGAGGTTCGTCAGGGAGTGCTCCTCCCCGCCCTGCCAGATCGCCTTCACGCCCGCCTTCTCGTACGCGGGCTTGAACCCGCTCTCCTCCGGGGTCGCGTCCACGACGAGGTCCGAATCCTTCAACAGGTCTTCGAGGACGCCATGGACCTTGATCCCCGCCTTCTCGAACTTGGGCAGGACGTCCTTCGTCGTCGCGTACAGGGAATACCCCTTCTCCACGGCGAGCCTCGCCTCGAAGTTCGGGCTCATCTTGGAGACGCCGACGACCTCCATGTCGTCCTGGAGCTTGATCGCGTCGGCGACGCGCTTGCCGATCGTCCCATATCCGTTGACGGCGACCTTCGCGGTCATCGTGGGAACCCGGAATTGGAACCCTACGCCCGCCATAAAGCCTTTGGCAATGCACCGGTCGCCCCTGCGGGTCCGGTGACTCGGGGTCCGCGTTATGGTTATTTGACCATAACAACGGGCGCTCGTGGCGGGGCCGCGGCCTACGGGTTCAGGCGCCTTCGTGGATTGCGGGCGAATTCCCGCGCGACGTTCCCGACCCCGAGGAGCGCGATCCGGTGGGCCACCGGAATCACTTCGTGGCGGGCCGCATGCCCCCACGGTACAGGTCCTTCCGGATCCGCGGGACCATCGCCATCAGGACCGCGGACTCCGTGAGCCGCGTCCGGTCCATCCGGCCCTCCGTGAGGAACCCGATCGCGCCCGTCGTCTGCCCGATCCCCTTCATCCCCGTGAGCTCCTCGAACGCGTCCCCGACGGTCTTCCCCGCCTTCACCCGTTCCACGACGAACGGCGGGTACTCGAACCCGGGGCCGTGGCCGAGGGTCACGCGGCCGCGCTTGTCGACGACCGCGCAATACTGCACGTCCAGGAAGTCCCGCACCTGCTCGTTCCAGAACAGGCCCGCCTCGATCCCGACCCCGTAGTCCGCATCCTTCAGGGCTTCCCGGGCGCGGTTGATCGCGCCCTCGATCGCCTCGACCTCGAACGGCTGCTCGGCGACCTTCGACGCGACGTCCACGCCCTTCACGCGGGGCTTCGTGAACAGGGTGCCGAGGACCTTCGCGGCCGCCCGGATCTTCACGGGGTTCGCGGACCCCACGTTCACGCGGAGGGGGCGCAGGAGCTTCCCGCGGCGGTCGATCTCCTTCGCGCGGATCCGGCGGGACGCGATCGGGGCGTCGTCCTCCGCGAGGACCATCGGGACGACGTGGATCGCGAGGGGCGGGAGTCCGCGGCGGGCCCGTTCCTCGTTCAGCGCCTTCGCGACCGCCTCCCGGTCCTCGCTCACGACGATCGCGTCGAACGCTTCGGACGCCGCGGGGCCATACGGGTCCTCCAGGGGCCCGATCGTCCATCCCGTGTACCCGCGCTTCCTCAGCCACGCCTCGAGCCGTTGCTCCCGGAGCCGGTACGGGGTCACCTTCTCCCGTCCCTGGAGGGCCATCGCATCCGTCGTGAGCCCGATGAACACCTCCCCGCCGAGCGCGAACGCGGCGTCGAGGAGGGCCTCGTGGCCCGCATGGAGAAGGTCGAACGTCCCGCCCATCGCTATCCGCATGGCGGGCGGCAACGAGGGCGGGGACGTAAGGCCTTTGTGGGCCCCGTCAGCCGGGAGGAGGGAAGTGCTCGGGCCTCGCGAGGAGGGCGATCTTGTCCGGATACAGCTCCGCCCGCATGATCCCCTCGCGGACCGCGGGGTCGTCGTCGACGATCCGGCGGGCCTCCGCGTCCGAGGACGCGAGGAGGATGTGGATCCCGAACGCGGTGGGGTCCGGGTTCTGGGTCCTTCCGACGAGGAGGACGGTCCCCCGTTCCGCGAGAGACTTCAGATACGCGAAATGCCTGGCGACGACCCGGTCCTCCTCGGGGGTCGCCCGGACGACCATCTGGGGCCGCGTCGCGAGGAGGCGGCACAGGAACTGCTTCTGGGGTTCCATGGGGACCATTCCGAGGGGAAGAAGCGGTCCGGCGAGATAAAGTCGGACCCGCGGGGACGGCCGCGGGGCGCGAAACCCTCAAGCCAATTTCGCAGCGGAATCTATTGAGTGTTACGGAATCAATATATAGTAGGTCTGGTATCCGGCCGTACAAGCCTCGAGGCGGGGAATGCGAAGCCTGGGCCACGTCGAAAACATCGCTTATGACGGGTCCGTCCTCGTCCGCGCGACGTTCGCGCCGGGCCGGGGGACGGTCGTCGTGGACCGGCGGAAGCGCCCCGTCGGGCGGGTCGTGAAGGTGTTCGGCCCCGTAAAGGAGCCGTTCGCCACGGTCCGGCCGGACGGGAAGCCTGCGATGGCCCTCATCGGGGCCGAGGTATTCATTGAAGAGGGAGGATCGAATGCCCGGAAAGAAGATCGAAGAAGCGGAAGAGGTCACCCGGTGTCCCGAGTGCAATAGCGGCCACCTGTCGTTCGATTACGAGCGGGGCGAGCTGATCTGCGAGGAGTGCGGTCTCGTCCTGGACGACCAGATGATCGACCAGGGCCCCGAATGGCGGGCGTTCGACGTCGAGCAGGGCGAGAAGCGGGCCCGCACGGGCGCTCCGATGACGTACACGATCCACGACAAGGGGCTGTCCACGACGATTGGGTGGAAGAACAAGGACTCCTACGGGAAGTCGATCCCCACCCGGAACCGCGCGCAGCTCTACCGGCTACGGAAGTGGCAGCGGCGGATCCGCGTGAGCAACGCGACGGAGCGGAACCTCGCGTTCGCCCTCAGCGAGCTCGACCGAATGGCGAGCGGAATGGGCCTCCCGCGGAACGTGCGGGAGACCGCCGCGATGATCTACCGGAAGGCGGTGAACAAGAACCTGATCCGCGGTCGGTCCATCGAAGGCGTCGTGGCGGGGAGCCTGTACGCGGCGTGCCGCCAGTGCAACGTCCCGCGGACCCTCGACGAGATCGCGAACTCGAGCCGCGTCGGTCGGAAGGAGATCGGCCGCACGTACCGCTTCATGACCCGGGAGCTCAAGCTGAAGCTGATGCCGACCCACCCGCAGGACTACGTCCAGCGGTTCTGCTCCGAACTCAAGCTCAGCGGCGAGGTGCAGTCGAAGGCGATCGAGGTCCTGAAGGAGGCCGCGGACCGCGAGCTCACGTCGGGCCGGGGGCCCACGGGCGTCGCGGCGGCCGCGATCTACATCGCCTCGATCCTGTGCAACGAGCGACGCACGCAGCGTGAGGTCGCCGAGGTGGCGGGCGTGACGGAGGTCACGATCCGGAATCGGTACAAGGAGCTCACGGAGAAGCTCGGGATCAAGGTCGAGCTGTAGTCGGAGAGGCGCGGTGGCCCTCCCGTCCATCGCGTCGGATTCTCCGCCAGTCTTTTCGCTGGAGACGCCCGCTATCATCTTGGATAATCTCTCCCAGTGGCAATCAAGTCTAATATGGGGCCCCGCCATCGTCATCCGGGGAGAGGGGGAGAGTGTTCCGGAGGGCCTTGGCCTTCGTGGCCTTGGTGCTGTTGACGGCCGTTCCGTTCGGCCTTCCTGTGCAGGGGGCTTCCTCGAGCGCCTTCTCAGGGCCTTCTCCGCAGCCTGCCGCCGGGAACGAGTGGACGGAGTTGAGCCCGTCGCCAAGTCCCTCCGCCCGATCGGATTCCCAGATGGTGTACGACGCCCGCTCGGATCGGGTCGTGCTCTTTGGCGGGACCACCCCCGCGGGGTACACGGACGAGACCTGGACGTACGATTTCAGCAACAATTCATGGACCCTCCGCGGGGCTACGGGCCCTGCCGCGCGGGGGGGCCACGCCGTCGCCTACGACTCTCGTGCGGGCGTCGTGGTCTTGTTCGGGGGCAGCACCGCGTCCGGGCTGAGCCGCACGACGTGGACGTACGACGTGGGGACGAACACTTGGACGAACCAGAACCCGGCCCTGCGGCCCGGTGCTCGGAGCGGCCACGCGCTCGCGTACGACCCGAGGGTGGACCGGATGATCCTGTTTGGCGGGAGGAACGTGACGGACCTGAAGGGCGAGACGTACGCATACGACCTCGCGACGAACGCGTGGGCGAGCCGGTCGCCATCGAATGCGCCATCGAGCCGCATGGGGCACGCGATGGCGTACGACGCGCAGGCAGATCGGGTCGTCCTCTTCGGCGGCCTCACCGCCGGGGGCCCGGACGGGGGGACGTGGACGTATTCGTTCGACTCGAACGTCTGGACGGACATGGCCCCGGCGACCGCACCTCGGGCGCGGTGGAACCACTCCATGGCGTACGACGCGCGGGCGGGTCGGGTCCTCCTGTTCGGCGGCCTCATGGACACGGGTCCGACGAACGAGACGTGGACGTACGACTTCGAGACGAACGCGTGGACGCGGCTGGAGTCGATCGTGGGCCCGCGCCCCCGCGCCTCCGCGGCGATGGCGTACGACGAGAGGTCCGACGTGGCCCTGGTGTTCGGGGGGAACGGGTCCGCCGTTCTTGGCGACACGTGGGCGTACCGGTTCCACGCCGCCCAGCCCCCCTCCGCGCCCCGGACCCTGCGGGCCTCCGCGGGGGACGCCCAGGTGCAGCTCTCGTGGCAGCTGCCGGTGGAGGATGGGTACTCGAGGATCATGCACTACCGGGTGTACCGGAACGGTTCTCTCCTGGTCGAGCTCGGCGAGCTCCTCGCGCACCGGGACACCGGCCTCGCGAACGGCGTGGGGTACGTCTACCGTGTCGCGGCGGTGAACGCGGTCGGAGAAGGCCCGCCGTCCGCGGAGGTGACCGCGTTCCCTGCGAGCCTGCGCGTGACCGTGTCCGCGAGCCCGGTGATCGGGGACGCCCCGCTCACGGTCCACTTCACGAGCGCGGTCTTCGGAGGAATTGGGAACCGTGCGTACAACTGGACGTTCGGCGAGGGGAACGCCAGCGCGCTCGCGAACCCGAGCCACACGTACCAGACACAGGGTTCGTACACGGCGACGCTCGTCGTGACGGACGGACGCGGCGTGGAGGCGGGCAACGCGACCGTCGTGACCGTCTTCCAACTTCTGAGCGCGCGCCCGACCGCGAGCCCGGCCTCCGGGTTCCTTCCCTTGACGGTTTCGTTCCGCGCATACGTGTCGGGGGGCGTCGCCCCGTACGTGTTCCTCTGGGGGTTCGGAGACGGCACGACGAGCGCGGAACCGGAGCCGACGCACACGTACCGCGTCGCGGGCAGCTATCAGGTCGTCGTGACGATCTGGGACTCGCGGGGCCGCGCGGTCAGCGAGACGATCCGGGTCGGCGCGAACGAGCCCCCGCCGCGGTCCGCGGGAAGCGGCATCCCCCTGTGGCCCGCGTTTCTCGTCGGGGTCGTTGTTTTGGCCGCGATCGGGGTGTTCTGGCGACGCGGGTGGTTCCGTCGTATCCTTCGGCATCGGTGATCGGCGGGGCTCCGCGGGCTTGGGCCGATGACGAGCCCTACCGCATTCGGAGGGGGATCGGCGAGATGAACCATTCCGTCGTCTCCACGATCAGACGGGCGGGATCGGGATCCAGCGCCTTCCGTTCCGCGGAGGCGTAGTACGCGTCGTTCTTCGCCTTCCAATCCTCCGTCCCGTCGTACGAGAGAATCCACACGAACGTGTCCCGGTCCTTCACGATCCACGCCCCGTCGATGCGAAAGCCGTGCCGGCGCCGGAGGGGGACGACGCCCTGGCTCCATCCCCGGACCCACTCCTCCATCTTCCCCGCCCGTATCGTGTAGACCCGGAGCTGCGAGACCTTGGACATCGAGGACCTCCCTAGGGGATCGTCAAGGTCCCCCGCATCACGGGCACGACCGTGCCCGCCACCCGCACGGTGTCCGGCCGGCCGCCCGAAAGGGTCACGCCGACCTCGATGCGGGAGGGGTGATGGATCTCGATCCCCTGTTCGATCACGAACCAGTCCTTGGCGGGCAGCCGCTTGTGGAACGCGAGATACGCGCCGCACGCCCCCGCCGCGCTCCCGGTGGCGGGGTCTTCCGGGATCCCGGCCTGCGGGAAGAAGCCCCGCGCGTGGAGGTCCGCGTCCCCCTCCGTCTCGAACGCGAAGACGTACGCGCCGGCATCGGGGTCCACGCGCCGCAGAAGGTTCGCGAGGGCGGGCATGTCCGGCCCGAGGTCCCGGACCGTCTTCATGGAGCGGAGGGGGACCTGGAGGGACCGCACCCCGGTCGAGGCGACCTGCGGTCGAAGGTCGGTGGCGGTGAGGTCCGTGGACCGGACCCCGAGGGCCTTCGCGAGCCCCGCCGTGGCGGTGATCCGCCTCCCCACACTCGGCTTCCCCTGCGTCATCACGACGCGGTCCACGATCCCGCCCCGGGAGTGGAGCTCGAGCGGGAGCACTCCGATCTTCACCTCCTGATGGACCGTCACCCGGCCTTCGCCGAGGGGGACGATCCCCTCCATCGCGGCGACATACGCGGTCCCCAGGGAAGGATGGCCCGCGAACGGGAGCTCCCCGCCCGGCGTCCAGATCCGGTTCCGGTAGTTCGCGCCCGCCTTCGAGGGCGGGAGCACGAACGTCGTCTCCGAGATGTTCATCTCCCGGGCGATCGCGAGCATCTCCCGGTCGCTCAGACCCTGAGCCCGGGGGAACACGGCGAGGGGATTCCCCTCGAGCGGCCGCTCGGCGAACACGTCCACCCGCCAGAAGTCGTACGACCGCATGCGCCCGCGGAGCGCGGCCCCGCTATTTCATCTGTTGCGGCTCACCAATCCCGCCAGAGCACGCCGGCGCCGAGGAGCCAGCCCACGACACCCGATGCGGTGTACACGATCGCGAACGCGGGGAACGCGTACGGGGCGACCACGATGAACGCGATTGCGAACAGGAGGGCCGCGAGCCACACGGGCCACAGGGAGACGCGTTCCTGGGGACGGACGCGGAGGGCGAACCGCGCGAACAGGGCGGACGCGCCGAGGGCCATGATGAGCCGTTCGCTGAGGGCGAGGGCCCCGATCGAGGTGCCCGTGGAAGGGCCCACGATGAGGTGGACGAGCAGGAACCCCGCGAGCCCGAGGAACGCGATCAGGAGGATCCACCGGAGGACGCCCCACGTCCGATGCGCCTCGAACCGGTCCCGGACCTTCCGGTACAGCAGGATCGGCGAGCCGATGCGGAGGGCGGCGGTGACCGCCGCGATGGGTGCGAAGTACGCGGGATTCGAGACCGCGAGGACGACGAGGGCGATCGCGCCGACGGCGAGGAGGACGATCCCCGCCAGTATCGCCGCGGACGCGATCCGGTTCATCGCGAACAGGGAGATGTGCCGGAGGAGCGGGAGGAACAGCAGGAGGACGGCGCTCGCGGCGATGAGTCCTGCGAACAGGTATGCGAGGTCCGTCTCCTGGACCATCGATCCTCCCAGGGGCGGGGCCGCGAAAAGACTTTCCGGCCCGGGTGGCGGCGCTCGCGACACGTTTTTCCATCCGCCCCCCATGGACCCGCGGTCACGGAGGCCCATGGCGAAGAAAGCGCGGGGGACGCGGTCCTTCGGATACCGGATCGAGGACCGTCGGGTCGCGGAGCGGGTCCAGCACTTCCCGGAGAGCGTGATCCGGGAGATGACCCGGGTCGCGGCGAAGCACGGCGCCGTGAACCTCTCCCAGGGCTTCCCGGACTTCGACCCGCCGCGGGAGATCGTGGAGGCGGCGCGGGAGGCGCTCACGGGCCCCTTTCAACAGTACGCGATCACCTGGGGGGCGAAACCCCTCCGGGACGCGATCGCGGCGAAGGCGAAGCGGTTCACCGGGATCGACGCGGACCCCGAGGCGAATATCGTCGTCACGTGCGGCGCGACGGAGGCGATGATGGCCGCGATGCTCAGCGTCGTGGATCCGGGGGACGAGGTCGTGATCCCGGAGCCGTTCTACGAGAACTACGGCCCCGACGCGATCGTGAGCGGCGCGAAGGCGAGGTTCGTCCGGATGGCGTGGCCTTCCTGGGAGATCGACGAGGAGGCGCTGAAGGCCGCGTTTACCCCGAAGACGAAGGCGATCGTCCTGAACACGCCGAACAACCCGACGGGGAAGGTGTTCTCCCGCGAGGAACTCAAGATCGTCGCGGACCTCGTCACGGACCGCGACGCGGTCGCGATCACGGACGAGATCTACGAGCACATCCTCTATGGAGGGAAGTCCCACCTCTCGATCGCGACCCTCGGCTCCATGGCGGACCGCACGATCACGATCAACGGGCTATCGAAGACGTACAGCGTCACGGGTTGGCGGGTCGGGTGGGCGATCGCGCCGAAGACGATCGCGGACGCGATGAAGAGGGTCCACGACTTCCTCACCGTGGGCGCGCCGCATCCGCTCCAGATCGCGGGCGCCGTCGCCCTCGGGTTCCCGGACTCGTACTACCGCGGCCTCGCGGCGATGTACGAGCGGAAGCGGGACCTCCTGTGGCGGGTGCTTCAGGACGTCGGCTTCGAGGCGGTGCGGCCGGACGGCGCGTACTACATCATGGCGGACCACACGCCCTTCGGCTTCGAGGACGACTGGGCGTTCACCCGCCATCTCGTCGAGAGGATCGGGGTCGCGGTCGTCCCCGGGAGCTCGTTCTTCTCGGAGCCGGAGGACGGAAAGCCGTACGTCCGGTTCATGTTCTCGAAACGGGACGAGACCCTCCAGGAGGCCGCGACACGCCTTCGAAAGCTCGAGCCCGTCCGATAGCGGGCGCGGACCTCGTCCTCGTGGACGGGGCGATCCACACGATGGACCCGGCGAAGCCCCTCGCGAAGGGGATTGCGTTCGGCGACGGCCGGATCCTCGCCGTCGGGACGAACGCGCAGGCGGAGGCGTGGGCCGGGAAGAAGACGGAGATCCTCGAGCTCGGCGGGAAGGTCGTCGTCCCGGGGTTCATCGACGCGCACGCGCATCTCATGGAGAGCGCTGCGCGGGATGCGAACATCGACCTCGGCGGCGCGGGTTCCGTTGGTGGCGCGCTGGAGGTCCTGAGGGCGACGGTGGGAGGGGCGCTCCCCGAGGAGTGGGTCGTCGCGGACGACTGGGACGAGTCCCGGTGGCCGGAGGCCCGCTATCTCACCCGCGGCGATCTCGACACGGTCTCGACGACGGTCCCGATTGCGGCGGTTCGGGTAGACCGCCACATGGCCGCAGTGAATTCCCCCGCCCTGGTTCTCCTCAAGATTCCCGCCGGGACGCGGGGTTTCGAGACGACGTCCGCAGGGCAGCCGACGGGCATTCTGAAGGAGGGCGCACTCGAGGCGATGTGGGAGGTCGTGTGGCCGGGCCCGGAGGGCCTCGCGGCGAACTTCCGGGCGGTCGCGACGCGCGCCCTCCGGCTCGGGATCACCGGGGTCCACGACGTCGTCGGGGAGGGCGAGATCCGCGCGTACCAGATCGCGAGGGCCGCGGGGGCCCTCCCCTTGCGCGTGACCCTGATGCCCCGCGAACGCCTCCTGTCGCATCTCGCCGCTGCGGGCCTCTCGCGTGGATTCGGGGACGACTGGCTTCGGCTCGGTGCGATCAAGCTCTTCGGCGACGGCTCCCTCGGCGCCCGCACCGCCGCCCTCTTCGAGCCGTACCGGGACGACCCCACGGAGGGCGGCATGCTGATCCACCCGCCACGCGAGCTCCGGGACCTCCTGGCGGGGATCCATGGCGCCGGGTTCCAGGCCGCCGTGCACGCGATCGGGGACCGCGCGATTGAGCTCGTGATCGAGACGATCGAGGCGGTCGCCCCGGACCCGGGCCCCCGCCACCGGATCGAGCACGCGGAGCTCCTCCATCCCGAACACATCGAGCGGATTGCCCGCCACGGGATCGTCGCGTCGTGCCAGCCGAACTTCATCGGTCGGTGGTCCCTCCCCCGCGGCCTGTACGAGACGCGGCTCGGGTTCGAGCGGAACGCCCGCAACAACCCGTACCGGGAGATCCTCGAGAAGGGCGTGACCCTCGCCTTCGGGTCCGATGGGATGCCGTACGGCCCCCTCGAGGGGATCCACTGGGCGGTGAACGCGCCGTTCGGCATCCAGAGGCTCACGGTGGACCAGGCCGTCGGGGCGTACACGGTGGGCGGGGCCGTGGCGGGTTTCCAGGAGGACGTGCACGGGATGCTCGCCTCTGGGAAATCCGGCGACGCGGTCGTCCTCGAGGGGGATCCGTGGCGGGAGCCGGAGCGGATCCGGGAGGGCGGGGTCTCCATGACGATCGTCGCGGGTCGCATCGCATCGCGGCGGATGTAGTCGACGCGCGCGGCTACCGCGCGCCCGCCTTCCCCCGGACGTGCCGCCACACGGAGGCCCAGAGCCTCCCGTCCTTCCGGACCTTCTCCTCCAGGTTCTCGACCCCCATCCACTCCTCGAACGCGTGGCGGGTCCTCTCGTCCCAGCGGCCGAGGACGGCCCCCGTGTAGTAGCCGGACTCCTTGAGGAACCGCTGGAGGAATCTCGCGACCTCCGGCGTGATCGGGACGGCGTCCTTCGGGTCCTCGCGGGTGAGCATCGTGAGGTCGTACACGTTGAAGATCCGGACGAGTTCCTCGATCGGCCTCGGGTGGTCGTCCACGCGGAGGTCGATCCACCGGTCGTTGAACCCGCCGTACCCGCCCCTTGCGCGGACCACGAGGAGGGCCGCGGACTGCTGCCCGCGGCGGTCGCCACCCGCCGCTTGGCCCGCGACGAGGGCCGCAAGGAGCTTCACGGGGAGGTCCCCCTCCGTGGACTCGAACGCGCGGGCCATCCCCGTGACGACGGCCTCTCCTGCGAGGATGTTCCCCTGGCACGCGAACCCGCGGCCCACGATGTGCCCCGCCCATGGGTTGCATCCGTACCCGGTGTACGCGGCGGGCCGCCCCCGGGCGTCGACGATCCCGACCTGGCGCTTCGCGCGGTCCCGGTCCCTCCGGGTGAGTTCGTCGAGGACCTTGGCGGGGCTCATCCGCCGCTTCAGCAGCGCGAGCCCCTTCGGGCCGTACGTCGTGTTCGCCCAGCTCTGTGTCGCGACCGCTCCGACACCCGCTTGGGCGAACGGCACCGCATTCCCGACGGCGGGGAACTTCGACTCGACGGCGACCCCGAGGTCCTTCGTCCTGGGATCGAACGCAACGATGCTGAACGTCATGCCGTCCCCCTCCCGTGAGGCGAGTCCGGAAGCGCCTCGCGCCATTTGAGGATTGCCTGCAAAAGCTCTATGCTCGCGCCCCTCATCCGCCGTTCCAAGAGCGATGGCCCTCCCCGCGATCCCGAAGTATCCCGCGCCCCTCGGCCTCCCCCAAGGCAGCGTGCGGGCGATTCTCGCGATCGTCCTCTGCGGGTCCCTGTGGTATCAGGTCATCCGGGACCTGCCCGTCGCCACAATCCTCCTGGAGGCGTCCCTCCTCGTCGTCGCCTTCTACTTCGGCGTGCGGTCCACCGCCCCCGTGAGCGCTCCCGTGATCCCGACGGCGGTCCCCGTGACGCACCCCCTCCACCTCCCGAGAGGGGCGGTGCGGGGGTTCCTCCTGTTCGGGTTCTTCGCGGTGATCGCGTACCTCTGGTTTCGGGGCCGCCCTCTCGCCCAGGAGTTCATCCTGATCCTGCAGGTCCTCGCGAGCTATCTCATCGGGTTCGCGATCGCCTCGATCGTCGAACGGCGGCAGCGGCTCGGAAAGAAGCCGAACACCGTTGTCGCGGTGTTCCGGAACCTGAACGCGGTGTGGGCGATCGTCCTCACGGTGTACATGTGCGGGGTCCTCCTCCTGGGCTGGAGGGACTTCTATCCCCAGGTCACGGGGAACGCGCTCGCGTGGATCGTCGCGTACTACTTCGGCTCCCGCGTGAGCCCGTAGGGAGGTGTGACGACGGTGGACCGCCCTTGGACCGTCGTCGCGGCCTCGGCGGCCGACCGGGAGTACCTCGCCCTAGTTTCCTATCTCCCCCTGAAGCGGTTCCGGATGATCCCGAGGTTCCTCCGGTACTCCGGCGTGATCGCGAGACAGCTCGAGGGGACCAGCCGGCTCCTTGGCTTCTCGTTCCGGGCGAAGATTCTCGCGAGGAAGTTCTACACCCTCTCCGTCTGGGAGGACGAACAGGCGCTGATGGATTTCGTCGGGACGGAGCCCCACTTCGGGACGATGGCGACCATGCGGCCCCACATGGCAGAGACGAAGTTCGTGCGCTGGACGGTGAAAGGCTCCCGGGTCCCGCCCTCCTGGCGGGAGGCCCTCGAGGTCGTCCGATCCGGGTAGGGTCGCGATTTCCCGCCGGCATCCTTAACATCGTGGGCGCTCTCGGTCGTGCCTCCATGGCGGACGTGTTCCTGGACCTGTGGGGCGTCCTCGCGGACTCCCGCAAGATGACCCCCGCGTACCGGCAGCGGGCAGCGGAGATCCTGTGGTCCCGCCACGGCGGGTCGATCGAGGGCTGGCTCCGGGCCCACGACGTCGCACTCGCGTGGTATGAGGAGCACATGAGGGAGCCCGAGACGTGGGAGCGGGGCTCCTGGATCGAGGTCGTGTCCCGCGCGGACACGGAGAACATCGAGAGGATGTTCCGGGAGGCGAAGGTGCCGCCGCCGCCGGACCCTCACCGGCTCTCGGTGAGCCTCGACCTGGACGTGATGTCCGCAACCGACGCCGCGTTCCCCGACGCCCGCTCCGCGATCGCCCGGCTCCGGAGGGACCGCCATCGCGTCTTCGTCTCCACGAACGCGACGGAGTCGAACGCCCGCGGGGCCCTCCGAGGGGCGAAGATCCTCGACGAGCTCGACGGCCTCTTCACGGGAGAGATGCTGAACGCGGGGAAGACAGACCCCGCGTACTGGCGGGGCATCGTCGACCGGTTGAAGGTCGACCCGAAGCGCTCGTTCGTCGTGGACGACCGGCCGGAGTATCTGAAGGCCGCGGCCCTCGTGGGGTTCCGGTGCCTCCTGATGGATCGCGAGGCCCGACTCCCTCCCGCCGCGATGCCTCCGTACGTGGAGGCGGCCCTCCGGAACCTCGCGGGCCTCCCGCAATACGTCGCGGACGCGGTCAGGGCCGCACGCGTTCGAGCCTGACGTACCGGACCCGCTCCCCCGCTGCGGCGAACAGGAGGGACTTCTTCACCCCGTGCGCGAGCCGCACGGCGCGGCTCACCTCGGGCCACATCCCCCGGTACCCCTCCGGGAGGGCGTGGATCAGGTACTTCGCATGGGTCCGGTCCGGGTCCCCCTCGTACGCGCGGAAGTGGGACCCGTACTTGAACCCGGTCTTCGCGATGATCCCCCGGGCCTTCAGGTCCTCGTACACCTTCAGGCGGAGGTCGAAGTCCGGCTGGATCCGGCGGGCCTCGGAGAGGAGCCGCGGGAGCGCGATCCGCCGGTCCGTGTCCGCGTTCCGGAGCTCGATCGCCCCGCGCTTCAGGAGGTGCGCGGTCTCGATCAGGGAGAGCTGGAGCCTCCGGCCCACGATCTTCCCGTAGAACCCGTTCCCATGGAGGGATTGCGCCTCCTTCTCGTCGATGACCATCGCGCGGTCCTCCAGGAGGTGCGCGGTTGCGACGGGCCCGCCCCGCAGGGGCTCCGGGGGCCTCCCCGCGGGCTCCGACTCTCGCACCGCGTAGTACGTGAGGTCGGACTCCTCGTCCACGACCGCGAGGAGGAGGTTCTTCCGGTGGCCCGCGACCCTGTGGAGGAGTGCAGCGAGCTCGTCCGCGTCGAACACGGCCCGCTCCGAGATCGCGGCGACCCAGAACTTCGCGGGGGTCTTCTTCGGCGTCCCGCCCCGGGGATAGACTAGGAAGTCCGGCGGTCCCTCGCCCTCCACGACGACATACCCGCGCTGCCGGAGGTCCCGGTACACGACATACTTGATCTCGAACTGGTCGTACCCTGCGGCGGCGGTCCGAAAGAGGGTCCGCATCGGGAGCTCCTCGCGATCCTTAGCGATCACCAGCCGGCCGGTCTCGACGAGGTACACCGCCTCGAGCATGGTGAGGGACAGCCCGCCACCTCCGAGAGGCTCTCCATACGAGCCGCGATTGTGGAGGGCGGAGGCCTCCGCGGGATCGTCGACGATCACCGTCTCGCCCCGGAGTTCGCCCGCCATCGCGCGGCGCGATGCGGGAGGGCGGGATAAAGGATTGGTGGGCCTCGAGGGGCGACGCGGGGCCTCTCCATGGGAATCTCTCCACCGCGCACATCTTATATACGTCGAGGCGGGTCTTTCTCCTGTGAACCGCGATCGCCTGCTTGAGGACGTCCGGCAGATCCTGGCGAAGACCGGATTCTTCCTGAACGAGAAGACGAACACCCGCGGGCTCGCGTTCGACATCGTCGCCCGGCGGGACGAGGTCCTCCTGATGGTGAAGGTCCTCCTGAACGTGGACGCGTTCTCGAAGCAGGGCGCGGAGGAGCTCCGGATGATCGCGACGACCCTGAAAGGGGCCCCCCTCCTCATCGGGGAGCGGTCCGGGGCCGGGCCCCTGGAGGGCGGGGTGATCTACTCCCGCTCCGGGGTCCCGATCCTCTCCCGCCAGACCTTCATCGACTTCTTCGAGGAGGGCGTGCCGCCCTTCATCTTCTCCGCCCCCGGCGGGATGTACGTGAAGCTCGACGGGGAGGCCCTCCGCCACGCGCGGGAGGCGAGGCAGATCTCCCTCGGCGCCCTCGCGGAGGTCGCCGGGGTCTCGCGGCGGGCGATCCAGATGTACCTGGATGGGATGTCCGCGACGATCGACATCGCGCTCCGCCTCGAGGAGTTCCTCGGGGAGCCCCTCGTCGTGCCGATGGACCCCTTCCAGTACTCCGCCCGCACGTCGGAGCTCCTCCGGGGCTTCGAGGCGTTCGAGCGGTTCGAACGGGACGTGTTCCAGAGGCTCTCCCGCCTCGGGTACGACGTCCTCCCGACCGTGAAGTGTCCCTTCGAGGCATTCACGAAGGACCGGGAGATCGTCCTCCTCACGGGGATGGCGGGGGGCCGGGAGCGGGCGGACGACAAGGCGAGCATCGTCGCGAACCTCGCGCGGGTCGTGGAGCGGGACAGCGTCCTCTTCGTGGAGCGGCGGGTCTCGAAGATGTCCCTCGGGGGGACCGCCGTGATCGGGAGGGACGAGCTGAAGAAGATCCGGGACCGCGCGAAGATCCTCGAGCTGATCGAGGAGCGGAAGTCGTGAGATGGACGTCGTCGTCCTCGGCGGGTGCCGCGTCCACGTGATGCCCGTCATCCGGGGACTCGTGTCGGAGTCGGAGTCCGTCGTGGCCGCGTTCCAGGAGGTCCGACCGGAGGCCGTCGCCCTCAGCATCGGGCGCGAGGAGCTTGAGGCGTTGAAGGCGCACTCCGGGGAGAACGTTCCACCGGACAACGTCGAGGAGGAGGTGTACGTCCGGGGACTCTCCCGGTTCGGGGATGTCCGGAAGCCCCCGCCGTGTTTCGTCGTCGCGCTCGGGACGTCGACTGAGCGGTCGATCCCCGTGTACCCTCTGGACATGGACGACGAGCAGTACTCGAGCACGTACGTCGCGTCCGTGTCCACGGTGGACATCCTCCTCGCGAACGTGCGCGAGGGAAGGCTCCGGAAGTGGGCGTCGAAAGCCGCGTCACCGGTGGACTTCGTGCGGGAGTGGGACTCCGTCGTGAACCAGTCCGCGGGCTACCGGAAGCTCATCGCGGAGCGGGAGGCGTTCCTCGCGCGCCGGATCCGACAGGTGGCCTCTCGCCACGGGGTCCTGCTCGCGCTCATCGACGTGGAGCGCGCGAAGGGAGTCCTCGGGCGCCTCGTCTAGCGTCCGAGGTAGAGAGACTTGTTCCCGTCGCCGAGGTCGATGTCGAGGATCGTGATCGTCGTGCCTCCGGGCAGCGGCTCGATGTTGTAGTTCTGCCAGATCGTGCCCGCCCCGCCGAGGTTCCGGTAGTACACGAGGGCGGGGCCCGCGTTCGCGGTCGCGACGACGATGTCGTCGTCCCCGTCACCATCGACGTCCCCCGCCGCGAGGGCGTTGATCGTCACGCTCGTCGCGGGGGCGAGGACGAAGATCGAGCTCCCGGAGTTCCCGTTCCCGGAGATCACGCGGACGTTCGTCCCGTAGGACACCACGATCTCGAGTCCGGTGCCCGACGCGGTGATGTTCGCGAGCTTGATCCCCGTGATCGCCGGGTTCCCGGTGACCGTGTAGAAGATGCCGCCCGGGGTCTGGAGACCGCCGGCGAACCCGATGGCCTTGTACACCTTCCCGTTCGAGGTCCCGACCACGACGTCGACGTACCCGTCGGCGTCCTGGTCGTCGGAGTCGATCGCCTTCGCGTCGGCCGGTGTCGAGGGCAGCGTGACCACGGAGCCCGGCTGGATTGCCGCGGTCGTGACCTCGATGTACATCTGGTCCAGGTACAGGGTGTCGAGGGTCGTGTTCCCGACGTGATGGTCGATGTCGATCGCCCGGATCCACACGATTTTGTTCTGCAGGTTCACGGGGAAGTTGTAGTTCTGGGCGACGTCGCTCGTCGTGTTCACCCAGAGGATCGTCGTGTACGTGCCCGTCGTCGGGTCCGCGCCCGAGACATCGATCGAGTACGCGATCGCGAAGAAGTCTCCGTCCGTGGGCGAGGACCGGTGGGACTCGAACCGGAGCGCGTACGTCGACAGGGGCCGGTTCGGCATCGGCTGCATCCGCCAGTAGTGCTCGAGCTCGCTCGCCTGCCCACCCGTGCTCGACCAGTTCAGGTAGATGTTGTCGAACTGGACGATCGTGTTCGTCCCGCCCGAGCCCGGGTTCGTCGTCCGTGCCGCGATCTTCAGGTGGTACGTCCCCGGGGCCGGAAGCTTGTTCGACGGTACCGAAATCGCGCCGCTCTGGATCCATCCCGTCGTCGTCGTGTGCGTGAACGGCGTCGTGATCTCCGTCCCGACCGTCGGGTTGCCAGAGCCCGCGTCGACGAACACGAACACCCTCGTCGTGGCCCCTGCCTGGATCTGCGAGACCTTCCGGTCGAACTCGACCGTCGCCGTGTACGGGGTGGAGCCGGTGGTCGTGAAGCTCTGGCGCCAGAGCCCGCTCACGGTCTGGCTCGCGAGGAAATTCGTCTGCACGTACACGAGGCCGTCCGGGTTCCCGCCGCTGTTCTGCCAGTTCCCGCTCGCCGACCCTCCGTTCTCCCAGTCCGCGTACGTCCAGGAGGTCGAGGAGGTGTTGAAGCCCGGGTTCTGGGTCGTCCCGGTCTGGGCGGGCTCCGTCTTCAGCCCCTCCTGGACCGCCTCATCGTTGTTGTCGCTTGCGATCGTCGCGAGGAAGTCCGGGTTGTGCGTTCCCGTGTTCGTGACCTCCGCCTCCGCATACCAGCGGTCCGTGATCGCGCCGGTGGAGAAGGAGCCCTGGCCGTTCAGGTTCAGGTAGTACGTCACGGTCCCGCCTGTGCGGGCGACGGCGATGTCCCGGTCCCCGTCCCGGTCGAAGTCCCCGATCGTGACCCCCCAGATCTGCTGGACACGGGTGGAATCGATCGTGATGAACGGGGAGGGGCTTCCCGTCGTCCACGTCCCGTCGTTCTTGAAGTAGACGAGGCGGCCGTCCGTGATCCCGCAAACGATCTCGGGGAGGAAGTTCCCGTCGAGGTCCCCGATCGCGATGTCGTTGCAGTAGATGCTCGCACCGCTCAGCGCGACCAGGTTGAACTTCGTGAAGATCACGTTGCCGTCGAAGTCGACCTGCCGGCGGTAGTAGTTGATCTCGGCGCTGTTGGCGTCGAGCTTGATGGAGTCCGCGATGTCCAGGTCCCCGTCGTTCTCGCCGTCCAGGAACGCGACCGCATGGGTCTCCGCGTTCTTGCACTGGCCGGCGCCGGGGAGCCCGCAGTACTCGAAGCGGATCTTCCGCCACTTGTCGACCCCGTTCAGGTTCTCGTAGTAGTACCCGTAGTCGTGGGTGCCCCACGCGGGCCCGGTCGTGTCGAGGTTCCCGCCCGCGATGTCGAGCCGGAACAATGCGGCGCGGATCAGGAGCTGGGCGGAGAGCGCGGTGTACGTCTCATCCGCGTCGTCGACGTACGAGATCGACATCGCGTAGTTCTGGGACCCCTCCACCCACGGATCTCCGTCCGTGAGGCTCAGGTTCACCATGAACCGGTACGTGATCGTGGCGCCGTCGACGCCGAGGGCGCGGCCCGTGCAGGCGCCCGTGACCGGGCACAGCGGCGGGATCGCGTCCCGGCCGTTCACGAACGACTTGAAGACCTGCACACCGCCCAGGAAGTCCCGGATCTGGACGTTCCCGAACGTGACCTGGTCCGTCGTCGCGTCGACGCTGAACATCTGGACCGAGACGTACGCACGGTCCGTGGAAAGGAACGTGTTCGTCTTCTGGGTGTACGCGGAGTCGCTGTACGTCTCGATCGCGGGGAACTGCCGCATGAACCCGTCGTTGTCCGTGATGTTCATCGCGTCCGTCGTGTTGAAGCGCGTCCCCTGGGAGTCGATCATGTCGATGCTCATGGAGTACCGCGCGAACCAGTAGTACGGCGGGTGGACCGGGTTCCGGTAGAAGTTGATCCCGGTGCTGGAGACGTTGTTGATGTCGAAGCGGTAGATGAAGACGTTGTACCCGTTCACCTGCTTGTAGAACCGGAACGCCTGGAGGTTCGAGGGCTTCGTCGCGGGGTTCGGGATCTTGTTCGTCCCGTACACGACCGACGTGGGCGAGTTCCCGCCGCCGAAGGGGTCCGTCATCAAGTACTGGTCCCGGCTCACCGCGTCCTTCAGGAGATAGGACCCGACGACGACGACGACCCGCTCGTTCGCCTTGAACGTCCGGGTCTCCTTCGCCGCGAACTCGGCCTTGTCCCACTGGCTCGCGTTGAACAGGTTGTATCCCTGGAGGCCGTTGTACCGCAGGTTCGGAGGCCGGCCGGAGGTGTTCCCGCCCCCGCCACCGCCGCCCGGGGAGGTCCCGAACACGACCCGCAGGGTCATCCGGGACGTCGTCACGAACGTGCCGTCCGTCGCGCTGAACAGGACGATGGACCCGTCCCACGTGAGGTTCGTCGGGACCATGCACTCCCGCTTCAGGGTCCAGATCCCGTCGCCGGAGACGACGTCCCCGTTCGTCCCGGAGTCCGACATCGGCTGGGGGACGGAGCACGGGTCCGGCGTCCCGTAGAAGATCGTCAGGGTCGCGTTCACGCTCTGCAGGTTCCCGTCATCGTCCGTGACCCTCGCGTAGATCGTGAACGGCGAACCGGTCTTCGGGATCTCGATCGTCGTCGTCTCGGGGTCGCCGTCCGCCCACTTCTCCAGGAACAGGGGCGGGTGACTGCCCTGGGGCCCGAGGATGTCCTCCTGCCACAGGACCACGCTCCGCGAGATGTCGACGACGGTCGCACGGATCTTGTCCGTCGGGTCCACGGTCTTGTTCGCGATCGACCACCGCTCGTTGATGTTCCATGTGCTGTCCGTCCCGTCGATGAGGCCGTAGGGGGACCCGAGGTTCGGGCCCCAGTTGATCGTCCCCTTCGTCCGCAGGACCTCCGTCTGGGAGGTGCCGCTCGCCTTCGTGATCGTCAGGTACACGCGGGTTTCCGGGAAGCCGAGGCTCTCGCCCCCGCGGTGCGTGATCGTGACGTTCACTCCCGCCCAGTTCCCGTTCGTGTCCTTCAGCGGGATCAACGCGCCGTCGAGCTCGAGGCGGACGTTCGTCGTCGGCGTCGGGATTGAGGTGACCCAGATGATGATCGCCGCGAAGAGGGAGACCGTCATCCCGAGGATCAGGATCGTTCCGATGACCTCGGACACGCCGCGGTCATCCTCGCGCAGGTAGCGTCGAATGGGCTTCATGGGGGCAGCACTCCATTCCTTGGGGGAAACGGTCCGCCTACGCGGCAGGTCGATATATAACGGTATCGTGGTCATTACCAATGCGTCCGCGGCGCGCGAACTTTTCGCGCGCTGAGAATCAACAACGCGGCGCTCGGACCGAATTGTTGATATGAAATCCGCGGGTTCGGACCCACGTGCTCCTGACCGCGGCGGAGCGGGTCCTCGTCCACCTCCTCCCCATGTGGAACGCGAAGGACGCGGTGCAAGAGGCGACACAGGAGGGGATCTCCGTGGGCACGGGATTGCGCCGGAGCCACGTGCCCCGTGCGGTGAAGCGGCTCGTCGAAGACGGTTCCGCGGAGGTCCGCGAGGGACGTCTGCGGGGCCGGGGTCGCAAGGTCCGCGTATACGCGCTCACGGAGGCAGGGATCCGCCGCGCGCGGGAGCTCCTCGGAGGGCTCGAGTCCGAGGAGGTGCGGTTCGGGGACCGGCGGATCGCGATCGGCGCCCTCGCCGCGGAACTTCGCGTGGCCCCGGGGGAGATCGTCTCGGGCCTCGACGACGCGGGCGTCTACCGCCCCCGCCAAGTCGCGTTGACGGTTCCGGAGTCGGACCTGATCGAGCGCGAGTCCGACCTCACGGCGATCGCGGAATGGCTCAAAGGTCCAGTCCCCGCCTTCGTCGTGTACGGATCCCGGGGCATGGGGAAGACGGCGCTCGCCCGCGCGTTCACCGCGGGAACGCGGCGGCCCTCCACCTGGGTCGATGTCGCCCCCGACGATCCCGCGGGTCTCCGGCGCGACATCGCGTCCTCGCTGCGGAGCCTCGGCGGGTCCGGCAACCCGGACGGGCTTGAGCGGGACATCCCCGCCCTGAAGCCCCTCATCGTCCTCGACGGATACGGAGAGGTGTCGGAGGGCGTCGTCGATGCGGTCTCCGCGCTCCTCGCGACCATCGCCTCGAGTCCGGGGGCGAAACTCCTCGTCCTCGCGCAGGAGGCGACCCCCTCGTACTGCCGGTTCTACGGCCCCGCGGAGGTCCGGAAGGGGACCGTGCGAGAGATCCGACTGAAGGGGCTGAGCCCGGAGGGGACCCGGCAGCTCCTGGGGAACCCCGCGATCGGTGCGGAGTCCCTCCGGCAGGTGTACCTCCTCACGAAGGGGTGCCCGCTGTACCTCACGCTGATCCGGGACGGAAACGCCGCAAGGCTCCGGGAGGTCTCCCGGTTCACCCTCGCGGAGATCCGGCTCCTCCTGTTCTCCCGGGCCGCGACGCGATAGTTCACGGGGCCGCGTTGAGGACGCGACGGGCCACCGGGGTCCCGACGGGCCCCTCGACCTCGCCGTCGCCGGTCGTCCGCCGGAGTACGCACACGATCTCGACGACCTCCCCCAGGTCGTCCCGGACGGGCGCGGCGCGGACCTCGCACAGGACGCGGCTGCCGTCCTTCCTCCGGAAGTACAGGACGGGAGGGTCCCTCCGACCGACGGATCGGAGCACGAGGTCCGCGGCCTCCGCGACGTCGGGGAGCCGGACCCCCTCGCGGTCCGTGACCGTGAACGTCTGCGAGAACCCCTTCCCTTGGACCTCCGACGTGGTCCACTGGAGGAGGGACTCCGCCATGGGGTCGAGGGACAGAATCCGGTACTCCCCCGTCAGGGTGATGAGCCCGGCCGCGAGGATCTCGCTCGCGACCCGGAGGGTCTCCCGCGTCCGTGCGGCAATGGACTTCAGCCGGAAGTTCTCGATCGCGATCGCCGCCTGCTGCGCGACGCCCATCACGACGTTGATCTCCTTCGAGGTGAAGAGCCGCAGGCCCTGGGTGTGGTCCAGGGTCATGATCCCGAGGACCTCGTCCCGGCACACGAGGGGGACGATGAGGACGGTCCGCATCCCGAGGGTGTCCGCCATCGACGGCGGGAGGGACCCCGCCCGGACGAGGGCGGGTAGCTTCTGCTCCAGGATCCGGTGCGCAAGCGCCCGGACTTCCTCCTCCCGGAGGACGAGTCTCTGGAAGGTCGCGTTCCGCTCCCGGTCCGGGCCGAAGACCTGCGCGGTCCGGAACTCCCGTCTGTGGGGGTCGAGCAGGAGGATCGCGCACCGGTCCACGCCGACGAGCTGCGGCGTGATCCGGACGATGGCGCCGAGGACCTCCTCGAGGTCCGTGAGCCCCGCGACCATCTCCGAGATCCCCAGGAGCGCGGCGAGGACCTTCTGGTCTCCGAGCTCCCCGTCTGGAAGCATCACTCCCTTTCGAACGTGGGCGTTCGGAGATTAAGTTATTTGGACAATTATCAAAACGTGTCGCAACCGCTTGGGGAGGGCGGCCGCGAAACCTTTACGTCCGGCCCCCGGATGGCACGGCGGTGTCCCGCCCCCGGGCGTTCCTGGTCCTGCTCGGGATCGCGTTCTTCGTCGCCGGTCTCGCGGTCGCGGGGACGGTCGATCGCCTCACGGGAATGGGGTTCTTCGTCGTCGGGGCGTTCCTCCTCATCCTCCCGTTCCTCGCGATCCACGAAGAGGAGTGACCGCAGCGTTTATGGCGGCGCCCCGGTTCGAGCGCTCGATGTTCAAGGTGTTCAGCGTGCCCCCCGCCAAGAAGCCACAGAAGGACGAGGTCCTGAAGGACGACCTCGTGAGCCGCCAGAGCATCGTGGAGCGGGACGCGGACGCTCTCGGTTTTCCCGGGCTCGGGACTCTCGTCCTGGTCGAGGGCGACGAAATGGCGCTCGCCCGCGCGGCGGAGCTGTTCAAGGGGATCGCGGAGGAACTCCCCCCCGCGAAGGCCGCGGCGGTCCGGCAGAAGATCCGGGACCAGGAGGACGACGTCGCGGCGGGCGTGGGACTCATCTTCCGGTAGGAAGGAAGGCGGGCGTCCACCCCGGCCGTGGCGTCACAGGCTCTTGATCTTCTCCGCGATGAAGCTCTTGATCTGCGCGTCGTCGGGGATCGTCAGGGACCGCTTGAACCGCTCGGACTTGTCGGGGAGGTAGTATCCGCGGGACACGGAGATGAACTCGTTTGAGCCCTCGGCGGTCGTCGCTCGCTTCCGGGCGACCTCGAGGAAGTTGTTCCGGCCGAAGTTGATCTTCTCCGCGCGGATTGTCACGAACTCGACGTCGCCCCGCTTCCCTCGCGTCTCCTCGTCCATCTGAAGCCCCCACGGAGTCCCCGGTCGCACCGGAAGGGGCCATGGCACCGGGCGCACGGGATATAAGGGTTCCTCCGGGGACGAGCCCTCCCGTCCGACGATCCCTTTCGAAGGTCGTGAGCGCGACCTTTAAGTGGCTCCACGGGGCTTGCTCGGCGCTCCGATGGCCTGCCCCCGGTGCGGCACGACATTCGAGGGACGCTTCTGCCCGAATTGCGGGACGCCCGTCGGCGCATCTCCGTCTCCGTCCGCGGCCGTCGCCGCAATCCCGACCGCGCAGTGCAGCCGGTGCGGGACCCTGTACGCAGGGCGGTTCTGCCCCGCGTGCGGACTTCCTGCATGGGGTGCGTGGATCCGGCCCCCCGCTCCGGGGCCCTCCGTCGGGTACACGCTCCTGAACGTTGCGTGGCTGTTCTCCCTGATCGCCTTCCTCGTGATCCTCGCGATCGCGACCGCGGGGATGTTCGGGGCCCTCGTCCCGATCACCGCGGGGATCGAGCAGATCCGGCAGGGCGAGACCTCGGACCCGGGGTTCGACTCCCCCGGGGTCTGGACGTTCTCCCCATGGACCGCGCTCGGGGCGAACGGGAGTGTGAACCCCGCGGGAGGCCATCCCGATGCCTACGGAGAGGTCCGCCTCGAGGGCCGGTCGAACGCGATCGCGAGCGGGTACTGGTCCCAGAGGTTCCAGGCGAGCGGGTCCTCTCCGTATCTCGCGGCGGTCCGCTTGGACTACCGGGTCTTCCAGGTCTCGGACCTTCTCGGGAACCTGACGATCGCCGTGTACGTGAGCCCGTCCGCGGGCACCCCGCCCCCTCTCAGTCCGAACGGACGGCCCGTCGGCGACGTGTGGAACGTGACCCTCGCCGCACCGACGAACTGGACCTCTGCAACATCCGTGTACCTGCCCACGGGGGAGGTAATCGACGCGGTCGAAGTGTCCTCGTCCATCCCCGGCGCAGGGACGTACTACGTGAAGATCGCCGCGATTGCGTCGAACCGTGCAGGCGCGCCGGGGACGCCCTCGGTCGTCGGCATCGACAACGCCCGACTCTCCTGGCGGACGTCCGCGTTCGTGGACGTCGCGATCGTGGCGCCGGTCCCAATCCTCCTCTACTACACGCAGGACCCCGTCGCGTTCTACCTCTGGACCGCGGCGATCGTGGCGGTGACCGTCGCCTCCCTCGCCGTGCTCGTCGTGCGGGACTATCGACCCCTGTGGGAGACGATCCGCGTGGGTTCCGAGCGGATCCCCGCGAAGCTCCGGTCGCGGAGCGCGACCGTGGCGATCATGCAGACGTTCATGGCGATCACCGCCCTCAGCATCGCGGTCGGGATTCTCACGAACCCGCCAGAGCCATCGTTCTTCTCCGAGATCCCCGAATGGTATCTGATCTTCTCCCTCCTGAACGCGCCCGTGTACGAGGAGCTGATCTTCCGCGTCCTGATGATCGGCGTCCCCATGATGCTCGGCTCCCTCGCCCTTCGGGGCTCCGGGATCTCGAGGGGCCGGGTCCCCGCGGGATCCAGGAGCGGCCGGTACGTCCTCGGATCCTTCCGGTACCTGCTCGGCGGGGGGATGAGCCGGCGGACGCCCCTTCCGATCCTCCTCCCCGCCCTCCTCTTCCTCGGAGCGAGTTCCGCCGTCTTCGGGCTCGCCCACGCCCCCGGGTACGGAATCTGGAAGGTCCTCCCGGCAGGCCTCGCGGGGCTCGCGATGGGATACCTGTTCCTCCGGCACGGGCTCCACGCCGCGATCATCTTCCACTTCGCCACGGACGTCTTCATCGCGACGGCGTACCTCGCCGGCTTCGACTCCCCCCTCGGGGTCGCGCTGGGCGTCGCGTTCTTCCTCCTCCTCATCCCTGGCTCGGGCTTCCTCGCGTACTATTTCCTGTATGCCGTCCGGTTCTTCCAGGACGTGGCCCGCCCGAGCGCGACCCGGGTTCGCATCGCGGCGTCGGGTCCGGGAGGCGCGGACGGCCCCTCGGCGCAATACCCTCCGTACGCTCCGCAGGGTGCGCCCCCGGGACCGGTGGCGGGTCCCCCGGTCGCCGCGCTCCCCCCGGGATACGCGCCGGCGCGGCGCCCTCCCCTGTACGGCACGTCCCCCGTGGAATACCGCTGCCCGCGGTGCGCATGGGTCGAGGCGGCATACGAGAACGGCCGGTTCCGCTGCCTGCGATGCGGGTACGTCGCGTGATCAGGGAAGGGGCTCCGGCGGAGGTCGCGTGGTGCTCTCCGCGATCGCGTCGATCACCGCCTCCGGATCGTCCCCATCGATCTCGACCTCGAGGTCCCCGAGCGGGGAGTTCGCGGCGAAGCTCACCCGGCCCGCGTACCCGGCCTGCTTGTTCAGCGTGAACCGGAGGCGATCCCCGTCGACCCCGTGGAATAATGCGCCGCGGGCGGAATCCCGGATCTTCTGGGCGCGGACCTTCTCGCGGAGCGTTTCGAACGACGACGACTCCGCTTCGACCACATCGTCCTCCCGGGAGAATTCCGCGTCGGGGAACAGGTTCAGGACCGCGACCTTCACCTTTGCGAGGCTCTCCGTCCCCCGACACACGGTTCGCACGCGGATCCGGACCACGGCGACGACGAAGGACGGTCCGGGCTAAGAATTTCTCGCGTCCTCGCGGGTGCCCGACCCAATCTATATATCGCGGGACTCGCCATGCGAGCCGAGGATGCGGGACCGCATTTTGAGTTTCTTGAGCGAGAGGGGCACCCTTGCCGACGAACAGGCGGTCGAGTACTTCCTCACCCAAGCGGACCCGCTCGGGGCCGCGGACCGGCTCCTGCGGGCGTTCCAGGACCCGCCGCTCGTGATCACCCTCGAGGACATCCAGCGGGCGGTCGCGATCGCCCGGGCGGCGACGGACCGCGCCGCGACGGTCCGCACCCGTCCCCCCGCCCCCGCAGCGGCCTTTGCAATCCCCGCATCGTTCCGCGAGACCGTCGCCCCTGCCGCGGACGTCGCGGAGGACATCCGGGTCCTGAAGGACATCACGGGCCACTCCACGTGCGAGGGGACCCTCGCGGACTTCGCGCGATACTTCCGCCACCGGTTCCAGACGATTGCCCGCATCCTCCGCCATCGCCCCGAGCTCGCCGGCGCGATGGAAATCGCCCGCGCGAAGAAGCTCACCCGGGACACCGCGGTCATCGGGATCGTGACGGACGTCCGCACGACGAAGAACGGCCACCGGATCCTCGAGCTCGAGGACGAGACGGGCTCCGTGAGCGTCCTCCTCCCCGCCGGCTCCTCCCTCGCCGCGGACGCGATCGTGAACGACGAGGTGATCGGGGTCACGGGCCGCTCGAACGACCGAGGGCTCTTCATCGCGAAGTCCCTCCTCCACCCGGACCTCCCCACGTCGAAGGCGTTCCCCGGGACGGAGGGGCACCTCCGGGTCGGGTTCATGTCCGACATCCACGTCGGGAGCCGGACGTTCCTTGCGGACCGGTGGGCGAAGTTCTCCGCGTGGGCGTGCGACGGGGACGAGGTCGCCCGGTCCCTCCGGTACCTCGTCCTGAGCGGGGACGTCGTGGACGGGATTGGCGTGTACCCGCGGCAGGACGAGGAGCTCGTCCTGGACGACATCTACGCCCAGTACGAGGCCCTCGCATCCATGCTCCATGAGCTCCCGGACCACCTGAAGGTGATCCTCCTCCCCGGGAACCACGACGCCGTGCGCCCCGCGGAGCCGCAGCCCGCCCTCCCGACCGCGATCCAGAAGCTCTTCGACTCGAACGTGAAGTTCGTCGGGAACCCCTCCACGGTGAGCCTCCACGGCGTCCGGGTCCTCGCGTACCACGGGCGGTCGATGGACGACTTCGTCTCCGCGGTGCCCTCCCTCTCCTACGCGAGGCCGCTGGACGCGATGCGGGAGATGCTCCGGAAGCGCCACCTCGCGCCGATCTACGGCGGGAAGACGCCGATCGCCCCGGAGGCGGAGGACCACCTGATCATCGACCAGGTCCCGGACATCTTCGTGACGGGCCACGTCCACGCGGCGGCGGTCGGGGAGCACCGCGGCGTCGTCCTCGTGAACAGCTCCACGTGGCAGGCGCAGACGTCGTTCCAGAAGATGCACAACATCGAGCCCGTGGCCGGCAGGCTCCCGATCGTGGACCTGCACACGGGCGAGGCCGTGCTGAAGGTCTTCTGAGCCCTGTCGCGGGCGCTCCGCCCTGTCCCGCTCACGTGGGAGGCGGGGGTAGGGGCTTGTCGATCTCGTCGATCTCCGGCGGGATCTCCATGGGCGCTTCCGGGGGGGACTCCGCGGGCATCCCCGTCATCGGGGGAGCGGCGGGGGGCATGGCTCCCATCCTGGCGGGGCGCCGCCTTCGCGTCCACAAGAGGAACACGACGATTGCGGCAGCGACGGCGATCACGACGAGGATTAACCACCAGAGCCCCCCGAGGGGAGCCCCGTCCGACGGCGGCGTTCGGATCGAGAACGTCCCCGTCGTGGTGGCCCAGTTTCCTTCCGCGTCTCGGGCCGATACGCGATACGTGTACGTCCCCGGCGCCGGGAGCGTCCGTTCCACGGAGTATCGGCCGCTTGCCGGGTCGTAGGCGGCGGTGACGTTTCCGACGCTCGCCCCGCCCCCGTCGAAGATCTCGATGTACACGGCGTTGACGCCGATGTCGTCCGTCACGACCGCGGAGATGTTCACCGCCTCGGAGAGGTTCGCGGGATTCGGAAGGGCGCGCGCCCCGGTCACGACTGGGGCGGTGACGTCCCGGTCGAGGACGACGAGTTGCGCGCAGTCGGCGGCGGACGGGTCGCCGTTCCCGAGGTCGTCCACGGCGTACACACAGAGGTCGTACGTGCCCGCGGTCCAGCCCGTCGTGTCCACGGCGGCGGTGACGGACTCCGTGGAGGAATCGAACGCGCCGTCCCCGGCGTTCATCGCCCTGGAGCTCGCCCAGTTCGCGGCCCCACGAGTGTAGTTCGCCGCTGAGACGTCCCCGTTGCCGGTGGATGCGTCGCTGACGGTGGCGGTCAGGGTGACCTGCGCGCCGACGACGACGGTCTTCATCGTCGCTCCGTCGACCCGCACGGTCGAGGCCGTCGGCGGGGTGCTGTCGATCGTCAGGCTCGCGCAGTTCCCCGCCGTGTCGTTGTTCGTCACGATGTCCCGGGCGTACACGCAGATGGAATACGTCCCGTCCGCGAGGGTCGCGGTGGCGAGGGCGCCCGTCACGGCTTCCGTGACGCCGTCGAAGGACCCGTCCGTCGCGCTCATCGGGACCGCGGAGGCCCAGTTCCGGGCGCCGCGGGTGAAGTTCGCTCCCTGGATCGGCCAGTCCCCACGGCCCGCGTCGCTCGCGGTGGCGGTCACGGTCACCGTGGGTCCGGGCCGGGATCGGAGGGTCGAGGCGGCGTCCAGGGCCGCTCCCGTCACCAGGGGCGGGGTCGTGTCCGTCGTCTCGATCGTCGTGTTCACCCACACCTCTCGGACGAAGTCCCGGGGGTTCGGGTCCGAGGCGGGGTCGATCCCTGCGGACGGTCCACCAACGCCGGTGATCGCGACCCCGGCGACGGGGTCGAAGGAGGTCATCGCGAAGTTCGAGGGCCATCCTAGGGTGAATGTCTGGGTCGAGCTCACGGTATCGAACTCCGTGAGGAACCGCCCGACGTGCACGGTCATCGACGGGACCGCGGAGGACGCTGCGTAGTCCCCCGTCACCCGGCCCGTGAGGGGCGCGCTCGAGGTGATCGGGCCGGCCCCGGAGAGCGTGAACGTCTCCGTGCCATTCGCACGGACGTACGACCGCCCGTCCACGGTGAACGTGTCCCGGGTCGTGAGCGGGAGGGACGGGGGCGTGCCGAACTCGAACAGACGGTCGAGCTCCGCCTGGCTCGCGATCCCGTCCCCGTTCCCGAACACCACGTCGAACTGGAACCGCGTGAACACCGCGTCCGCGCCGAACGTGAAGTCCCCCACGAACGTCGCGTTGCTCCAGTCGCTGAACGAGACGCTCCCGGTGACGACGCTGGGCGCGGGAAGGTCGAGGACGAAGTTGAGAGAGCGGTCCGAGGTCACGGTCTGGAAGACCCCCTGCGCGTTGCGGGAGGCCCCGTCCGCGAAGACGTAGTAGTCCCCGGGTGGCAGGGTCATCTCGTAGGACCCGGACACGTCCGTGTTCGCGCTCCGCTGGAGCCGGGTCGCGGGGGACCACGCGATGATCCCGATGTCCTCGAGGGGGGCGCCGGACCCGGCTGCGGTGGCCCGGCCCGTGAGGCGCACGGGGGGCCCTTGGTCGAACCGGGCGCCCGTGTAGTTCCGGGTCATGAACGTGTCCCCGTCGACGAAGAGGGTCGTCCCGGCAGAGATCGTTTGGAGCTGGAGAATCCCGAAGAACGCGCCGTCCGGCCCGCCCCGGAACGCGTCCGCAGCGGAGAAGTTCAACCGGACCGTCGAGAGCCCCGGCTGCAGGTCGACGAACCGCTGGTCGAACCCGACGAGACCGAAGGAGCCGTCGACCATGATCCCGGTGAGGATGAACGTGGATCCGCGGGTCACCGTGATCGGCACATCGACCGCGATCACGTCGAGAATCGTGTCCCCGTTCCGGTCCACACCGAGGTCGAAGTACGGCGGCGTGAGGCGTCCGGCAGGACCCTGGAAGTCCGTCGCGAGGTACGGGGCAGTCGTGAACGTCTGGACATCGACCTGCCGGCCCTCCGGTTCGTACAGGACGAGGTTCACGCCGTAGGGCCCGTCGACCCCAGAGTTCCAGATCTGGAGCCCGGGGAAGGCCAGGCTTGCGGGGTTCGTTCCGGAGGACAGTTCGAACTGCCCGTCGGCCGTGCCGATGAACGTCGTCATCGCGGAGTCCCAGAGCTCGATCGTCCAGCTGTACCCGCCATGGCGGTCCGCGAGGACGCTCGTGTTCACGACGAGGTCGTCCCAGAACCCGTCCCCCTGCAGGTCGCGCACGGAGTCGAGGAACGGAGGGACCCACCGGGCGGGCGGGGAAGGTTCAAAGTCGATCGCGAAGTACGTCCCCGTCGTGTGGATGTCGACGTCGAGGTTCCGGGCGTGTTCGTCCCAGAGGGTCAGGTCCACGGTGTACGGCCCGTCGACGCCGGAGGTGAAGATGTCCACGCCGAGGAAGTCGAGTTGGACGACCTGGGTCCCTCCAGGGAGGTACGTGCGGACGTTCGCGAAGGCGGGGATCGACGAGATCCCCGCATCGACCCGGTAGAACCCCGGCTCCGTCGCGGTCACGATCGCGTTCACGACGAGGTCGTCCCAGAACCCATCCCTGTCGAGGTCCACGACGAAGCTTTCGTGGGGGCTCGTGAAGGCCGCGGCGAGGGGATCGAAGTCGCTCAGGAAGTACGTCGAGGTGACGTGGGTGCCCGTGTCGAGCTGGGGGCCGGTGGAGCCGAAGAGGTCTAGAGTAACCTCGTACGGCCCGTTCAGACCCGCGGCCCGGATCGCGGCCCCGGGGAACCGGAGGAGGACCGTGTGCGTCCCCGGCGCGAGATACGTCGTGTTCGTCTGGATGCGGATCAGGGTCGTCGGCGGGGAGTCCCAGAGCAGGCCCTGCACCGCGTACGTTCCCGCGGTCGCGACGTCCACCTGGACGTCAACGGAGAGGTAGTCGAACCGCGAGTCCCCGTCCATGTCCACGCCCGCGTCCGAATGGGGCGGGGCGAGGCGGGCGGGGGTGGGTTCGAAGTCGATCGACAGGTACGCCGCCGTCGCGTGGAACCCCATCCCTTGCAGGGAGAAGGTGTCGTTCACGAGGGCGATCTGCGCCCGGTACGGGCCGTCGATGCCGGCCCTCCAGATGGCCGAGCCCTCCAGGCGGACCGCCGTCACGCTCGTTCCCCCGGGGAGGTCCACGAGCTTCTGGCTCTGGGTGATGAGGGTCGTCCCGGCCGCGTCGTAGAGCTGGAGGAAGAGGAAGAACCCGCCGGGCGTCGAGACCGTCGCCCCGACGGAGATGACGAGGTAGTCCCACAGGGCGTTCCCGTTCATGTCGAGTCCCGCATCGCTGTGGGGCGGGTTCAGGACGCCGTTCGACGCCCGAGCGGCGGGCGGGGAGGCGAGGACCGTGATCACGATCGCGACGGCCACGAACGAGGCGACGAGACATCGAGTTCGCAGGCGCATCCGATCCGGTTCCTGAGGGCGCATCGTGGGTCCTCCCTGGTCCCCGTCGCCGGAGGATTGCCCCTCCATCATGGTTTCGGCGTGGTTCCGCCGCGTGAGAACGGCGAGTCGGCGGTCCCGCGGACGTCGAAAGGCTTTCGGACGCCCCGCCTTACCGCCCCCGGATGCGGATCGCCGCGGTCGGGGACGTTCATGGCGGGGAGAACCTTCCCGCCCTGCGGAAGGATCTGGAGGGGCTCGAGCCGCCGGACCTCTTCCTCCTCGCGGGGGACCTCACGGACCACAACGACGTGGACGGCTTCGTGGAGGTCGTGGACGCCGTGAGGGGGCGGGCGTCATGCCCGGTCTACGGCGTCTTCGGTAACAACGAGTACTCCCAGAGCCACGGGGAGTACCGGAAGCGGAGCCGAGTCCCCCTCCTCGACGACGAGGTCGCGACCGTGCGGGTCGCGGGGCGCGACGTCCGGATCGTCGGGAGCACGGGCAGCCTGGACCGGCCGACGTGGTGGCAGCGGACGAACCTGCCCGGCATCGCGCGCCTGTACGACGAGAGGGTCGCGAAGATCGACGCCCTCCTGCAGGGAGACGGGTTCCGGATCCTCCTGACGCACTATCCGCCCACGTACGCGACGATGGGGGGCGAGAAGGAGGAGTGGCGCCCGGAACTCGGCTCGAAGAAGC
Organism: Methanobacteriota archaeon; assembly: GCA_020029475.1. Lineage (GTDB taxonomy): Archaea > Thermoplasmatota > Thermoplasmata > RBG-16-68-12 > RBG-16-68-12 > EA-19. The sequence continues at coordinate 7,308 of JAIBJG010000007.1, read as the reverse complement.
TCGAGGCGGTGATCTTGCGGCGGCGTCCCGACCTCGTCGTCCACGGCCACATCCACAAGGGGATCCCGTTCGCGACCCTCGCGACGGGCCAGCGGACGATCGACGCCTTCGACCCGCGCGGGGCGATCCCCGTGCACAACGTCGCGTATCCCGTGACCCGGACGATCACCGTGATCGACGCGTGACTCGCTACGTTCTTATATCGTCCCTTTCATGGAACGCGCCGCATGGCCCGGACGGGGGAGGGGGAGGAGTCGTTCACCGACGCCGACGGGCCGGAAGAGGAGCTGAGCCGGAAAGAGTTCGCACTCCTCCTGACCCGGGACATCGCGATCGCGGCGATCCTCGTCGCACTCATCTTCGGCGGGATGTTCGCATACACCCAGGTGTGGCCGCCCGTGGTCGTGGTCGAGAGCGAGAGCATGCAGCACAGCGACGCGCAGAGCTATCTCGGCGCGATCGACACCGGGGACCTCGTCCTCGTCCAGGCGGTCTCGTCGAAGAACGACGTCGTCACCTGGGTCGAAGGCCACGCGACGGGCTACCAGACGTACGGCGACTTCGGGGACGTGATCATCTTCCGCCGTCCCCTCGGGGGGCCGGGAGAGCCGCCGATCATCCACCGCCCGATCCTCTACCTCTTGTACAACGCCACGAGCCAGACATTCGACGCGCCGACCCTCGCATTCCTCAATCGGTCCTGGTGGTCCGCGTCGAAGACGGATGGACCCCTGACCTTCCCCTTCGGGATCAACGGGACGATCACGATGAACCACCTCGGTTTCCGGGGCGGCAAGACGTGGACGGTCGATGTCGCCGAATTAAATGGGTCCGGCTACCGCACGGACGGGTATGTGACGATGGGGGACCACAACGCGTACAAGTCCGGGTTCGACAGCTGGCTCGTCGCGCACACCCTCGTCATCGGGAGGGCCCGCGGGGAACTCCCCTGGTTCGGGCTGATCAAGCTCACCGTGTCCCCCACCTCCACGGGGTGCTGCCACGGGGGATGGGGGGACCCGGCGGCGCCGCGGAATAGCTGGGACTCCCTCGCGACGAGCCTCGTCCTGATTCCCGTGGGGATCTTCCTCGCGGACTACGGGTTCGCGTACGGGGAGCGGCTCTGGAAGGGGTACCGAAGGCGAAAGCGGGACGCGGAGCCCGAGGCCGCGGATTCCGACGAACCTAGATGAGGGTCGTCTGCAGCTTCGGACGGTATCCCCGCACGGGCGCAAGGAACTCGTCCTTCTCGAGGACCTTCTTGATCTCGAGGAACGGGACCGCGGACTGGACCTCCTTCGTGCGGCCGCCCCGGCCGTAGCTCTTGACCCGGGCGTGGACGAGGCCGAGCATGTCGAGCTCGGAGATGAGGTCCGTGATCCGTCGCTGCGTGAGGACGGGCATCCCTGTCTTCCGGCAGAGCTCTTTGTACGTGCCGTAGACGTCCCCCGTGGTCATCCGGTCCGCTCCCGCCTCGCCGTTCGAGATGATCGCGAGCAGGACGAGTTTCGATTGCGTCGGGAGGGACTTGATCGCCTCGACGACGGTGTCGAGCTCGATCTTGTTCTTCGCCCGCTGGACGTGCTGGTCCGTGATGTGCTCCTCCCCCGCCCGCTCCGCGAGCTCCGCGGAGACCCGGAGGAGGTCCAGGGCCCGCCGGGCGTCCCCGTGCTCCTGCGCGGCGAAGGCGGCGATCAGGGACAGGACGGAATCGCCCGCGACTCCGTTGTCGAACGCCTTGTGGGAACGCTGCTGCAGGATGTCGAACAGCTCCTGCGCGTTGTACGGCGGGAACACCATCTTCTCGTCGCTCATCCGGCTCTTCACCCGCGGGTCGAGCCACTCCGTGAACTTCAGGTCGTTGCTGATCCCGATCAGGGAGACCTTCGCCTTCGTGAGGTCGTCGTTGATCTTCAGGAGCTGGTACAGGAGGTCGTCGCCGTTCTTCGTCACGATCTTGTCGATCTCGTCGAGCACGAGGATCACGATCCGCTTCTCCTCGTCCAGCTTCTCGACGAGCATCTGGTACACGCGGTCCGTGGACAGCCCCGTGAACGGGATCCGCTGGCTCAGGTTCTCGACGAACCGGTTCGCCACGTTCTGGAGCACGCCGTACGGGGTGTCGACGATCTCGCAGTTCATGTAGACGTAGTGGACGGTCCGCCCGCCGTCGAGCTTCTTCAGCTCGTTCTCGATGTACTTCACGACCGCGGTCTTCCCGGTCCCCGTCTTCCCGAAGATCAGGACGTTGCTCGGCCGGTCCCCCCGCAACGCGGTCGCCAGGATCTGCGCGAGCTGGTCCACCTGCTCCTCGCGATGCGGCAGCCGGTCCGGGACGAACGAGGGCCTCAGGATGTCCCGGTCCGTCTTGAAGATGGGCCGCGTGGCTATGTATGGCTGGAAGATGCTTTCTTCCATGTGTTGGCTCCCCCTAGAATGCAAGACTCCGCGCAGAGATGCGCGGATGAAATCAAGCGGGCGCGGATAGCGACGGGGTCTATAAATGGGTTTCTCATCGCTCGCGCCGCAAATCGGCGTCGCGCGAAAGTTGCGATTTATATCTGCCAGCGATTATGCAACTTGACGACTTCGCCACGTTGAAAGTTATCGCTCGAAGCGTGAAGAGCTATTTCGGGCCGCGATCAAGCGTGTCTCCCGCCAATCCGTTTCGCGAAGACAGACCCGAGGAAGGTCGCCGTGCCGACGAGGACGATAAGAGGCCCCGCGGGGATCCCCGTGACGCTCGCGAGGCCAATTCCCGCCACCGCGCTGACCCCGCCAAACGCGGCGCTCAACGCTCCGTATCGGGACAAGCTCCTGCTCACGTTCTTCGCCGCCGCCGCGGGAAGGATGACGAGCGCCCCCACGAGGAGGGTCCCGACGACTTTGATCCCGATCGCGACTACTACAGCGACGAGGAATAGATAGACGAACGTGACCCACCCCACCCGGACCTTGGCGGAAACCGCGAGCTCCTCGGAGATGTGGCTAAGGACAACGCCGGAATAGATCGACCGCCCAAGGAGGACGACGAGCGTCGAGATCCCGACCGCGAGCGCGGCGTCCAGCCATGCGACGCTCGCGATGTCCCCGAACAGCGCCTCGAGGAGGTCTGGCTGCGGGGTCAGAAGGACGCCGACGGCGAGGGCGAACACGAACATCACGCCGATCACGGCGTCGAGGGGGAGCCGCGTCGAGCGCTCGAGGTACCACGTCGCGGCGACCGCGGCGAGGAGGAAGGCGAAGGCCCCGAGGAACGGGTTAAAGTTCAGGAGGATCCCGAGGGCGATCCCGGGCAGGGCGACATGGGAGAGGACGTCGCCGACGAGGGCCATCCGCTTCGCGACCATCAGGGAGCCCATGTAGCCGGAGGCGACGCCCGCGAAGACGCCCGCGAGGATCGCGTATGCCAGGGGTTCGGCCATGGTCTCTCTCCCGCTCAATGCGCGTGCTTCGACAGGAGGGTCCCGCTTCCGTAGATGCGGGCCAAGAGCGCGGGGTCGGAGAGGCTTTTCGAGGGGCCGAAGTACACGACGGTCCGGTTCAGCGCGAGAGCCGAGTCCGAGTACTCGATAACGTTGTGCACGTCATGGGACACGAGGATCACGGTGATGCCGAAGGCCTTCTCGATCCGGTTCAGAGTCTCCAGGATGAGGTCCTCGCCTCCCAGGTCGATGTTCGACAGTGGCTCATCGAAGAGCAGGACGTCCGGCCGGTCCGCGATCGCCCATGCGATCAGCACGCGCTGCAGCTCGCCGCCCGACAGTGTGCCGAGCCGTTCCTTCATGATGGAGTCGGGTTCGAGGCCGACGGAAGCGAGGGTTCCCCGGACGTCGATGTCGTGCTTGATCTCGAGGAACTCCCGCACCGTGATCGGGACGTCCGCGACAAAGAGGCTCTGCGGGACGTACCCAATCTTTGTCCCCTCGCGCCACGTGACCGTCCCCTCGTGAGGGATGACCCCGAGGAGCGCCCGGAGGAGGACCGTCTTCCCCGCGCCGTTGGGTCCGAGGATCCCGAGCGTCGTCCCCCGCCGGACGTCGAAGGTCACGCCCTCGAGGACGGTCCGCCCGTCCAGCCGCACCGTCAGGTCGGCCACGCGGAGGGCCGTCTCCCCAGAGGGCGTCTCGGGTCTCTGCGCCCCTACGAGGTCCACCATCGCCTCCGGCCCAGCGGGCAGGCGTTATTTAAAACATGATACGCGCTTAATAACTTCCAAATACCCGATGCACGTTCCTTAATAACGGATGACGATCGTCTCGATGTCCCTCGACCCGCAGACCCTGCGAAAACTCGAGGAGGTCGTGAAGAAGCGCGGATACCCGAGCCGCTCGGAGGCCTTCCGGGAGGCCCTGCGGGACTTCATCGACGAGGCGGAGTGGGAGAAGGAGTCCGGCGCGAGCATGCTGATCCTCTCCGCGCTCGTGGACAAGGAGTCGACGCGGACGGATCTTGCCACTATCCAGCATCGCTTCGCGGAGATCCGCACGATGCTCCACACGCACGTCGACGAGGCGAACTGCCTCGAGATCTTCGTCGCCGAAGGCCCCAGCGGGCGACTCAAGGAATTCGTCCAGTCCCTGCGGCGGGTGAAGGGCGTGAAGGCGATCAAGTTCATCAGCACGATCCGGAACGTCTGAGGTGGGCGGACGGCGGCATCACAGAAGCGAAGGGAGTTTCCGTACGGCAAGGCGTTCTTTCTCCAGAGGCTCCTCCTGTTCGCGGCGCTCGCGGCCATGATCCTTGCGATTCTCGGTCTGCAGTTCGCCGCGCCCGCGCCTTGGATGGCGGGGTTCGGCGTCCTGTTCGCGGTGTACATCGTGGTCTGGGGCGTCTCCCCGTTCCTGACGGATCACTGGCTCACGACGACGCGACTGATTCTCCGCCAGGGATGGTACTTCAAGGGCGCGTTCCCGCTTCGGGAGATCGTGTCCCTGGGGAAGTTCGAGGGGGATGCGCCCCTCGGGATCCGCGCGCAGGTGGGCCGACGCCGACTCTTCCTGACGGGCTCGAAGGTGGGGCTCCTCGCCGTGAAGCTGCGGAGGCCGCGGCGGTTCTGGACCGTCCTCGGGGCGGAGGTGGACGAGATCGTGTTCGACGTCGACTCCCCGGATGCGTTCCTCGAGGCGTACGGTGGGAGGACCGCGTCACTCGCGCCAGTCGAGCCCGAACGTGCGGATCCCTACCTTCGGGATTAGGGGCGGCTTCCGCTTGTGCGCGGAACGGGCGACGAGGTCCTCGACGTGACGGACCTTCTTGATCGAGATCCCCGTTTGCGCCGCAATCTCCTCCGGGGTCAGGTGGATCTCGATGCCCAGGAGCACCCGGTCGAGGTCCGCGTATCGGATCCCGAGCTCCCCCTCGTCCGTCTGCCCCTTCCACAGCCCCGCCGTAGGGATCTTCTCGACGATCTGCTTCGGCACGCCGAGGAACGCGGCCATCTCCCGGACCTGGGTCTTGTACAGGTCCCCGATTGGGAGGAAGTCGACGCCGCCGTCTCCAAATTTCGTGAAGTATCCAACGGCAATCTCAGACTTGTTCCCCGTCCCCATCACGACCCGCTGCTCCGTGTTCGCGATCGAATACAGGATGATCATCCGAATCCGCGCCTTCACGTTCCCGACGGCGATCCGATCGGCCCGCTTCATCTTCAGCGACCGCTGGAACGCGCCTGCCAGGGAAGCGATGTCGAGCCGCCGCAGCTCAATTCCGAGAGACTCCGCCATGTCCGCGGCGTCCCGGAAGTCGGGCCCCTTCGCGGGTCCTTCGCCCGCCCACACCCCCGTGACCCTTTCGGGACCGACGGCCCCGACGCACAGGGTCGCGACCAGGGAGGAGTCGACCCCCCCGCTCATCCCGAGGACGATCCCGCGCGCACCGGACTCCGCCACATGGTGGCGGATGAACGACCCGATGATCGCGACATGATCCTCACGGAAGCGGGGTTCGAGGGCCGCCAACGGAGGCGGTTACCTTCCCCATCCCTTAACAGCTTTCCGGGGATGTCGCCCGCGGGCGACGCGCGGGACACGATGCACGGGGCGCCGGGTATCCTTACGTAAGGATACCTCGGGTCGGGGCCGTTCGCTGCGACGTCAACCGTTAAGCCCGCATCTTCCATGGCCCGGGGACGTGAACCCCGAGGAGGTCGTCCTCCTACTCACGGACGAGTATTCCCGCATGGCGGAGACGTACGACCGGGCGGTGACCCCGCACTTCGCGCCGATTGCGGAGCGCGTGGTCCGCCTCGCGGACCCCAAGGCGGGCGAGCTCGTGCTCGACCTCGGGACGGGGACGGGCCTCCTCGCGTGCCTCGTCGCGCCGCGGGTCGCCCCGCAGGGCGTCGTCGCGATCGACCTCGCGGACGGTGCGATCGCGCGGGCCACGTACCGGGCCGCGGAGCTCGGGATCCGGTCGATCCGGTTCGAGATGATGGACGTGCGGAACATCGTGTACCGCGGCGGCCTGTTCGACGCGGTCGTGAGCAACCTCGGGATTCCCTCGATCGGCTTCGAGCGGTGCTTCGTCGAGGTCGCGCGCGTCCTGAAGCCCATGGGAAGGTTCGTGTTCTCGGAATGGGGGGACTTCGAGGACGCCGCCCTGGATGCGTTTCTCGGAGCCCTAGAGCGGCACCGCCTCCGAGAACCTACGAAGAAACTCGCGGAGCTCCGCGCGGCGACGGAGTACTTCCGGGGGAGCACGGGATGGAAGGACCTCCGGTCCCCCGAGAAGGTGACCGCGGCGCTCAAGGCGGCGGGCTTCCGGCGGGTGGACGTGAGGACGGAGATCGTGAAGGCGCCCTTCGAGCCCCCGGAGACGTTCGTGGACTTCCGGCTCTCCTGGGGCGCGAACGAGGCGGAGTTCGCCGCAGCGAGCCCGGATGCGAGGCGGGCGTTCACGAAGGAGATCGGGGAGGAGCTGCGGTCGATCGCGGGCGGGGACCGCCTCGAGGAGGACTGGCTCCTCCACTTCTACGAGGCCCGGATCCAGTAGCGGGCGCAGGCCCGCTGCGGACGATGACCCATCGGTGATTTTTCCTCGCCAAAACGCTAAATAGCCCGCCCCCGCTCGAATCGTTCGTCATGGCCGACGACCCGATCCTCGTCCGGGCCGTGGGCGCCCACAAGGTGTACAACTCCGGCGCCGTCCGCGTGCACGCATTGCGCGGGGTCGACCTCCAGATCCGGAAGGGGGAGATGGTCGCCGTGATGGGCCCCTCGGGATGCGGGAAGACGACCCTCCTGAACTGCCTCAGCGGGCTCGACGACCTCACGGAGGGCGAGGTGTTCATCGAGGACGTGCCGCTGA